>NZ_CP109901.1:3613226-3914328 GCF_033095805.1 Serratia sp. UGAL515B_01 | reverse complement strand
TGATTTTCACATCATTTTGGTTACCAATTGGAAGCCATTCAGGTTCAGGATTAATACTTAATTTTTCGCCTAACACTTGATAATTTCTTGGCTTTTTATCAGTGCTAGGGGTAATGCTCACCTGGAAGTAGTCAATGTCTGGATTATCCTTCATTGAGATAAGCAACTTATCTTCAGTGAAAACAGGAGCCCAGGAAGATTGATGATTACTGTCGAAACTAATCTTTGATATTTTATCCGCTTCTGTTTTATAAATTTCAGTGTCATTACTGAGAGTATTTTTTGACTCTATAAAGTAAAAATATTGCGCTTTTTTATAATCAATATTAGGAACAGACCAATCCTGAAGGTGAACAGTCCAATTCCTAGATACGCCATAGATCTCACTCTTGTTACCGGATAGTGGCTCTATTCCAGCATTAATTCCCAGCATCGAAACTATTTCCCCACGCATATCTACAGGAATATCTTTAACCTTATTTTCATTAAGAGCAGTAATTATTACCATCAATTCCCCTGCGTTAACAGCTGAACTGTCTAGGGGAACTAAACGCGCAATAACATGAAAGTTATTACCAAATGTATCTTTGGAAAACTCATTGTTACCAGTAGGTAAAAATCCTTCACTGATTAAATCATCTATCGGAATTTCTTGAGGCTTACCCATTTTTATAATATTGTTTGCAAGATCAACTTTGTGATAACTCAAGTACAATGAAACTGCGGAAGCTATTATTTCAGTTCTTTTCACAGTTGAAACAGTCTTGTACTCATAAGATGTTAACTTAATGAAAGGTGTGACCGAAATAACAATAACAATAACAATAATAAGAAAAAGGGCGACTTCAATGAGAGAAAATCCATGTTGAATCTGTGGTATCTTGGTTATCCGATATCGCTTATTATAAAATTTATTTAATGGGTATGTCATGGTATCCCCATGTTGATGCCTGCCCTGCATCCCACGCTATAGAATCAATTTTCTTACGTGCAGTATTCGTTTTTATATAAACACTGGCTTCACCACTCATAGAAGTTTGGCAAGCTTTACTTATACGGTAATACAGAGTGTTAGAGAGAACAGCGTTACCAATCAAAGGTGGCTGAGTAAATCGACGATCATAGCTCCCCCACTCCATTGGATCAGAGTGCAAATCAGTGGGTGACTTTAACGTAAGAATGAAAATCCTCTTAGGGCCAGTGTCGATATCGGGTAAAGGCTTTGGTTCAGAGGATGGTCCTGGATCTGGATCTGGGTCTGGGTCTGGGTCTGGGGGCGGATTCGCAGCATTATCCACTATAATAGCTATTGTCTGCGGTTCAATATAAGAGGCCTCTTTTTGCTCTGGCATAATAAGATCTATGTCCATGCCAATAATATCAATACCCATAGGAGTAACGATATCTTTTTTATTTTCATCAGAACAGTAACCAATATCACTTCGAGTATTACCCACTGGATTTATTGGGATTTTATAATTTTTATTATAGATATTAACACCCATTTTAATCGAGAATGAATTCCAGATAGAACCTTGATAGCGTTTAATGGTGATTGGAGAACCATTAAATAAATAGACTGATTTCCCTGGATGTTGAAAATCATCAAAAGGAGTTATTTTAATTTTAAATTTCTTCCCGAATATTGAAGAAGCCTTTTTTCCAGACTGGAAATAACCAGGGCTAATTTTGATATCTGACGAGTTGAAAAAATTAGAGTATAGTAAGGAATTATTCTGATCTTCTAAATCAATGCGAATATGCTTCGCCTTATTATTATTGAACAAGTGGAGAACATCAGTGTTAAATAGCGGATACCACGCTTCCCCACTCTGAAGCGGTATTTTATGCCCTGCACTGAATGCCTCAACAGAGATTTTTGAATTCAGAAATTCAGGAGGTTGAATCGCACCTTTTTCGTGAAAATATGATACATCAGTCAGTAAAGAGTAAATACATCCAGCGCCTTGCTCAAAGAGAGGCACTCCAGAGGGGCGATCCTGCCGAGAAATTTCCCAAATGCCATGGCTTCCGATGATACGGGATTGGTTTTCCTCCATCATTCCCGCGGATACTCCAAGTTGATTGATTATACCTCTTAATACATAAGGATTGGATTGGATTCCGTTTTGTGGGCAAGTTATTACGATACCGACGAGTTGAGGTCTACCGATATTGTCCAGCACACGAGCAACATTTTTCTGGATAACATAGCCTGTTGAACTAAATGTCATGTAATTGCTATCAGTCATTTGTTGTGGTAAATACCCCATTTTTTTTAAATCATCAAATGACATTGCGTGTGGTGTCGCTTCTTTAGAAGACAGGAAATCTATCTGGTTGTCTATAATATATTGTTTGAATGCATCATTAAATTGCTGAATCCCATTAATTATTTCTTCTTTCTTTTTTGATTTGAGATGGATATTTATACTATCAGTGATAATCACTAACGAAATTGTAAACACAATAATATAAAGACTAACTTCTATTAAACTGAGGCCCCGCTGTTCTTTTTTTAGTGATTTTGTTTTCTTTTTTATAATCATAACGAAATCCATCAGTAATACCTGACATAAAAAATAACAGAGCGGTGAGTTATAACTCTAGATTTTAAATATATCATATGAATGATAAGGTATTCCATTAGCAGGGAATGATTATTTTAATAGAAATAGACTCTGTAACACAACTAGGTTGTTTCTTATCCCAAGCTTTTTTAGGAAATTTTGCTTGTGATAACTAATTGTTTTTATACTCCTATGTAAAATAGATGCCACCTCTGATACTTTTTTACCACGCATGAAAAGCTCCATAACTTGCAGCTCTTTTTTTGTGATTTTACTTACCGTTTTTCTATGTTTCTTTTCATTATCACTTATTATGAATTTAAATATGTTAGATATTTCAATTGGGGATTTTTGTATTGAGATGTTTTTTATTTCCTCATTACAAACATGAGAAAAAACATTATAAAGCTCATCATCAGACAGAGCTATAAGTGCATTATCTTTTTTAATTTGACTATTTCTGATAAACTCTGCAATCTCAAAAAAATTGCCTCCTGATATAACAAAAAAAAAGCATAAAACATCACTTGAGATATCGCTATGTGTCCTATCATAATTTATTACTTCAATATTATTATGCAAGACCTCAGAGAACAGGGATAATAAACCCATTTTTGTGTAATGGCAGTCACACCATAAGAAAATTTTCTGCATATTATATAAACTCAGTGATGTATTATTTAAAGATGAATATTATTTTTAAAGTTAAGAGCTAAATAGCTGTTCTTAATACCGCTACACATCACGCTTCTGCAATGTGGGAATGATGAGGAACACCAACACGCCGAACCCTTCCCTAGGGGCTCGTATCGCGTATCCCTGCGCTCAACGGTCGGCTAACCTGCACCACTCACACCTGTTGCACTATTATGCGCAGCTATGTAGGATGAAGTAGATGAAAAAACCCTGTAAACGCTTATCACACTCCGATATAATTTACTAAAATGAATTCTGCCTCCGACTTTTTATAGTAACCATGTTTGTCATAACACATATGCTCTGGTACGGAGTTATATATCTTACTATAAGGGTCGCTCTTTTCTAAGTTTTCATCAGTATAGAAAAATTCAGTTCCAGAACGTCCTTTAACTGTAGAGGCTATCTCTTTACTGCTAATTCCTTTAACTGTAGAGGCTATCTCTTTACTGCTAATATTGTATCTATTAATTTTATCCTTGGTTGTGTTTTTTTCTACAAATGTGTATAAATAACCATTATTTACACATGAAATCGCTAGCGGGCTGGCATTATAATCTGAATAAGAATAATAACTTAACTGATAATCACTTTGCGGAATTACCTTTCCTTCATACTGATTGCAGTGACTTGAAGATAGTGAGCAAAAGGATAGTGCATTTAAATGCTGCGAAGTCAACACATCGCTATAAATAGTGATATTCTCTTTTTTAATTTGCATAATACTTTGAAAAAAGAACAACTGGCTCGTAGCAAAGAAAAAAGCACTAATAAACATTAATAACTGGCCCAGCATCTAAAACCTCTTTCCTGCAAAATACTCATTCGTTTTTTATAGTGTCACACACTATCGTCTATATACTCTAAATAACGTGAGTTGCATATAGGCAGTAAGCAAATTTCAAGGAAAGCATGAGTAATGGATGTGTTTCCTATAGTGAGGGTAAATAATGGATGTTGTAGTTAGGTTAGCTTTCATTTACTCATACTCAATGAATAAACCTCATCCTTGAGGTTTATAATTCAGACAGAAAAAAGCGTTGCTGGAATATTCCTTAAAAAATTTATTCGCTTTAAATTCATTATCTTGACCAAGGTAAATAAAGCATTAATGGAACGCATACGCTATTGTCACGTGATCTTTAGCTGGAAGCGGATTTTTATTCTTATCCTCTCCCCCTTCTGTTGCAAGGTCACAATATTTTTGTGAATCTGCAACGCTTAGAGGTAAAGAAGGTAGAGGTTTAGTTGCATCTCCAATAGCCATTTGTACAAGACTACTACCGAGATCTAATCTGGACATCGTGCCACACATAGTTGCAGGAACGTCAAATTGAATATTAAAATACTCATCATTGTTCGTTTTATTATCAAGCGAACCAGCCGAAATTTCTATCGGATAGCCGTTGGGTGTTTTAATGATAACCTTCCCTTTATCATCCTTACCGATAAAGGACGCAGGCAAAGCTCCTGTTTTGGCAATAATAGTTGAGGTGATACCATTGAAATTAGGGGCAGAAGAGTAAGTACTGTTAATTGCAGAAAGAACACTCATTATTTCCGAGATCGTTCTTTCTGTTTTCTCATTTGTTGACGCAGATTGATAATAGGCCATAACTCCAGCTACTACCACTGCAGAAAGAGCCAATACCATCGCGGCCTCAATCAGTGATAATCCTCGTTGCCATTTTTTGCTTTTTTTCACTGCTTTTTTAGATTTAAACATAGTTATTTACCATATATTAATTAATTAGATTGATAATATAGACCAGGTTTTATATGGGTTACCTCCTTGGTGATTATTATTTATGATTACTTTTTCTGGGTTTATTCGCCTTTAATAAATTCATTCGTAAAGGTTAATGTTATCCTTATATTATAAGAGCAACCCCACTTTAATTTATATTATATAAATACCATCTGGTGCATTCTTTTTATTTTCTCACCTGTATCGGTGTAGGCATTTTACTCCTTAGATATTGGTTTTTTAATGAAAAGTGTCGTATATATCAAACTGATCCCTCGTCAATTTTCCGCCCGGTGCATCACCACATACTTTATGCGCTTCCTCAACAGAGAGTGGACGTGTTTGAATCACACCTTTATTAGCTTTATCTGCTACCCTCATTTCGATAAGGCTACTACCCAAATCTAGCCTGGCCATTGTTGAACACATACGTCTGGGAACAGGGATCTTGATATTAAAATATCCAGGGTCGCTATTCTTATCCATTTTTCCTGCTTTAATCGATACTGTTGTACCACTTGGTGTTTTAATTTCTCCATCAGAGGATATATATGATGCAGGTAAAAAACCCATTTTAGCGATAATTTCTCCCGTTATTTCTTTTAAATTAGGAGCTGATGAATAAGTACTATTAACCGCAGAGATAATACTCATCTCTTCAGAAATCGTTCTTTCCGTTTTTTCATTCGTTGAAGCTGAATTATAATAGGCCATAACGCCGGCTACAACTACGGCGGAAAATGCCAGCACCATAGCGGCTTCAAACAACGAGAGTCCGCATTGCCATTTTTTGATGGTCGACTTATTTACCGTTAATATATTTAATTAATATTAAAATTTAAGAAAGCGAACTGTTTAAAATTTATTTGTATCAGTCATTATATTAACCACTTGCGATTTAATGCAGTGTTTATCTTCTTTTACTCCCTGGAAGCCGATATTTTAATGAAATGTATACACTATCTTTACGTTATCACTTATCTTTCCTTTAGCCTTTTCAGCATCACAATATTTTTGAACGTCCTCTTCTGAATATATAGTAGGAAAGCCACCATCACTTATTTTAGCGCCAAATCTACCCATCGCCGTACACATACGCCAAGGTACAGAAAATATAATTTGAAAGAACTTTGGATTATCTTTCCCATCAATAATGCTTTCTTTAATCTGTATTTCTTCGCCATTAGGTGTTTTTATTTTCATCTTTCCATCGGGTCCACGTGTTACAAATGATGCAGGAAGGTTACACGTTCTGGCGACCATATCGGATGAGATACCCTGGAAATTGGGAGAATAAACTCTATCAATGACAGAAAGTAGGCTCATGACCTCTAAGATTGTTAATTCAGTCTTCTCGCTGGTGATACTGGTCTGGTAATAGACAACTCCGCCTACAATAACAACCGTAGAAATCAGAAGTACCATTATTACTTCGATCAACGAAAATCCTTGCTGCCACTTTTTACTTTCTAACATCATGTTGTTAATCATGCTAAAATTCCAGTGTAAAACTCACGAAAGATTATTAACTGATAGTTATTTAATATCCTTCCTATTATTCATCACTTACTCTAATTAATTATATTATCGGTCATATCCCTATCTACTATTTACCACAAGAAACTGGAATTATTTATGGCATAATATTGACTAACCATGAAAGGGCTGACCGACTACCATTTCATTAAGGATAACTGGTGCTAAATCTATATATTAATGGCGTATCTAAAGTTATACCTTTAGGTAATGCTTTTTGGGAGTAGGTATCACTTGCATGTGCGACAACCTTAATAACACCTCCGATCCCCGTCAGTGCTACTGCTTTATAAACTAATCGCGGTAACTTCGTATCATATTTCAAAGTTACGTCTCTGATTTTGCTGATCGTCTTACCTTTCGTGGTATTTTCTTCAAGATTAATTTTAAACAGCATGCCTGGTGTAATAGTCTTGTCGCCTTTTTTAAGTATAAGGTAAGCAAAACCAGAAGGATCAAGGTGTACCCCTTTACTTTTCGCGTAAGTTGCAATGTAGTCGGGATGTGATACCACTTTGTCGTCATCTGATGTTTGAAGAAAACGTTGGCTCATCCATGTATCACGCATGATGTCAACGTCGTAGATAATCTGTTTTTGAAGATCGATAATATCGAATAAAAGTTTATTCTGCTTTTCCACAAAGCTTGGAGATACATCAGCAGAAGCAGATAAGCTAGAGGTAGGGCTTACCACGGCAGAAGAGGCGACATCATGAACCGGTACCTCTGTTACGTCTGGTGTATTCACAGACCGTGTAGGATCCTGTGGAACATTTTTTGTTTCAGTCATGCCTGCTTTTAATGCCGTACCGCCAGTTTGAGATGTATCAACAGGCTTAATATTGACCGTTTTTTTATCCTCATCCAAGGTACGATAATCTTCAGTGACTTTTTTCATCAAACGTTTAATTTCTTTAGCGCTATTCAACTCAAGCGTTTTGACATCGTTTGAATTAATATCTTCAACCAGCGAACGTTCAGGCAGTGCTTGTGCTATAGAATCTGCAGCCCACAGGGAACTCATCCCGCTAACAACCATCAGTAGAACGGAAAAACTTAGAAAATGGATACGCATAATCACCCTATAAAATATATTTAAAGAAGTGAGGGAAGATAAAAGGTCTCACCTGTGCCCGTTAGTCTTTTTACAGCAATTGCACCTGGACGAATACTTTCAACACGATATTTATCAGATATTTTTTCTCCTTGATGCACAATCATAACACCAAGCCCTGATACGAAAATTTTTGCCTTTATAGGACTTTTCCCTATCTTGAATGTTGATATTAATAATGCACTTTGTGCAATTTTTTTAGGGGAAGCACCTCTAGAGCGGCCGTTTTCATCTAGAGATAATATTTCATCAGGATCAGTGACACCTAATTGCTTCATCAGCCCTTGTCTTTTAATCAGCAACTTAAGCATTTCACTCTGACGCAATATTTTTTGGTACTCATCAAGTTCATTCTGATATTTAGAGATATCAATGGACAAATCATCATTGCTATTCTTAGACAATGGTGAATCTCCTGGAGTACTGATTAGATCTACTGCACTTTTTTGTAAAGCAACAGCTGTGCCTGAAAAAGCCAGGCATATAACAATAGGTAATATCATAATTTTATTCAAAATTCCCCTCCGTTATACCTAAGTGATTGGAGATTCATCCGTTTGCCACCCTCATATATACCCAAAATAATTCGAGTTGCGTGTAGGCGCAAGTCTGAGAGTCGCCAGGAGCATAGCTCACTCTATGACGGGTGCGAATGGACAAAACTAACACCCATGCAACTTGAAGAATAAAGGGTATAACTAAATTATTTAGAGCATTTATCTTTCACTATTTGGAGTGATTTAATTAAAAGCACGCACTTTTAACTATTACCCATTGCTGCGGTTGAGGATATCAATTGTTCCAGAGAGAAAATACCGCTGACAATCCACATAAAGGTCAAGCCCATAAATACAATAGCGATGTTCTTTATGATTTCCATTTGTAATTTTATTTTTTCTACCGAAAGCTCTAACCATTGATGCCCCAACTCATGGAGCATCTCCTCAAAACCATCCAGTGCAGCATAGGTTTTTAATTCAGTAACCATTTCAAAACTTGGGAAGTCATATTTTGTTCCTTCAAGGGCATCACCAATATTTCTGGCCCCCCCTAACATCATACGCCGAGTAGCAATCAACTTTTCCTTATACCAAGGCGATGCTCGTCTGCTCATAATCAGTAACGCTTCAGGTGAGGGAACTCCCGCCTGAATCAGTGCACATAGTGAAATCATAAATTCACAACCTACCTTTGTACGATATAAAGACCAGATAGGGAGTTTTTCAAATCGTTTACGAATACGTCCTGTCCAACGTGGCAGTGAAAAAATTATCAATGAAAAAAAAACAATGATGCCTAATATACTGTAGACCAGGTCAGACTGAATAAAGTCTGATAAGTGCTTCATCAATATCCCTGTTTCATTCCATTTATCAACAGGTAATATTTCTTCAAAAGCAGGCACCACTTGAGTTCCGAAAATATATAAGTAAAAAAATGTACTACTGACTAACACTAAAGGATAAAGTAGTCCAAACAAAGCTTTCATGATTAGTTTTTTAGATTTATTTATATAGATGACATTCTCAAAAGCTTTATCCAATGCACCAGACATCTCACCCGCGTGAATGACAGCAACTTCATCCATTTCAGCCCAACCTATTAAAGACTGACTTAGTGTGCCGCCATTACGAATAGAGGTTAACCAACTATTGATCGCAATAGCCTGAGGCGTTTTGATCTTTTTACCGTTTTGTGTAATATGGGTATATAAAGTATCAAGTGCTTTGGTTAATGGAACTCCATTACTAATGAATCGTGATAGTCGACTATAAATTTTCATTCTTTGGGATGTCGTAAACTGAATTTTCCAAAAGTACTTCTCTATTTTTGACAAATTCATAACAACAACTCCATAAGCTTTTTCTTTCTATCTTCAGTAATCAAAGTAAAGTCACCTATCCTCAATAGTGCATCATAAGGGCTGATGACCCCATCTGCTATTTTCAACCAAGCATGCTCATAGATTGATATCCCATTAAGGTTATTCAGCCAGTGCTCGTTCGCTTCTTGACGCTGTCCCCGACTGATTAAATCTAAAAAAGTAAAGTCTGGTACAATTATTTCTATCAACGCTGTTCGTCCATTATATCCTCCAATACAGTGACTGCATCCTGAAGCATTATGCTCGAAGGTTTCTCTCGCGATAAAGTTAAAACAAGATAGTATCGTACTACTAGAAAACCCGTATCTCACTAAGCCGTCATCTATCATAGGCACTTTACAATGAGGACAGAGTCTTTTAACTAATCGCTGTGAAATTACCCCAGTCATTAAATTGGGATCGGTGAGTTTGTAGGCTTCTACACGCTGGTCTTTCAATCTATCAAAAACACCGATAGCGCTGTTCGCATGAATCGATGTCCATACTTGGTGGCCTGTCATTGCTGCCGTAAAGACAAGATTGATGACTGACGCATCCCGTGCTTCACCGGGCATGATGATATCGGGATCTGAGCGCAGGGCAGAAACAATCGCTTTACTATATGCATTCTCCCTTTCTTCCTCACTTTCTGCATTAGTGACTGGAAGCTGAGAAGTTCCCTCGATTTGATATTCAGGAGGGTCCTCAATACTCATTATATTGACTTTTTTGTTCTTTTCCTTATAGATAGATTCGAGGATAAGTTTCAAGGTTGTCGATTTACCCGAACCCGTTGGACCCGCTACGATATTAATACCTTCTGGTTTTCTCATCAGCGAACGCAGTAATTTTATTTGCACAGGATGAAATCCCATATCGCTAAGTTCAACCTTTTTTGTAGAAAAACGTTCTGCATAAAGAAGACGGCCAATCATATAGCGTCCACCGGCAGATAATGGATTAAACTGTAACCGAACTGACTGGAGTTCATTGGGAAGATTTAAGCGTCCACTATTGGTAATTCGTGCTGCTTGATACTCATATAGCTTGTAGGTCGCATCAGCATTATCTGCTGCATTATAAAATGTAGAAAGTAATGAGTGTGCCAGAGAGGATTCAATCTGTCTTATTCTCAGCATATCACCATTTATACGGAAAATAATTTCTGCCTCATGCTGATTTATCTTTATATGAATATCGCTTGCTTTCCTTTGGGCCCCTTCTGTAAGTAAGGCTGATGCCATTTTTTCCATAGGTTGTTCATCAGAAATATCCTTTCCAGGTGCATCCTCTACACTTTCATAAAGAATTCGAATAGTTGACATATCTGCTGAATAGATATGTTCAAACTTCAATCCTTTTCTTTCGCAAATCATTAAGAAAGCACGCAATCTTGAGTTGCTAATATTTGAGCGTTCAATGACAAGAACACCATTTCCAAATATAACACATATCTTGCGCAAACTTTCACTAATTTCCATATCACGATAAGAGAAGAGTATTTCATTTGAATTAGAAAAGAGTTGGTTCAGACTGGTTTCATCCAAGTCGACTATTTTTTCAAAAGTAATCATATCCACTCCTACAATTTACCATTGAGACAATATTGAGAGCAGCCCCCGATTTTACTCATCTATTTGAGAGTTATTTTTTTGATGAATATACCACAGCATCTATTTCCCACGACTGTTCAACAGGAGAATAAGAAAGACTACGAATAACTAGACCATCTATTTTATTCAGTATAGGAATGAATTTTTGTAGTGATAACTGTGCGGAAAAATTAAATCCCATAGAGTAATATTTTTTATCATACTTCACATCCCTACTGTCACCTTCATCAATTACAGGCTTAACTAACTGTATTCCTGAAATATTTATAGGTAACGATAAATTTTGAAACGTTGAAATAAGATAGTTTTTCACATTACTTAGTGATACATTGACTTCCTTATCGTTATAGCTTTTGTAAGCAATAGGTAAAATAACCTCTGCTTTTTGAGCATCAATTTGATGGTAGTAATTGATTATTTTAAGTTTTTTCAATCCATAATTTAACCATTCTTTTGAGCCAAATACTCTTTCCAAGCTCAGATGAACCTTTTTTCCATCACAATCAATATTATCACTACTTTTCCAACCAGGTAGACTTGATAATATGTATGTATAGCGGAATATGTTTTTCCTACAACTAATTATCATGTTAATAGGTAGTGTAGAGCCTGTCCCAGGGAATATTTGATGTTTGGTTCTTATGGGGTTTTGTGCATAAACAATATTCGACTTCTCTTTCCCCCCCCATATTTTCCATAATACTGCTGCGAATAATACTATTAATGCTAATACTGATAAGAGCAGAATCACTCTCTTTTTGTAACCAATATCAGTGACTTTAACTTTTTTATCTAAAAATTCACGAATATCGACGCTATCAGCATGACTATACAAAAAATCTGGAGCATAAACTTTTTCCCATGCAAACAGATGAAAATTGCTCTCAAAAAGTATGGCAATTTCTTCTGGTCCACGGCAAACTTTATCTACCAATATCACGCCATCATCATTGGCGCCAATCAAGACCCATAATTCATTATCAACCTCCCATGCGCCAAGAAATGAACTGCCACAAGTAAGAGAGAGCATTGCAGCTAGAGCACAGCCGCCTTTTTTATGCCCTAGATGGGGATCGGCAAGGCCGAACACATGCATGCCTGTAGTGGTTTTATATTGACATATCAACTTAGTTCCAAGTTGTTGGGCATTAACCCGCATCTGTTCTTTATATAAATTTTTATCGCTTGAACCTGACCAAATTAAATTGACTAAGTACTCTTCGCCATCGATCCTTACCGAACCAACCTCTTCATTCTGGGCGACGCTTTCAACCATCACTCATTCCTCAATCCGCTAACCTTGTGAACCTCATCCAGTACGGTATACGGTTTTACTCCGTATCATTATTAATATCCAGATTAATAATGGTTGGAGTTAAGCAGATAATAATCAATTGTTTATTTATCTTAGCATTACGACCACCACCCAATGCTTTAAAGTTTGGGTCACCTTTACCTGAATCTCCACTTTCTGTATCAGAGTTTTGATAACCTGCTAGCACTAAGGTCTCATCGTTTTTCATTAAACTTTCTTGTATAAAAGCATGCTGGTTAATATTAGGAAGTTGAATACTATTTTCTCCAACTTTAACGTTGTCAAACCCATTTTGCGCCCCGGCCAATGATGAGATATTTACGCTATATTGAACTAAAACCTTTCCGTCATTAAGTACCTTGGGTAAAATATCCAACGAAAATCCAGTATTAATCGCCCCCGTTTGTGCTGAGGTTGACGATATATTGTCAGAG
This sequence comes from Serratia sp. UGAL515B_01, assembly GCF_033095805.1. Taxonomy (NCBI): domain Bacteria; kingdom Pseudomonadati; phylum Pseudomonadota; class Gammaproteobacteria; order Enterobacterales; family Yersiniaceae; genus Serratia; species Serratia sp. UGAL515B_01. Next base: position 3,901,439 of record NZ_CP109901.1, on the reverse strand, counting down.
ACTGTCGTGGTGATCTGAGACAAGTATCCTCTAGCATTAGCAACTTGTAGTGGTACAGGCTGCCCGGACATAGTTGTCACCGTCGCAGAATTAGTGACGCTGACTTTTCCCTGCGAGTCAAGCAAGTCAAGAAGGAATTTAGAGTTATTACTGGTCACTCCACTTATTGCTTGACTTGTACCGTCGCTAGGACTTAATCCAGCCATGCCTAACGTGCCCGTAATATGTCCTTTTAGTGCAGAAAATACTGCAGAGAGCGAGTAATTCCATTCTGAATTTTTATCCAACTTCAGGCTATAAACTGTAACATTTATTGTCACCTGTTTGCGTAACTGCTTATTTAGGTTTTCTATGTAATCCGCAACACGTAGCATATTAGAGGGTGTAGTTTTAACCGTAACTGAAGACATCCCTTCGGCTATATTAAATTTTCCCTCGCCCCCAATTATTACCCCTATCGACTTTTTGATATCATCCCAGATCTTTAGATCCATTTTGACACTTGACTCATGTGTGACACCAAGCCCATCGCCACCGCCGCCGCCGCCGCTGCCACCAGGAGCCGTGCCCGATAACCCCATATTGAGCTTACTTGAGGATTGGATTTTTGTGGGTAGTGTGGCAATGATAAAAGTTTTCACTTGGTATTTTGAAAAAATAATCATACCACTGTCGTATCGCCAGGTAGCATCGTAGTAGGAAGCTACCTGATTAAGAAAATCAGAAAGTTTACCTTTAAAATTAACTGGGAGTTCTTCTGATTTTTCAACAACATTCACATAGTCCTGTAACTGCTGTGAATTCTCCATTCCTTTGTCTAACTTATCATACAAAGATGAGCCACCATCAGATTCTTTCTGTACACCTTTTTTTAACTCATCATCGAGAATGACGGGTATTGAGGTTGCTGTTCTAATAAGTTTAGCGATGTCTTGCAATGACATATTTTTGCTAGAGTTTAATGAAACACCATCTGCCTCAACGTTTACAGGTAAACTTTGCCCATTGCTGATAGTAAAAGGTTTCAAGCCTATAAAAACACCTTTTTTATGAATACTGACAGTATTATAACTCTGTCGATAACTCCTATTTTTCGATTTTTCGACCAAATTACCCAACAAGTTATTATCAGATTTAATTTGTTCATTTCCTTTACGATATGTAGCTGATGTACAAGAAATGAGTAACAATGAACTTATCGATAAGGTAAATAATTTTGAGAAACGCACCATCAAACCTCAATTTTTATATACTCATTATAATTATATCTGCTGGTATTTTGAACAAATTTACCTATCTCAACCATAGAATTATCTATGCTACTGTTGATTTTTATGTTCACTATTCCGACACTGTTGGATTTTTTAGAGCACAAACAGATATATTTAATATTTAACAGAAAAAATATGTAACAAGAGAGTTTATTAATAACAGGACATCAGAAATATTAATAAAAAATTACCCTACTCAGAGAGCGTCAGGGTTTCTTATTCTTTATTTTTAACGGAATAGTCTTAAATACATATAATGATTTATCACTGTCAACATCATTGCCATTTTCATCTTCCCCCTGAATTTTAATTTCTAAGTCATATAACTCATTGATTTTAAGACCCTGTAACCAATGTTGCGGAAAGTAAAATGTATACTTGTTCTTTGCGCTGTCTGTTAGCATTTGTACTGATTGACTAAATATTTTATTATTATTTTTATTTATTGTCAGTGTTATTGTAGATTGATACATATTAACACCCGACCACAGCACTATGAGTTTATCATTATATCTTGGATTCCATATACTTTTATTTTGCTCTACTGGTTTACCATCCTCATAAGGAATTAATGACAGATCATTAATTAAAACCCCTTTTTTATCATCATGATGGTGATACTGATAACCAATTAACCCGATTTTTTTGTTATCTATTTTCCAATCGGAAAGATTAATTATGTTACGCCGAAAAAGACCAATATAAGTATTTTCATCACCTGCTTTAACGCCACCTATGATGTTCATCATTGCAGAAATTGAAGACGATGAATACTGATTTAGGCTTCCTTTAGCAGTTACAAGAATTTCATAATTAAATTTTTTACTATTGAAATCTTCAGTGTTACATTCTGGAACTCGTATATATACATTCAACTTCTGAGCCATTACTGTCGTATTATGATAATCTTTACCGATAATGTTATTTTTACGTAAAAAATCTTCATCAGGAGCAAAAATACACGTATCATCTTTAAATTTAAATTTATTTATGTTTTTTTCTCTAGATACAAAAAAATTAACGTCATTTAATATTTTTATTATTTGAGTGGATACTGTTATGTATTTTTTATAGTCTTCTACGGAAGAATAAATACTGCGTCCAAAGATGAAAAGCAGTGTTGTTAGAAAAATTGCAAGAGATGCTTCAATTAGGCTTATTCCATTATTTTTTTTCATCTTTTTAACTTAATTATAAGTAAGGGGTTCACTGCGTGTCGGCGTTCCTCATCATTCCCACCTGCTAGAAGCATGATGTGTAGCGGTATTAAGAATACCTATTTAGGCGTTCTTTAGTATAAGTGAATAACTTACACGTTTACTTTTGCTTGCAGAAGGAGTGCATTCTTTCAGAGCCATCCTTGCCTTTGTCATTCTATAAAGAGTTTGTAGTGTACAGATTTAACCCTCTGCATATAAGCTTGAGATAATCTTTTATTATGCGAGTGGTAAATACCAACGCCAGACCATATATCACCATTAGCTTCACGGATAGCACGTGATAGTATCCATGTTCCTATTTTTATATTCAGGCAGGCATTATCTTTGAGTGTGTTGTATGCAATATCGTCATTACCGTCATATAGTCTATCACTGATCAAATGCAACCATGCTTTGGTATTTATTTGCATAACGCCCAAGTCCTGAGAACTGTCTTTGTTATTACTCACGACACCAGCTCTACCGCCCTCCACCATGATGATCGACATTACAATATCTGGAGGGACGTGAGTTGCATTGCTTGCACTTAGCAAACACATTGTCAGGAAATGAGCTGTTGCACTATGCATACTACAAACCCCAAACAAATAGCAGGCCCCATCGGCACGTACATTTCACCCTTAATCCTATAGGGTATTGCATGAATAATAAAAATGACTGCAACAAGAATCAGAAATTCAGGCATAATGTCGATACCAAGCCAAGCACCTGCGCAAGTAATCAATGCTATATCTCCTCCAGCAACCACATCTTTCTTCTTGAAATATGAAATTACTGCCATCGATAAATAAGAGACAAAAAAGCCCAGCGCTGCCCCCATAACTCTCGCATTAGCGTCGCTTTGATAGTACGAAAAACATAATCCAACCCAAAATAGAGGGAGAGTCACCACGAGTGGGATCCATGTTTCATTAAAATCCATCCAGGCAATAAAGATAAGCACAATAACCAGTGTAGCAGAAACTATGCCACTTAAACCTAGCCAAGCGAAAAAGCCAACAAAAATGATACCACCTAGCAGCTCCATGAAAGGGTAAACCAGAGACACTTTATCTTTACAATAATAGCATCGTCCTCTGCAAAAAAAATATCCAAATAGTGGAATAATAAATATAAATGGAATAACTCTACCGCAGTATTCACAGCGTGAACGAGAAAAAATGTCGGTAGGATGTGGACCCGTTGTCTCTCGCCATTCCATGATGACAGGCATTCTATAAACAAGCATTCCCAAAAAACTCATCAAAATAGTGCCCAGTAAGAACGTCATGATCATTACGAAAATATACATAACTTAATCTAATGCCACTCAAATTAGTTGAATTAAATGGAATACATACTGATATACTGAGAGTAATTTACATGAATGGCTTCGTATTTTTTGTGATGGCACGGTCAGAAAAATCATGCACATACTAAAGATATAGCATTCTAAAATGCCATCTTTAACAAAAAATAACTACGTCATTTTTACTTCTCTATACTATTATTCACGCGAATAACTTTGTTTTCTTCATATACATCAATATATATTGGGGGATTAATAACCCCTATACTTTTAACTAAAGCTTCTAATGCAGAAATGAAGTTGTCATGTATATCTGCAGATGAGGATATTTTATAGTCATATTTAGAATCCCATACTAAACTCCAGCCAGTAACTTTCGACCATTTATAAAGCAGTCCTCTGAGAGAATCACCACTTTGTATATGCCAGGTATTGATTAGATCCTCACAATTCTTTAAATGGCAAGGTGACGTTTTTAAATTTTTTCCTGAGAAATTTTTTGCAATTCCAGATCCTTCTTTCTTTACACTATGCGGGGTCAGTGATGGTATAGATTTTAAGTCACTATTATTTTTCACATTTTGATTATTCGGAAATGACAAAGGCTCCTCCATTCCTTGTAAAACATTCCCAAGACTATTAGCTCTAACCATATTGTTAAAAAATAATGTTGTGAACAGTAAACACATAGTAAACTTCACTTATCACCTCTATTTTATTTCCTCGCTGAGGACGTCACCTTCAATAATATTATGCATGTAATGAGAAGCCCATCATATCTATAGCCATCACACTTTAAATTATATGTTTTGTAGCTTCACTGAGGTTTACAATCGCAAGGACTTGATTAATCCCAATGTCTCGGTTCAGTCCTCGATTTTTAATCTGTGGTCGTTCACCTTTAGTTTTTATAAGCTTTAGAAAGGTAATTGCCCTTTCGATATTCTATGATTCTGAGAAACAATATCAGAACTGAGCAATTCTAGTTTCCCTGATCGGATTTTTGACTTGATACCTGGATCATCATTCACAAAGAAAGCTTCCGCAGATACTACACGTTTTCCTGGTTGACTACCTTTTATAAGTTTTTGATGAATGACTGCTGTTAAGCCATCAGCGAGAATCGAACGTGCTAACTCCTGAGATTGCAAGCCTGCCGCCGCAATTTGCTGAATGGCTAGAATGGCACCAATTATGGAATTGCCATGTATTGTGGTCAAGACCAAATGACCATTCACAGCTGCACGTATCGCTTCTCCAGCGGCCATAGGTGATCGGATCTCCCCCATCATGATGTATCTTGGGTTGTATCTCATTGCTGCGATCATCGCACTTTCATAACCGCCAGATTGACTGGCATCAAGCTGATACCACAACCCATTGTTTTTTTCTCCATAAATACCTTGGACAGGAATTTCTGGTGGATCCTCAATACCAACAACAATATCGCCATGGGTAGAAACCAATTTAGAGACTAACGAGTATACAGAAGTTGATTTACCGCTTCCGGTTGCTCCTGCAAACACAACCAGGCCTTGCTTAACACCTAACGTACACAATGCTGTATGCAATGCGGTTACGTATCCTAAGGACTCTATACTGGGTACGGGAAATTTGGGTCGTCTTAAAAAATACCCAACACCATTTAAGGTTTTAATCCGCGTTGCGCGAAATGGTACTCCCCGTGCCTGATAAAAAAATTCATGATGTTTTTCTTGATCAAGCTCTGATTTTATTTTCTTTATTTCATGAAACAACTCTGTATTAGGTGGGATCTCGGTGATAGGGCCTTCTAACCCAGTAACGTGACGGAAAAATGCACGCTCATCAGGTAATATCATAAGATCTGAAAATTCAATATCTTCTAGTTTACTGATAAAAAAGTCGTTCATGTACAGCATATCCTCTATTATCTAATCTTAAATATAACCATCAGAATGAAGCCCCTTATCTCCATGAAGCGCAACCGATGACCGCTAGTATAGTAGGGAGAAAAATGTGCAGTGAGTTTGAAAAATTTTCTATAAAATAAATTTAGATTAGATATTAAGGTTTAAAATAAAACTTTAACCGTTTTTCCTGCACTATTAAATATACTCACATTGAAAATTAAACCCTATTTCGCCACACCAGAGTCGTTTAGTATAAAAATGGCTCCAGATTTATATGGAGTTTTATAAACTCATATTTTGAATAATGAAAATTTCATGAGATAGGATTATTACTCGTCTTAGTTGTACAACAACAGTGTTACATACCCGTAAGCCAACATTAAGTATATGAAAGTCTTGTTGTCTAATATTATTTACCATCAGCAAAAATGATATTAAAAAACTAGTGGCCATTACTGATTATCTTCGCCCCCATCAACCCGCAGAATTGTGAGAATCTTTCCGGCGCACTTTCTATTTCTGCTATTGTATGGAGTTTTTTAGCAAGTTCGTTATCATGCTTTTCGTTATTCACGACGGTGCCCCCATTCCTGCAAATAGGCAAGCACATTATTTCTTCTACTACCTGTCTGTTGATAGGCTTGATTTCGCCACCAAAACGAACAAGATAACTAAGCCCAGTCACTCGCTCAATTTTTGACGTATGGCAGACTTCTGGATCAAAAAGGATAAAAAAGTAACCAGGAAACAAACACTCGATAATTTCTCTATACTGCCCAGGCCGATCTGTACGTGACACTTTCCTATATATTTTTGGCGAAAACGTTGTAACGTTCATCATCTCCAATGACATCAGTGCTTTGAATAAATTAAGCTTCCCTCTTTTGTAGCACGCTAAATACCAATTTTTCATACTCAATTTAAACTCCACTTTCTCATCAGTGGTTATAAGTTACGTGCAATGAAGCATTTTGATATACTCAATAAGAGCAAATCTTGAACATTTTCCTCTAAGCTTATTCCAATGATTGATAATGATGGCGTTCGTTTATCAAAAACTCTACGTCATACACAGCTATCTTCGAAGAACTCTTCTTTCTATTTTAGAACAGTACTAACTATTCGATGTTCTAAATTACGTAATAATCACGAAGGCGTTTAATCATCGAATATTCAGGTACCGTAAGTCATAGATTAACTGAGAATAGTAAGGCTCGGCGTTTCTTTGCGTGTGATCTTGGCTAGGAGTGTAAAGCGTATTAAATAATGTGATTGATATATAGCGTTTATACTGTTTTGTATTTCTCGATGGCGTTATGAAAAGTTGGCGTATTCTCTCTGACTACCGATAAAGCTCCGCCCTTCCGTTTCCCTGCACCAGCCCCATGACTTTGGCCAATGCGATCGAACAGTGTTGTGTTTACGAATAAAGTCGTCATGAACAGTCATCTGAGTAAACTGTTTTAAGAAAACTTTATAAGTTACTAAGACTAAACCGCTTAATTACTACCAATAGCGCACTAAACATCAACGTCTAGCCTGTTTTGCATTTCAAGAACCGAAATACGAAAATTTTGGTTCTTGAAAAGATATATTGCCATACAGGCACGCTATCCGTGTTTAATCATTTCTATCAGCCTCTAAATACCTATTTTTTGGTATACATAGGCACTTTCCTTATTTTTACTGCTAGTCCAGGCAGCAAAACCTCTATAAATCCTTTTTACTGGTGTCTCACTCTCTATCTTTTATTTATGCATTTAAATCTAAAGCAGGAACCTTATTTAAGATAAAACAATCAGAGAAATAATGGAACTAGTAATTATCAATGGAAAAATGATAATTGATCGTTAATACCTATGTATGGTTGTTTTTATATATCACTTTATCTTATTGTTTTTCATGAGATAACTGACCTTCTCAGTAAGTATGAGAAATGTTTTATTTCAATCTAAAATAATATGTTACTATGAATTTATTTTTTTAATATTAACTATGGTTGCTTTAAGATAGCATATTTGTGAGAAAATGTAAGAATTATAAATAATATATGCACTTAGATAGTGCCATAAATTATATTTTTTGAGATTCATCTTATTTTAATCATAGGGGTAGCCCTATTCTATAGCTAGTGCTATTGAATTTACTTGTGGAAATTAAAGGTATTCAAGGCTACTTTTTAGCCTCTGTTTTCACTGCAATAAACCGGCTATACCCAAAATAATTCGAGTTGCATGTCGGCGGCAAGTCTGAGAGTCGCCAGGAGCATAGCTCACTCTGTGACGGGTGCGAACTAACGAAGCCAACACCCATGCAACTTGAAGAATGAAAGGTATATATCCTTTTATCCTCAGCTTCTTTTAAACGCCGCTTCTGCTCAGCAAATGGGATATGTTGTCGGGCTTGAACAGAGGGCCACATAGAACTTCACGGTTGTTAACTTGCAGGAACTGCTCCCGCTTTTCCTGCTAGGTATGCAGGAACACCTGATCCTACCCAGCATATATAGATAAGGTATTAAGTGAGTAAATTCGTAACCCGAGGTAACCCATGACTATTCCTTCTGAGCAGGTCGGTGGGCGAGACAAGTTTGAATTACACTATGTTAGGTAAAGTATTCAACGTGTTGATTACAGTGTAAAATCTCTGATTCTGGATGCGGGTATAGGATGGCTGTTGCATAGCCGACTGAAACGCCTCAATCACAAGACGCTGAGAGATTCAAAATCACCGATATGCACGATAGGATCATCGGCACTTTCTTTGAGCGCGAGTAGTACGTTTGATGCCACTTCAACATATTGAATACATGACCGGACACTCGCACCCTGCTGATGGGATATGCATGGGTTTCAGCCATCAGGCGTTTAACACGAACTTCTCGATCGCCCGCGCTACGCCATCTTCGGTGTTGTTGGTCGTCACAAATTGGGCAATTGCTTTCAGCTCTGGAATGGCATTACCCATCGCCACGCCCACACCGGCGTACTCGATCATCGCAATATCGTTACCCTGATCGCCTAATGCCATAATATTCTCCTGCTTGATGCCCAGGTGATCGGCCAGCATTTTAACGCCAGCACCTTTATCGACCGATTTGTGCAGAATTTCCAGGAAGTAAGGAGCGCTTTTCATCACGGTATAACGTTCCCGTACTTCCACTGGCAGGCGGGCCACCGCCCTGTCCAACAATGCCGGCTCATCAATCATCATCACCTTCGGGAATCGCATCGTGCGATCCATCTCTTCTACGCTGCGGTATTTCAGTGGGATACCGGTCATTTGTGATTCGTGAACGGTATACTTGCCGATATCTTTATTAGGTGTGTAGAGGGTATCGAAGTCAAAAGCGTGGAAATGGACACCAAACTCCCGCGCCAACTGCTCAAAATAAAGGAAATCCTCAAAACCGAGGGTTTCCTGCAAAATACAAGTACCATCTATCGCCTTCAGCACCAACGCACCATTATAGGTAATGCAGAAATCGTCATGGTCCTGAATACCCAATTGACGCAGATAGTCCTGCACCCCCACATAAGGCCGCCCGGTGGCCAATACGACATGCACGCCCTGATTGCGCGCTGCTGTAATCGCCTGTTTTACCGTGGGGGTAATCTGGTGCTGTGGATTGAGCAATGTGCCATCCATATCAATTGCAATCAGTTCAATTGCCATACGAGCTTCTCCCAGTGGTTTCCTGATGCTAATGCGTTTCAGCTTGCCATACTCTCACTAACTAGGGCAAAAAAAATCCGCGACGGTTTCCCACGCGGATTTTTAATCGCCTATTAACGCATCAGATATCGATATTTGCCGCTTTCAAGGCGTTTTCTTCGATAAAGGCACGACGGGGTTCTACCGCATCCCCCATCAGCGTAGTAAACAACTGATCCGCAGCAATAGCGTCTTTCACCGTTACACGCAACATGCGGCGCTGTTCTGGGTCCATCGTGGTTTCCCAAAGCTGTTCCGGGTTCATTTCGCCCAGACCTTTATAGCGCTGTATGGAAAGACCACGACGCGACTCTTTCACCAGCCACTCAAGTGCCTGTTCGAAACTTTCCACCGGCTGACGGCGCTCACCACGTTCGATGAAAGCGCCTTCTTCCAGCAAGCCACGCAGTTTTTCACCCAGAGTACAGATCTTACGGTATTCCCCACCATGGATGAAATCGAAGTCCAACGGATAGTCGGTGTCCACGCCGTGCGTACGAATACGCAGTATCGGCTCAAACATTTGGCGTTCACGGTTCTCAAAGATCACAAAATCATAGCTACTACCGTGCTGCTCTTTATCGTTGAGCAACTCCACCAACGACTCGATCCACTCTTTCACTTTAACTTGATCGCTCAAATCTTCTTCATTCAGAGTTGGCTGGTAGAGCAGGTTGTTCAACAAAGCACGTGGGTAACGGCGCTCCATACGGTTGAACATTTTCTGTACGCTATAATGCTCAGCCACCAGCTTTTCCAACGGTTCACCCGCCAATGGCGGTGCGACCTCATTAGGGTGCAAAGTGGCACCGTCGAGAGCGATAGAAATCTGATACTGATCCATCGCCTCATCGTCTTTAATATACTGTTCTTGCTTGCCTTTTTTCACTTTATATAACGGCGGCTGTGCGATAAACACGTGGCCGCGCTCAATGATTTCTGGCATCTGACGATAGAAGAAGGTCAACAGCAGCGTACGAATATGCGAACCGTCGACGTCGGCGTCGGTCATGATAATGATGCTGTGATAACGCAGTTTGTCCGGATTGTATTCGTCACGGCCAATGCCGCAACCCAACGCAGTGATCAGCGTTGCGACTTCCTGCGAAGAAAGCATCTTGTCAAAGCGCGCCTTCTCAACGTTAAGGATTTTACCTTTCAACGGTAAAATCGCCTGGTTCTTGCGGTTACGCCCCTGCTTAGCAGAGCCGCCCGCTGAATCCCCTTCCACCAGATACAGTTCAGACAGGGCCGGATCACGCTCCTGGCAATCCGCCAGTTTACCCGGCAGGCCAGCCAGATCCAGCGCACCTTTACGGCGAGTCATTTCACGCGCTTTACGTGCTGCTTCACGGGCACGGGCAGCATCAATGATTTTACCAACGACGATTTTCGCGTCGTTCGGGTTTTCCATCAGGTAGTCGACCAACTTTTCGTTCATCAGCGATTCAACCGCGGTTTTTACTTCTGAAGACACCAGCTTATCTTTGGTCTGTGAAGAAAACTTCGGATCCGGCACTTTCACTGAGACAACGGCAATCAGCCCTTCACGCGCATCGTCACCGGTAGCGCTGATCTTTGACTTCTTGCTGTAACCCTCTTTATCCATGTAGCTATTCAGGGTACGGGTCATCGCGGCGCGGAAACCAGCCAGGTGTGTCCCCCCATCACGCTGCGGGATGTTGTTGGTGAAACAATAGATATTTTCCTGGAAGCCATCATTCCACTGCAATGCCACTTCCACACCGATATCGTCTTTCACCGTGGAGAAATAGAACACCGTTGGGTGGATTGGGGTTTTATTCTTGTTCAGGTATTCAACAAATGCCCTGATCCCACCTTCATAATGGAAGTGGTCCTGCTTATCGTTGCGTTTGTCTTTCAGACGAATGGAAACGCCCGAGTTGAGAAATGACAATTCTCGCAGGCGCTTGGCCAGAATGTCATATTCAAATTCAATGTTGTTGGTAAAGGTCTGGTAACTGGGCCAGAAGCGCAGAGTCGTACCGGTCTGTTCGGTCTCACCGACCACTTTCAGTGGCCCTTGCGGCTCACCGTGGCTGTAGGTTTGCTCATGAACTTTACCTTCACGGCGGATCACCAACTCAAGTTTCTCTGACAGGGCGTTAACAACCGAAACGCCTACGCCGTGGAGGCCGCCGGAAACTTTATAGGAGTTGTCGTCAAATTTACCGCCAGCATGCAAAACGGTCATGATGACCTGTGCCGCAGATACCCCTTCCTCTTCGTGAATACCGGTTGGGATACCACGACCATCATCCTGCACCGAAACGGAGTTATCGGCGTGGATAGTCACCTGAATGTCGCTACAGTGGCCAGCGAGTGCTTCGTCGATAGCGTTGTCCACGACCTCGAATACCATGTGGTGCAGACCGGTGCCGTCATCAGTATCGCCGATATACATGCCTGGACGCTTACGTACCGCATCCAGCCCTTTTAATACCTTGATACTTGAGGAGTCATAAGAATTCGACATCAACGTTTCTCGCTCATTTTAGTCCTGTGGTTGAACCTCTATTTTACCCTGTTCCACGCGGAACATCTTGCCCTTTTCACCCACCATGTCGGTGACTTGTTCAGCACTCACGGCGCTGACAAAAACCTGAGCCTGGGTGGCTTTAAGGCGATCGGCTAGCAAACGGCGACGGCCGGTGTCCAGCTCGGAGGCAAAATCATCAATCAGATACAGGCAACGCCGCCCGCTCTGCCGGGTGAGAAACTCACCCTGCGCCAAGCGCAATGCGCACATCAGCAGTTTAAGCTGACCGCGCGATAACAAATCCTCTACCGGCGTGCCTTCGGCACGTATGCGGAAATCCGCTTTATGCGGACCTACTGCGGTATAGGTTAATGCCCTGTCGCGCTCAAACTGGCGCTCCAGCAGCTCTCCGTAGTCGCTCTCTTTGTCCCAGCCGCGCTGGAACGAGAAACTCAGGGCAAATTCAGGCAGAAACAGTGCACAGGTCGCGGTGATATCCGCGATAATTGCATCACTGTAAACTGCCCGCCACTCGCTGATGCGCTCGGCCAATGGGATCAGCTCTTGATCCCAGGCACGGATTTGTGCATAGCGACTGACCTGGCGCAGCGCGGCATTGCGCTGCTTCAGTAACCTTTTCAGGTTGCTCCAGGCGTTGAAAAAACCGGGTTCATTATGAAAACAACCCCAGTCCAGAAAAGCACGCCGATATTTTGGCCCGCCATTGAGCAGAGTAAAACCTTCGGGGGTAATCAACTGCATGGGCAATAGCTGGGCAAGTTCTGCCACCTTGTGCCCATCACTGCCATCAATACGTACTTTACTGTCACCCTGACGGCTTTTACTCAGTCCTACTGATAACTCGCGCTCTACGCCTTCGATCCGGCCATGCAGCACGAACTCCGGTTGATCGTGGCGTATCACCCTACCCGCCTGCAGGCTACGAAACGCTCGACCATGACCAAGCGTGTAAACTGCCTCCAGAACGCTGGTTTTCCCGCTGCCGTTAGCCCCAACCAGGAAGTTAAACCCCGGTGCAGGTAGCAGATCCGCAGCTTCGATATTGCGAAAATCTTTGATCAGTAAACGCGTTAATGCCATGCCAGTTCCATCACCAGGAAATATACGCTCAATGCAAGGGCATTATCGGCGAAGTGAGTTTACGTGCGGACAGCACGCAGCCACCGGAGCGTACACAAAGTACGTGAGGATGGCGAGCACTGCCCAAGCGTAAAATACGCCCGGCCAGAGATCACAACCGCATTGGCATGACAACATAAGCAGCCGCCTGGCTGGCACCGTCTTCGATCTGCACGCTGGATACAGAATCGGTCAGCAGCAGGCGCACTTCTTCACACTTGAGTGCGTTAAGCACATCCAGCACGTAGCTGACGTTAAAGCCAATTTCCATTTCGGTACCGTCATAGCTGACATCCAGGATCTCTTCCGCTTCTTCCTGCTCCGGGTTATTCGCGGTGATCTTAAGCTGGTTTTGGCTCACATAAAGACGTACACCACGGAACTTCTCGTTCGACAGGATTGCCGCGCGCGCAAATGCCTGCTTGAGCAGATCGCAACCGGCTTGCAGAGTTTTGTCCGGGTTTTTCGGCAATACGCGGCGATAATCAGGAAAGCGGCCATCAACCAGCTTGGAGGTAAAAATAAAATCCCCCACATGGGCACGAATATTGTTGCTGCCGATTTGCACCCGCAATGGGGTATCGCCGCCATCAAGCAAGCGCACCAGTTCCATTACACCTTTACGCGGTACAATCACTGAATGTGTTGGTAACGGCTGGCCAATCGGCATTGAGCATACCGCCAGGCGGTGACCATCGGTAGCAACCGTGCGCAATTCTTCCCCTTCGGTTTCAAACAACATACCGTTCAGATAATAACGCACATCCTGATGAGCCATCGAAAACTGGGTAGCTTCAATCAGACGCTTGAGTGTTGCCTGTGGCAAGGTAAATTCCACCTCACTCTGCCAGGCATCCAGATTCGGGAAATCGGCTGCTGGCAGCGTGGATAACGAGAAGCGGCTGCGGCCTGAACGCACCAGCATACGTTCGCTTTCAAGCGTTACTGCGATTTCGGCACCTTCTGGTAAACCACGGCAGATATCAAAAAATTTACGCGCGGGGACGGTCGTCGCGCCCGCTTCATGGGGCTGAGACAAGGCAACGCGTGCCACCATCTCCATCTCCAGATCGGTTCCTGTCAGCAACAGGGAACCCTCCGTCACCTGCAGCAGCAGGTTACCCAGAATTGGCAACGTTGGGCGACCGCCCAACGGGCTGCTCACCTGTTGCAGCGGTTTTAGCAGATGCTCACGTTCAACGATAAATTTCATATGCGCTATGAAGACAATGTTCTGATTAAATTGGAGAAATCTTCTTTGATGTCGTGACTTTCCTCACGCAACTGCTCGATCTTACGGCAGGCGTGCAACACCGTGGTATGGTCGCGGCCACCAAACGCATCGCCGATTTCTGGCAGGCTGTGGTTGGTGAGCTCTTTTGACAATGCCATCGCCATCTGACGCGGGCGGGCAACAGAACGTGAACGCCGTTTAGACAGCAGGTCCGCGACTTTGATTTTATAGTATTCGGCCACCGTCTTCTGAATATTATCGATAGTGACCAGCTTTTCCTGCAGTGCCAACAGATCGCGTAACGCTTCGCGCACGAAATCAATGGTGATGGCTCGACCGGTAAAGTTTGCATTGGCGATCACACGGTTCAATGCACCTTCAAGTTCACGCACATTAGAACGCAGACGTTTTGCAATGAAGAACGCCACTTCGCCCGGCAGACGAATCTCGTTTTCGTCAGCCTTTTTCATCAGGATCGCTACACGGGTTTCCAACTCCGGCGGCTCGATCGCCACCGTCAGACCCCAGCCAAAGCGGGATTTCAAACGATCTTCCACCCCATTGATCTCTTTGGGGTAACGATCCGAGGTCAGAATGATCTGTTGATTACCTTCCAGCAGCGCGTTAAAGGTGTGGAAAAACTCTTCCTGCGAACGCTCTTTGTTGGCAAAAAATTGAATGTCATCGATCAGTAACGCATCCACCGAACGGTAATAACGTTTGAACTCTTCAATTGCATTGTTTTGCAACGCCTTGACCATGTCTTGTACAAAACGTTCCGAGTGCATGTAGACCACTTTGGCATTGGCTTTGCGCGCCATGATGCCGTTACCCACCGCATGTAAAAGGTGGGTTTTACCCAGACCCGTTCCCCCATACAGGAACAAGGGGTTATAGGCTCCGCCCGGATTGTCAGCCACTTGTCTGGCCGCAGCGCGAGCCAACTGGTTAGACTTACCTTCAACGAAGTTGTCGAATGTATGCTTGGGATTGACGTTGGAACGGTAAGAAAGCTCGGGTGGCGGTGCCGCATTGTCCCAGCTCGGACGGGAAGGTGCAGCCGTGCGCACCACCGGGGCCGCTGGTGCTGTACTGACACTGGCCTTTACAGCCGGGTTAATGTTTTGTAGCAGCGGTTTGCTGCCCACTTCAAAACGCAACAACGGGGCGTCTGTACCGCAGAAATCATTCAACAAGCCATTGATGTTGTTTAAGTATTTATCGCGAACCCAGTCCAGTACAAAGCGATTGGGCGCGTACAGCGCCAGGGTATTGTCACTCAGTTCCGCCTGCAATGGGCGTATCCACATACTAAATTCTGTGGCAGGTAACTCATCCTGCAATCGGGCAAGACACTGCTGCCAAAGCGAAAGTGACACGGCGGACTCCACTCGAACAAGATCAATAAATGAAAAGAATCAGGCTACTTTTTTTATAACTCATGATTTTTTGACACACACCCAGCATCGGCTAAAAACCTGTATGGCATGCGAACCGCCTTTCACGGTTTATGTCCTTGACGATCCCTTGCTTGGGATCGCGATCAGAATGGCGGATCATAGCGCAATCCGAACAAGAGATCCTCCCCTTCATCACAGATTAGATCCATTTTATCCACAGCCGCCGTGAATGCTGATATTTTAACCTAAACAATGCCAACACCGATGAGATCTCAGCCTGCATCAGCCTATTTTTACGCAATGATCAAGTTATACTTGGTTATCCACGGAGATCTTTATACAAAACGGCAAGGATCGTAGCGCGATCCTTGCGATTTACCTCTGAGTCCGTATAATCTTCGCCCTACGTGTGATACCTGGTTCCTTAATGGTGAGTGATTAGCCAGGCAGGATTCTGCGGTGATCACGGGCCAAGAGCGGATTTTACTCCGTATTGGCAGAGAACCAGGTAGGCTGACGCGATGTGAATTGACTCAGGACTGTACAATTATTACAATCCCGCCTCTTTACGTATCGCGATTGAGGCGTCGGTCATCTTCACGCCGAGTAGCCAAACGCTTTTGACCTCAGTTATTTATTCAAGTTTAGGTAGAAATCGCCATGAAACGCACTTTCCAACCGTCCGTACTGAAGCGCAACCGTAGCCACGGTTTCCGTGCTCGTATGGCTACCAAAAATGGTCGTCAAGTTCTGGCCCGCCGTCGTGCGAAAGGCCGTACTCGTCTGACTGTTTCTAAGTAATAAAAGCTAACCCGCTGAGTGGTTAAGCTCGCTTTTCCCAGGGAGTTACGTTTGTTAACTCCCACTCATTTCACTTTCGTCTTCCAGCAGCCACAACGGGCTGGCACGCCGCAAATTACCATCCTCGGCCGCCTGAACCAGCTGGGGCATCCCCGCATCGGTCTTACCGTCGCCAAGAAACACGTCAAACGCGCGCATGAACGCAACCGGATCAAACGCCTGACCCGCGAAAGCTTCCGTATGCGTCAGCACGAGTTACCCGCGATGGATTTTGTCGTGGTGGCTAAAAAAGGGATAGCGGAATTGGATAACCGTGCACTGACGGAAGCTTTGGAAAAATTATGGCGTCGCCACTGTCGCCAGGCTCCCGCATCCTGATCGGGCTGGTCCGAGCTTATCAGCTTGCGATCAGCCCGTTGCTTGGGCCACGTTGTCGCTTCCAGCCAACATGTTCTCATTACGCAATTGAGGCATTAAGCAGGTTTGGCATGTTAAAAGGCAGTTGGTTGACATTGAAACGCGTATTAAAATGCCACCCTTTGAACCCCGGTGGCGATGATCCCGTACCGCCCAAAACCGACGATAACAGAGAACACTAACGATGGATTCGCAACGCAATCTTCTCCTCATCGCTCTGCTGTTCGTGTCTTTCATGATCTGGCAGGCCTGGCAAACGGACAATGCTCCGCAACCAGTCGCCCAGACCACGCAACAGACTGCGAACACAGCAACCGGTGACGCCGCAAGCCAGGCAGTGCCAGCCAGTGGCCAGGGTAAACTGATCACCGTTAATACAGATGTGCTTTCGTTGACCATCAACACCCGTGGTGGCGACATCGAACAGGCTAAGCTGTTAGCCTACCCAGACTCACTGGGTTCATTGACTCCATTCCAGTTGCTGGAAACCACGCCGGAGTTTGTCTATCAGGCACAAAGTGGCCTGACGGGGAAAGATGGCCCGGATAATCCGGCAAACGGTGAACGTCCTCTGTTTTCAGCAGCACAGGACACCTTCACACTGGCTGATGGCCAGGATGAACTGCGCATTCCGTTAACCTTTACCGCTAAAGACGGCTCGCTCTTCACTAAGACTTTTGTTCTTAAGCGTAACCATTATGCCGTTGGCGTGGATTACTCCATCGTCAACAAAAGTGCGTCCCCATTGGAACTGACCCTGTTTGGTCAGTTGAAGCAAAACACCGAGCTACCTAAGCACCGTGATACCGGTAGCAGCAATTTTGCTCTACACACCTTCCGTGGTGCTGCCTACTCCGCCAGCGACAACAAGTACCAGAAGTATGCGTTCGACAAGGACGATGCTCTGGATATCACCACCCAAGGCGGCTGGGTTGCCATGCTACAACAGTATTTCGCGACTGCATGGGTGCCACAGACTCAAGGTAATAACACCTTCTACACGGCAAAGCTCGGCGATAACCTGTCTGCGATCGGTTTTAAATCAACACCGGTGATCGTGCAGCCTGGCTCTGAGAAGCAGTTGAACGCCACCTTATGGGTTGGCCCTGAACTGCAAGACCAGATGGCCGAATTGGCCCCACATCTTGATCTTACCGTTGATTACGGCTGGCTGTGGTTCATTTCACAACCCTTGTTCAAACTGCTGAAGTTTATCCACGGCTTTATCGGCAACTGGGGCTTCTCGATCATCATTATCACCTTCATCGTTCGTGGCATCATGTACCCGCTGACCAAAGCGCAGTACACCTCGATGGCCAAAATGCGCATGCTGCAACCCAAACTGCAGGCAATGCGTGAGCGTATCGGTGATGACAAGCAGCGTATGAGCCAGGAAATGATGGCACTGTACAAAGCCGAGAAAGTAAACCCTCTGGGTGGCTGCTTGCCGTTGATCATTCAGATGCCGATCTTCCTGGCGTTGTACTACATGCTGATGGGCTCGGTTGAACTGCGTCACGCTCCATTTATCTGGTGGATCCATGACTTATCGGCGCAGGATCCGTACTACATTCTGCCCGTACTGATGGGTGTGACCATGTACTTCATCCAGAAAATGTCGCCAACGACGGTGACTGACCCAATGCAGCAGAAAATCATGAATTTCATGCCAGTGATCTTCACCGTGTTCTTCCTGTGGTTCCCGTCTGGTCTGGTTCTGTACTACATCGTCAGTAACCTAGTGACCATCATCCAGCAGCAACTGATTTACCGTGGCCTGGAAAAACGGGGTTTGCACAGCCGCGACAAGAAAAAAGCGTAACATTGTTTTGGCAATGATTTTAGTGGGTTGGCATGCTTAAGCCACTATCGTACAAATAACGTTGCCAGCAGTCTGAGGCGGTCATTAGACCGCCTTTTTGCATATTTGCCAAAGAGATAATCCGTTATGAAAACCACCGATACTATTGCAGCCCTTGCCACTCCTCCCGGTCGCGGTGGTGTCGGCATTTTACGTATTTCAGGACGTGGGGCAAAAGAGGTTGCTCTTTCGGTACTCGGTAAACTACCAAAACCACGTTATGCCGATTATCTGGCGTTTCGCGACAACGAAGGTAACACGCTGGACCAAGGTATCGCTCTGTGGTTTCCCGGCCCGAATTCCTTTACTGGGGAGGACGTGCTGGAGCTGCAAGGTCACGGTGGGCCGGTGACCCTCGATCTGTTGCTAAAACGCGTACTGACTTTACCTGGAGTACGTATTGCACGACCCGGTGAGTTTTCCGAACGCGCTTTTCTCAATGACAAACTGGATCTGGCGCAGGCAGAAGCCATTGCCGACCTCATCGATGCCAGTTCCGAACAGGCTGCCCGCTCAGCCGTTAACTCATTGCAAGGCGCCTTCTCTACGCGCATTCATCAACTGGTGGAAGCACTTACTCACTTGCGGATTTATGTAGAAGCTGCGATCGACTTTCCTGATGAAGAGATCGACTTCCTTTCCGACGGCAAAATCGAATCTCAGCTTAATGACGTGATGGCCTCTCTTGATTGTGTGCGGTCCGAAGCACGCCAAGGCAGTCTGCTGCGTGAAGGGATGAAAGTGGTGATTGCCGGACGACCAAACGCCGGTAAATCCAGTCTTCTGAACGCGCTGGCTGGGCGTGAAGCGGCAATCGTTACCGATATTGCTGGTACAACGCGAGATGTTCTGCGTGAACATATTCATATCGACGGTATGCCGCTGCACATTATTGATACTGCAGGTCTGCGAGATGCCAGTGATGAAGTTGAACGTATTGGTATTGAGCGCGCTTGGAAAGAGATCGAACAAGCAGACCGTGTACTATTTATGGTTGATGGTACCACGACCACCGCAACAGAGCCTGGTGAGATATGGCCGGAGTTTATGGCACGTCTGCCGAATAACTTGCCAGTAACAGTGGTTCGTAACAAAGCCGATATCACGGCTGAAACCCAGGGTTTGACCGAAGTGAATGGCCACTCACTTATTCGCCTTTCGGCTCGAACAGGCGAAGGCATTGATCAACTTCGTGATCATCTGAAACAAAGCATGGGATTTACCAGCAATATGGAAGGCGGATTCCTAGCTAGACGCCGCCACTTACAGGCATTGGAGCAAGCAGCTAATCATCTGGATCAAGGGAAAGAACAGTTAGTGAGCGCTTACGCGGGGGAGTTACTGGCGGAAGAGCTGCGGTTGGCACAGCAGGCACTGAGCGAAATTACCGGTGAATTTACCTCTGACGACTTACTCGGGAGAATCTTCTCAAGTTTTTGTATTGGAAAGTAATGTACGAAATTTCACCAACATCATACAAACATAGTCTAGAATAATACTGTATAAAAGATATGAGCCACTTATTGGCTACATATAAATACAGCAAATAAATAAAATAACATCTATGCTTTTTCTTAATGAAAAATTGTAATGTTAAGATTATTCTAAGGCTCCATTTTCTATAAGCCTCGGTCATGGAGTGAGCAATGGCTTGTCATTTTATCCGGTGGGAGCCGAAAACAACGATTTTACAAACCCACCGACTACCTAACGATTTGATTGAAAAGACCGTTAACTTCTCAACCAAGCGCTGCCTACGTTTCTTGCAAGGCCGTATCCTGCTGGCCGAAATAATGTTTTATTTGTACGGAATACCTGTTCTCCCACCTATTATCACTGCACCGACTGGCCGTCCCTGCTTTGCGGATAGCTATTTGCCTGATTTTAGTCTCGCTTATGCCGGGAATACCATCGGCGTGTTATTGAGTCTTGAAGGCAAGGTCGGGTTAGATATTGAAGTGATGCGCGCGCGCAGTAATAACCTGCAGCAACAGTACTGTTCCATAGCGGAGAATGCCTGGGTTGCAGCACAATATGACCGATTGGAAGCAGAAACACAGCTGTGGAGCATTCGTCAATCGGTGCTAAAACTTTCTGGTTTGGGGAATAGTGGGCAGGGAACGCTAGAACTACACCCTTTTTCTGGTCATTTGCGTTCGCAAATCACTCCCAATGTACAAGTTATGAGCGATGCAGGTGAATATCTCTGTTGGGCTTGTGCCCGCGAACACAGATTAGACCGTCTGACTTGCTGGCAATATAACGAGAAACAGGGAATTCAGAAATCCGCTGATATTTCATCACGAACACAACCTACGTCTACCCGTTTCTTAAAGTTGGTCAGTCTGCCCCCCGTTTTACGCTGAATTCACCAAAACAAAACCAAGCCATGGTGAAATGTATAGAATTAAACTTAATTTAATATATTAATAACTTAATAAAATTGTAAGAAACGAATAAATATTCAACTCCTAACCTGTTATATGTGGAAAATTTATCCTACTATCTGCCGATTATTACCATATCAATCAGCTCGTTGAACAGGGAGAAGATCATCATGCCAGACCAACCACTAAAAATTGTCACGTTACTGGGCAGCCTGCGTAAAGGTTCTTACAACGCCATAGTTGCACGTACATTACCCACATTGGCACCTCACGGAGTCTCTATCGAGGCTCTTCCTTCCATTCGCGATATTCCACTTTACGACGCAGACCTGCAGCAGGAAGAGGGTTTCCCAAACGCAGTTGTCGCTATTGCAGAACAAATCCGCCAGGCTGACGGTGTGATAATTGTGACTCCTGAATACAACTATTCAGTTCCTGGTGGGCTGAAAAACGCCATTGACTGGTTATCTCGTTTACCCAACCAACCTTTGGCTGGTAAGCCGGTTGCCATTCAGACCAGCTCTATGGGGCCTATTGGTGGTGCTCGTTGCCAATATCATCTTCGCCAGGTTTTGGTGTTCCTTGACGCCATGGTCATGAACAAACCCGAATTTATGGGCGGAGTGATCCAGAATAAAGTCGATGAACAAGCAGGTAAGTTGGTAGATCAAGGCACGCTGGACTTCCTGAAATCTCAGTTATCTGCGTTCAGTGATTATATCCATAAAGTAAAATAAGGCTTGCATCAGGCGTCTTCAAGAACATAAACCTAAGGCGCCACCTTTGGGTTATTTTGTTAATTAATACCTATAAAAAGTAATAATATTATGTATCCCATAATCTTAGCCATTTTGATGGCTTTTGCCGCTGGTACAACATTTGTGATAGAGAAGCATTATTCTGCAGAAGAAAAGCTGATAAACCTTCCCGCCCATAGCTCACTGAATGCAAAGTTACCGCGATCGGCACATAGCCATGAGGATAAAAAGACCGAAGCGATGTCTTTATATCTGACACTCACGCGCGAAGATGAACACAATATCTGGGCCCCCTTTCAGCTAGCAGCTTCCTCAGCACAAAAAGGCCATACTGAACTGGCAGAGCGTTATCTGCAACTCAGTGCCAAACGTGGATTATGGTATTACTACACTCTGCTGGAAGACCGCGCATTCAAAAGTATTCAACAAAGTGATACCTACCGCTCCATTCTTGCTGAAACAAAAACACGCTATGAGCAACATGCTCAAAAATTTGAAGGTAAGCCGCAGTACACCGTTCCTCACGGCACTCCCCCAACCGAAGGCTGGCCAACCGTTGTCTACCTACACCCATACGGTAAAGCCGCCAAGACCAACCTACAAAAGCAGTTACTGTTTGCAGAGACAGGTGTCGCATATATTGAGTTGAACGGTACCCAGATGCTGGCTGAAGAGAGTTTCCGCTGGTCTAATTTTAGTGAAGAGAGTACCCAAAGCGCGATTCAACGTACCTTGAAGGAATTAACTCCGCGACTAAATCTTAACCCTCAGCAGGTGTACTTGGCTGCACATGGCCAAGGAGCGCTTCACGCTGCCAATCTGATGGCAAAATACCCGCAATTTTATAATGGGGCCCTGCTGATAGCGCCAAGAGGCAACATTCCCCCAGCTCAACATTCCCTGGCAGAAAATAAGCGTATTATGATCGCCTACTCTGGTCAGAAAAACTTCAAAGACCATGCGCTTGCTTTGCATTTTTCCAACTTGTTCAACGGAAGGAACCAAGTTGAAACCGGGCATTTTTTTCACAGGGAGAATGCAATTGTTGAGTGGCAAGAACGTTTCAACCAACCACTGCGCTGGATGATGGGAAAAACCTCTGACGCGTCACCGTGGACCCGAAAGGGCAGTTCTGAATGAACCCCCTTTCTTTGTTATCTTAATGCCCGTCAACAAACACAATCTTAAGTACAAAAAGCAGAGCTACCACAATCACGCATGGACTGATTTCACGCCAACGGCCAGTGCCTAGTTTCATGATGCAATAAGAAATAAAGCCCAAGGCAATACCTTCAGTAATCGAGAAACTGAAAGGCATCATGGCGGCGGTGACAAAAGCGGGAACCGCTTCAGTCATATCCTCCCATTTCACGCGCGCCAGGCTGGAAGTCATCAATACACCTACGTAAATCAACGCACCTGCAGCGGCATAGGTAGGTACCATACCTGCCAACGGTGATAGGAAAATCACCAGCAGGAATAACAGACCCACGACAACGGCAGTCAGGCCAGTACGCCCACCGACAGAAACGCCTGACGAACTTTCAATATAAGTGGTGACTGAAGAAGTGCCGATGAACGCGCCAGCAACAGAACTGACGCTGTCAACGTATAGCGCCTGCTTCATACGCGGAAATTTGCCGTTTTCGTCAGTAAACCCAGCCTTGTCGGTTACGCCAATCAAGGTGCCTGAGGAGTCAAACAGGTTAACCAGCATAAATGAGAAAATCACCCCTGCAAGGCCGATATTCAACGCACCGGAAACATCGACCTGCCCCACAACGGAGGTCACATCCGGTGGCATAGAGAATACACCGCCATACTTCACATCACCCAGTGCCCAGCCAATCAGCGTAGTAACGACAATAGAGACCAGCACCGCTGCATGAATATTTCGCGAAGCCAATACCGCAATAATAAAAAAGCCCAACGCACCAAGAAGCACACTGTGAGAAGTCAGGTTCCCAACAGCCACCAGCGTATCCGGGTTAGCCACCACAATACCTGCATTTTTTAGCCCCATCATGGCGATAAACAACCCAATACCACTGGTGATCCCCACACGCAGACTCAGCGGGATATTGGCAATCATCCAGTAACGGATACGGAACACCGTCAACAATAGAAAACCGACAGCCCCCCAGAAAATAGCTCCCATACCAACCTGCCATGAGAGCCCCATGGCACCGACCACCACAAACGCAAAGAATGCGTTCAGGCCCATTGCCGGAGCAAGCGCTACCGGTAAATTAGCCAGCAACCCCATAAAAATACTGCCGAAAGCGGCGATCAGACAGGTAGTCACAAACACAGCCTGAGTATCCATGCCCGCAGCACCGAGGATCTGGGGGTTAACGAACACGATATACACCATCGTTAAGAAGGTAGTGATACCGGCAATCGTTTCCGTGCGTACCGTGGTTCCATGCTGCTTGAGTTTAAACACACGCTCAAGCAAGCCTTGCTTTGTATCAAGGCTGATGTCTTGTTTGTTCATTATCAGAAATCCGAAGAGGAGGGATTGAAAAGCCAGGCTATCCTATAACAAAACCTCAAAGTTTTGGCCTTGCCCAGCGTTTTTTTTCGTTCACTTTATGAATTGTTTTTTCAACAGATTGTATTCATTGATATTCGCCAGCTTAGTAGCATGAAAAGATCGCAATCCTGTACGATCCGGTTAAAGTGACAACAATAACAATATAACCGAGGATGCTTCCCACCAATGAATCAGGTTGAATGTGTTTTATTTGATTGTGACGGCACGCTGGTAGACAGCGAAGTGCTGTGCAGTAAGGCTTATGTGCATATGTTTGCTCATTACGGTATTAAGCTCTTGCTGGAAGAGGTATTCAAAAAATACAAAGGGGTAAAACTCTACGAAATCATTGAGCGGATTAACGCCGAACACGGTGTTAACTTACCCATTAGTGACTTAGAACCTGTTTTTCGTCAGGAGGTCGCACGCCTGTTTGATGCTGAACTGCAACCTATTGCCGGTGCACGTGAATTGTTAGCACAAATGAGAGTCCCGATCTGTACGGTTTCCAACGGTCCAGTGAGTAAAATGCAGCATTCGCTTGGGCTGACCAACATGTTAACCTATTTTGATGACCGACTGTTCAGCGGCTACGATATCCAACGCTGGAAACCCGATCCCGCTATCGTTTTTCATGCAGCAGAGCGAATGCAGGTGCCAATTGAACGCTGTATTCTGGTTGACGATTCCACAGCCGGGGCTCAAGCTGGGATTGCTGCCGGGATCCCGGTGTTCTACTTCTGCGCTGACCCTCACAATGAACCAATCGAACACCCGCTGGTGACTATGTTTGACCATCTAGCACAGTTGCCAGCACTGTGGCAACAACGTGGCTGGCGACTCACCCGTTAGTCACCTCAGCAACGGCAGGCTCTGACCGGCCAATTTCCGCCCTCAGCCAATCGCGGAAATACCCTACGCGAGGCAATTCACGCTTACCCGGCGGGATCTCCAACCAGTAACCGTTGGAACTTTGCAACTCCAACGGTGACAGCAAGGCTAACAAACCCGTCTGTAATTCATTACGGACCATCATTTTATCCAGTACTGCATATCCTGCACCGGTAATACAGGCGTTAATCACTTGATCCTGCGTACTAAACTCCAGCCCTCCTAATTCTTGTACTTCAGCACGCCCTGCTGCCGCAAGCCAGCGCTGCCAAGTATCCATCCGGCTATCACCGTTAAGAATATGCAACTGCGGCTGGGTATTCAGCGGTGGAAATACCCCGTTGATCATCAGTAATGGGCTTCCCACCAACACTAATTGCTCATGACATAGCCACTCCCCGCCAAGGCTATCCTCCAGATCACCAAAACGCACAGCGCAATCAAAATCACAGTATTTTTGCCGCGCTTCGCTGATCAGCGCGATTTGCAACTGACTATTACGCTGGCGCAACGTCACCAGACGGGGAGCAAGCCAACGAGTGGCAAACGTTGGAGCAACCTGCAACCTAAGATGTTGCAAGGGATTATGTAACTGTACGTGGCGCACGCCCTCTTCAAGAATATCCAGCGACTGGCGCACAACAGGCAATAACAGCATGGCATCTTGCGTCAAAATTAACCCACTGTGGCTACGCACAAAAAGCAGCTTGCCGAGAAACGCTTCCAACTGTTTTATCTGGCGGCTGGCAGCACTCTGCGTGATAAACAACGCTTCGGCAGCTTTGCTCAAGCTGAGTGTCCGACAGGTTTCCTCAAAAACACGCAACATACTGAGCGACGGGAGTTTTCTCACGATCCGGTTACCTCGGCATCAGTTACCAATAATGTTAATAAAATGTTTTTAATCTGCTGTATTGCTGCGTGAAGCGCAGCGTTTATTTCCAGAAAACCAGAGACAGATCACATGCGTTTTGCTCTTAGGGGTATGACTAAAACGCACTCGCCTACTCCTCCTCTCACTGCCACAGTGTTAACGCGATAAAAACAAAAAACCAACAATAATCCTACAAGACCGCTCCAAAAGGAGGACAGGTAAATGCAACATTTAACTCAACAACAAATCCGTATGGATGATGTACCGTTAAACCGGTTCCATATCAAAATTGCCGGGCTAACCTTCGGTGCTCATTTCACCGATGGTTATGTACTGGGTGTCATCGGTTTTGCGTTAGCCCAGATCAAACCGCAAATGGGCCTATCCCCATTTTGGGAAGGCATGCTCGGTAGCTCTGCACTGATTGGGTTATTCATTGGCAGCCTGGTTCTTGGCTGGATCTCTGACTATATAGGCCGCCAGAAAATATTTTCCTTCAGTTTTGTCGTTATTACGCTCGCCTCTGCCCTGCAATTTTTTGCGACGACGCCGGAACAGTTATTCCTATTACGGGTCATGGTAGGAATTGGGCTAGGGGGGGATTTCTCGGTAGGGCACACCATGCTTGCTGAATTCTCACCACGTAAACACCGTGGCGTGTTACTTGGCTCATTTAGTGTGATCTGGACTTTTGGCTATGTTGCCGCCGGTTTTGCAGGCCATTTCCTGACGGCATTGGGCCCGGATGCTTGGCGTTGGTTGTTGTCTTCTTCGGCGATACCGGCATTGGCCATCCTACTGATGCGAATCGGTACACCAGAGTCACCACGCTGGTTGATGGGGAAAGGACAGCGTGAAAAGGCCATGGCGATCGTACATCAGTACTTTGGACCCAATGTCATCTTGATTGACGAAGCTCCGGTAATGTCAAAACAGCGTTTTCTGTCACTGTTCAGTGCAAAGTACCGCCGGCGTACGGCTTTCAATAGCCTATTTTTTGTCTGCTTGGTGATCCCTTATTTTGCTATCTACACCTTTCTTCCCTCCATTCTGCAAGTGATGGGGTTGGACAATAACTTCTCTACCGATCTGCTGCTGAACGGCTTGCTCATCGTTGGTGCGCTGCTGGGAATTGTACTGACTATCGTGTGTTCACGCCGTGGTTTCCTTATCGGATCGTTTATTTTCCTTGCCGCCTGCCTGGCGCTGATGAGCATTATTCCTGCCAGCCAGACTGCCTGGCTGATCGCTATGTTTGCCGCTTTTACCCTGGTGATGTCAGCAGTGAGCAATTTAGTCGGCGTATTCCCCGCTGAAAGTTTCCCTACCGAGGTCCGTTCTATGGGCGTGGGTTTCGCCACCTCAATGAGTCGCCTGGGATCGGCTATCGGTACCGGCTTGCTGCCATTAGCCATCGTGCATTTTGGCATGCCAACCACAACCGCCATTCTGGCGTTGATATTGATCATTGGCGCCATTGTTTCAATAGCCTGGGCACCGGAAACCAAAGGATTAACGCTGGCCGACGCCGCACAAAGTTCAGTACCGATTGCCGACAACGCTTTCGTTACCCAGACGAAATAATATTATCTTTATGAAAAAAGGAGACATTTTGTGGAAATGTATATCGGTGAAGGGTTTGAAGGCAACGGTGTGAATGCCTCACATATCAATATCATGATCGGGCCGCGTAATGGTGTGGTCGGTCAGGCATTTTCCTCCAGCTTGGCATCACCCAGCCAAGGGCACTGCCCGTTTATGGTAGTGATCAAACCTAACGTACCTGCTAAACCCATGACGTTGTACGTTAACAAAGCCGAAATTGCTGGCGAACTGCATGGCAACGCGACCTGGGGCGCATCACAGGCAGCGATTGCCAAAGCAGTGACAGAAGCCCTGCTGGAGGGCATTTTACCTGCAGAGGCGGAGGATGAGTGGTGCATCGTTACCGCTAACTGGGTAAATCCTGGCTGCAATGATATCGATGAGGTTTACCACAACAACTATCGTGCTTGCACACAGGCGATCCGGGCAGCGATGGAAAAACAACCGACACGCCGCCAGTTGACCCAAGCACTGTCGCAGTTAGGCAACCCTTTCTATACCCCAAAAGCCTGAGGAAAACGCCATGGAATACATCAATCTGGGCCAATGCGGCCTGAAAGTCTCACGCTTATGCCTGGGCACCATGAATATGGGGAGCAAACAGTGGAAGCCGTGGATTTTCGATGAGGCGCAAAGTGAACCCTTGATCCGCCATGCTTTGGAGAAAGGGATTAACTTTATCGACCTGGCAGACTTTTATTCCAGTGGAGCGGGGGAAGAGGTTGTTGGACGGGTGATCAACCGGATTGCCAACCGCGACGAACTGGTACTAACCACGAAAGTAGGTTATCCCATTGGTGCCGGTTCCAACAATCAAGGGCATTCACGCAAGCACATCATGGAGAGTATCGATGCTAGCCTGCACCGCCTTGGTACGGATTACGTCGATATCTATATGCTGCACTACTTCGATGTGAATACCCCCATAGAAGAAACCTGGGCAGCCATGAACGACATAGTCCGTTCAGGTAAAGCGCGTTATGTGGGCGTTTCTACCATGTATACCTGGCAACTGGCCAAAATTCTGTGGTGCTGTGAACGCTATGGTTATGCCAAACCGATCAACATGCAGCTACAACTCAACTGCGCTTACCGTGAGGAAGAGCGTGAAATGATCCCATTCTGCCGGGATCAAGGGCTTGGCGTTTCGGTATTCAGCCCATTGGCGAGAGGTTTACTGAGTTGCGATTTCAATTCTGTACGCAACAAAACCGATTTCTTCACCCAGGAAATGTATGCGGACGCCACTTCGCTTAATGTTGCACAATCTGTTAGCAGGGTGGCTCAGCATCGCGGCGTCCCCCCCGCCCAAATCGCTCAGGCTTGGGTCATCAACCATCCAGGAGTAGACTGTATGCTGGTAGGCGCAGACTCGGTACAACAGATCGACAGCGCCATAGCCGCATTGGACACTCATCTCAGTGAAAGTGAGCGGTATGAACTGGAGCGCAATTATACGCCTTGCGATGTGATTAACGACTATACCGCAGGCAAGCGCATTACGCGTGAAAGCCGTCCAGCACGCGGTTTTTTCGCGGTGGATAATCAAGAGACAAGGAACATCGCATGACGTCTTATTCTTCATTAGTACGTACCGGTTGGTATTGCAACGGTGAATGGCAGACAACTGCCAGCACTTATTCTGTCAATAACCCTGCCAACGGTGAGAAGGTTGCCGATGTGGCAAGCGCAGGCAGCCCAGAAACCGAGGCTGCCATTGCCGCGGCAGCCACGGCACTCCCTGCATGGCGAGCGTTAACCGCCAAGGCGCGGGCGGAAATTTTGCAACGCTGGTTCCATCTGATCATGCAGCATCAAAAAGAGCTGGCGGAATTGATGGTGGCCGAACAAGGCAAAGTACTGAGCGAAGCCAGTGGTGAAGTGGCATATGCCGCCAGCTTTATTGAATGGTTTGCCGAGGAAGCCAAAAGGGCAAACGGAAAAACCATCCCTGCACCTAAAAGTGGCAATCAAATCTTCACCTTCAAAGAACCCGTGGGCGTCATTGCCGCAATAACGCCGTGGAACTTCCCGCTGGCGATGCTGACGCGCAAACTTGGCCCTGCGCTAGCCGCAGGTTGTACCGCCGTAATCAAACCGGCCAACGAAACTCCACTCTCAGCTTTTGCATTGATTGTCTTAGCTGAACAGGCTGGCGTTCCTGCTGGGGTAATTAATGCGGTATCTGGTGATACGGTCGCCATTGGCGAAACGTTGATGGCTAGCCCGATAGTACGTAAAATTTCCTTCACCGGCTCTACGCCCGTTGGTAAATTGTTGATGCGCCAGGCAGCGGATACGGTGAAAAAACTCTCGCTGGAACTGGGGGGTAATGCACCCTTTATCGTATTTGACGATGCCGATCTTGACGCGGCGGTGGCCGGGGCGATGGCAGCCAAATTCCGTAATAGCGGGCAGACCTGCGTTTGCGTCAACCGTTTCTACGTTCAAGACGGCATCTATGACCGTTTCGTTCAAAAATTGACTGAAGCCGCGCGGGCATTAAAGGTGGCGCCGGGCATGACGCCAGGAGCACAGCAGGGGCCACTTATCCATCTGAAAGCGGTAGAAAAAGTGGAAGCACATGTTCAGGATGCACTGAGGCTGGGCGCAAAACTGATGTGTGGTGGCGAGCGTCACGCGCTCGGCGGTTCATTCTTCCAACCAACCGTGTTGGCAAACGCAACAGAACAGATGCTATTAGCAAAGGAAGAAACCTTTGGTCCGCTTGCAGCCTGTTTCCGCTTTACCGATGAAGATGAAGCCATCAACCGAGCCAACGCAACACCGTTTGGCCTGGCGGCTTATTTATATACCCAAGATTTGGCTCGTGCCTTCCGCGTCACCAAGGCCTTGGAAAGCGGTATGGTTGGCGTTAATGAAGGTATTATCTCTACCGAAGTAGCGCCTTTTGGCGGCGTGAAGGAGTCAGGGCTGGGCCGCGAAGGGTCTGACATTGGCCTAGACGAATATATGGAGACCAAATACGTCAATATGGGGCAATTGCTGTAAGCGAACCCGTCTCGTTCACCCTTCTCATGAAAACTTTTGCTATAATCTTCCCCACTCCGGTGGGGAAGGTTTGAACGACAAAAAATGAACCAGCGCAGTCTAACGATAAGGGGCAGTAAGAGGAACTTCAGCGTCCGGTTCGTGGACAATTCTATTACGTAAATCCCGCCTTACGATCTCAATAACCCAGAACCAGAAAATATGCCCCAGTATTTCAGAAAGATACTCATCAAATGGCAGTTGTGAAAGAGGAGGCGTTAAGCCTAAAAGAGGGAAACTAATACCATGTACCGCGATAGTCGCAATAATACCGGCTAATACGCCCTGCCACAGTTTAACCTTAGGGAAAACTTCAGCAACAAGACAATAACCAATAGCAAATACTAACGAAAATATGATGTGGGTAACCATAACTGGATTGATGATATGTTCAGAAAAAGTGTATACCGTACCTGTTGGATCTATTCCAAGATAGTCTCTCAAAAATAGATAGGGTGGATTAAATTCAGCACGACCATCAGATAGCGTTCTTGGTGGCAGCGGAACCTCCGCTCCCCATTTAACAAATGCAGAAAGTATCCCTGCAATGATACCAACAAAAAACGCCACACCATAACGACGTCGGCTAGGATCGGTTTTCTTAAACAATTCACTGATATTAATCATAATAATCATCCTTGTATATATTTATCATACTTCAAGTTACATAATTTTTATCTTTCCAACTCCAATCCCAATGACTTGCATAAATCACTTTTTGGGGTGAGTAAATAAGGTAGTTAAATCGCCATAAACTCGAAGAGCGACAGATATATCATAAATAATTTCTACACCTGTCAAGCATATAAAAGGAAATCACTGAACATCCACCACAATATATTGATCTTCGTCATTAATTAATGACTTTTAGGAGTGATTATTATCTATGATGTAAGTTGAGAAAATTTCTGATTAATTGATAGGTAATAGTGATTTATTACGCCACCAGCTTCGTTTAATCGGTCGTGTATTCAATATGGTGAATGGTATTACAGTACATAGTTTTCACGCTCGATAAACGTACTAATGATCTTGCCATGTATTTCTATCGTTTTTAGGCTATGGCGCAGATTTATTGATAGTAATGAATAGTCAGATACCAACCGATGATCTGGTCGTGCGTTTCCTCTGGCTTCGAAAAGCAAATTGTTATGCGGTTTAGTCGTTTGATACTTAATACCAAAAACAGACGGTGTACTGACTTACACTTTTGATCCACGAAACGATGAAACCTGCAGCGAGTTGCTGTCAATGCTCATACTATTTAACATCGGTATGATCACCCGCGATGACTGGGGAAGCTATACTCGTCATACTTCAAGTTGCTTGGGTGTTGACTGCCTTCGTTCACCCCTGTCACTTACCTGAGTAAGCTCCTGGGGCTTCGCTCAGTTGCCGCCTACAAGCAACTCGAATTATTTTGGGTATAGACTAGGAAGTGTCAAAAGAGAGACTTTGACCGGAAAAATCTTTACTCAGCGCATTGAGCGTAACAACCTGACACTGAGAACCAGAATCCCGTACAACTCTCAGCTTCTCATGCCCTGTAGATCATGAAACGGTTATCGGTGCCTTTATCGAAAATACGTGTTCTACTGACGGAAATAATTCCCCTAATTTCATTCTAAAACTAAACCTTGTTCAATTTTTTCAATTTCATCTGTGACGAGATTCCTTTTCTCTTTGTAATAGGGTTTATGCTTTTTTTCTTTCAATTTCCATATATTTTCTTTTGACAACTCTTTTACGCGCTGATTGCTATAGAAGTCTGTCGGGTTTTGCTTTGATTTCATAAAAACATCAGCCGGTTCAGTGGTAATGCCATATAACTGTCTCGGTAAGGTGCTACTTGCTTGAGTTACAGGGGTTAGGAAGATATAAGAAATTGAAATAAACAGACAGTTTATAAAACTAATTTTTATATTCATAAAGTAAACACCTCAGATGAGTCATCAAAATCTAGACAAGAGACACTTAAAATTAGTATACATTGATGGCAATTTAACACAATATTTTAGCTCTGTGATAATTCAGGGTTAATATCATCGTTGATTGGATTCTCTATATTTTTATTGGATGAAATATAAATCAATGGATGTACATATTAAATAACAAATGATTATTTTGATATTCTTAGGGTTCTCTATGAATAGAGTTATTAGGCTAATTTTTTCGTGACGAAAATTTATTGAAAATTGACATCAGTGCTGCCTGAGGTCAATCTTCTCTCGTCAACAGGCGGCACAGGTGATACCTACGACAATGCGCTAGCGGAGAGTATCAACGGCTTGCACAAAACGGAGGTCATTTATCCTCTGAGTTGGAAACGTCAATCAGCCTAGCGGCCTTAACTTGGGTAGAAAGGCGCTGTCTCAGCGCCTTTTGGGGAGAAAATAGGCAAAATCAGCTATCAGATTGCTGACAAAGCCCATTATTAGGAAGAACGTATCAAGAGGATCATGGCGACGTTACGTCGTCTGATGGGGGAGCACAGGGATGTGCTCCATAATAACGCCTCGATGCGCTTGGCGCGGGTATCTCAGGCTAGAAAGCAGCCTTGTCATCAACCTCAACTACGTATTCTTGTTGTCTTTGCCATCCGCCAGCAATTTATCCAGTGCATCGCCGCCAATGTGGCGAAAATCCTGGCCTTTGACAAAATAAAAGATGAATTCACAAATATTCTGGCAACGGTCGCCAATACGCTCTATGGAACGGGCGCAGAATAGCGCTGTCAGCACGCTCGGAATAGTACGTGGATCTTCCATCATATGCGTCATTAACTGACGCACAATGCCCTCATACTCTTGGTCGACCTTCTTGTCTTCGCGATAAATACGAATGGCTTCGTCCAAATCCATACGCGCAAAAGCATCCAACACATCGTGCAACATCTGTACCGTGTGACGGCCCAATGATTCCAGGCTCACTAACAACGGTTGATATTGATGAGAGAATTTCTCCAACGCAGTGCGGCAGATTTTATCCGCTACATCACCAATACGTTCTAGTTCGGAAATCGTCTTAATAATCGCCATCACCAGACGCAGATCGCTGGCCGTAGGTTGACGCTTGGCAATGATGCGCACGCAGGCTTCATCAATCGCCACCTCCATCATGTTAACCTTGGCATCCCCCTCAATCACGCGTTTAGCAAGTTCACCATCCTGGTTGTGCATCGCAGTGATAGCATCGGTCAACTGTTGCTCAACCAATCCGCCCATGGTCAGCACTTGTGTGCGTATATGTTCAAGTTCTGCGTTGAACTGACCGGAAATGTGCTTGTTTAAATTCAGATTATCCATGATT
Organism: Serratia sp. UGAL515B_01; assembly: GCF_033095805.1. Lineage (NCBI taxonomy): Bacteria > Pseudomonadati > Pseudomonadota > Gammaproteobacteria > Enterobacterales > Yersiniaceae > Serratia > Serratia sp. UGAL515B_01. The sequence continues at coordinate 3,867,290 of NZ_CP109901.1, read as the reverse complement.
CATCCTAATCAACCATAACGGCCAGTAATGTAATCTTCAGTCTGCTTTTTCTGCGGTGCGGTAAACAGAGTGTCAGTATCACTGAACTCAATCAACTCACCCAGATACATAAATGCTGTGGAATCTGAACAACGCGCAGCCTGCTGCATATTGTGGGTCACAATCACCACAGTGTAGTCAGACTTCAGTTCACTGATCAGCTCTTCAATTTTTCCGGTCGAGATAGGGTCCAGCGCCGAGCAGGGCTCATCCAGCAGCAACACTTCGGGACGGATGGCAATGCCACGTGCAATACACAGACGCTGTTGCTGGCCACCCGATAAGCTGTAACCACTTTGGTGCAGCTTGTCTTTGGTTTCATTCCACAATGCTGCTTTAGTCAACGCCCACTGTACCCGCTCATCCATATCCACACGGGACAACTTCTCAAAAAGACGCACGCCAAAAGCAATGTTATCGTAAATCGACATCGGGAATGGCGTTGGCTTTTGGAACACCATACCTACCTTAGCACGCAGCAGGGCGATATCTTGGTTATCCGTTAGAATATTTTGTCCATACAACAGGATCTCACCTTCAGCACGTTGCTCAGGATATAGCTGGTACATCTTGTTGAAAGTACGAAGCAAAGTCGACTTACCACAGCCAGACGGGCCGATAAATGCAGTGACCTTGTTACTGGCAATATCCAACGTGATGTTTTTCAGCGCATGGAATTTGCCATAGTAGAAGTTCAGATCGCGCACCTGAATTTTGCTGCTGGTAGCGTCAGTAACCATACTCATCAAGACTTCTCTCTTTATTACAGCACCGACCATGCGGCACTTAAATTTTTATGAATGCTTTTTCTTGGCGAAAACGACACGCGCCAGGATATTCAGAAGCAGAACGCAGAGGGTGATCAACAGCACACCGGCCCAAGCCAGCTGTTGCCATTCAGCAAACGGACTCATGGCAAACTTGAAGATAGTGACCGGCAGGTTAGCGATCGGCTGCATCAGGTCAGTGCTCCAGAACTGATTCGAAAGCGAGGTAAACAGTAAGGGGGCCGTTTCACCAGCAATACGTGCAATCGCCAACAGTACACCGGTGATAATGCCGGAGACTGATGCTTTTAACGTAATAGCGGAAATTATGCGCCATTTTGGCGTACCCAACGCATAGGCCGCTTCACGCAGCGTATCAGGTATCAGCTTAAGCATATTCTCGGTGGTGCGGATGACTATCGGGATCTGCAATAGCGCCAACGCAATGATCCCTGCCCATCCGGAGAAATGTTCCATTTTCATCACTACCACGGTGTAGACGAAAAGACCTACAACAATAGAAGGTGCTGATAACAGAATATCGTTGATAAAGCGGATCACTTCAGCCAACCAGGATTGGCGACCATATTCGGCCAGATAAATCCCCGCCAGAATCCCCAGAGGCGTACCAAAGATGGTGGCCCACAGGATCAACAGCCCACTACCGGCAATGGCGTTAGCCAAACCACCACCCGCGGTATTGGGAGGGGGCGTCATTTCGGTAAACAACGCCAGCGACATGCCGTCGATACCCTTGGTTACCGTTGAGAACAAAATCCAGACCAGCCAGAACAGACCGAACACCATGGTTGCCATCGACAGGAACAACGCAATTCGGTTCTTCTGACGGCGCCAAGCCTGCATTCTGCGGCGGCTTTCTGCCAACTCTAGAGGGGTTTGTGTATTCATCGTAGCCACGTTAGCGCCCCTCATTCTTGGTCAGGCGCATTATCATTAACTTCGAAAATGCAAGGACGATAAAGGTAATAACAAACAAGATCAGGCCCAACTGCATCAATGCTGAGGTATGCAACCCAGATTCTGCTTCCGCAAATTCGTTGGCCAGCGCCGAGGTAATGCTGTTACCTGGCATAAATAACGAAAAGCTGTCGAGCTGATAGGTGTTACCGATAATAAAGGTAACCGCCATCGTTTCGCCCAATGCACGGCCAAGACCAAGCATAATCCCGCCAATCACACCATTCTTGGTAAATGGCAGCACAATGCGCCAGATCACTTCCCAAGTGGTGCAACCGATGCCGTAGGCAGACTCTTTCATCATGACCGGGGTTTGCTCAAATACATCGCGCATCACTGCCGCAATGTAAGGAATGATCATAATCGCCAAGATCACCCCGGCAGCCAGAATACCAATACCGAATGCCGGGCCGGAGAACAGCTCACCGACAATCGGAATACCCGAAAGTACGTTACCTACCGGAGTCTGGAAATATTCAGCAAACAGCGGAGCAAATACGAATAGACCCCACATGCCGTAAACAATACTTGGGATAGCGGCCAATAATTCAATGGCAATGCCCAACGGACGCTTAAGCCAATTGGGTGCCAATTCAGTGAGAAACAGGGCTATACCAAAGCTGACAGGGACAGCAATGATCAAAGCGATCAATGAGGTGACTATCGTTCCGTAAATGGGTACCAGTGCGCCAAACTGTTCAGCTGGGGCATCCCACTCTTTGGTCCACAGGAAGGCGAAGCCAAACTTCTGCATGCTTGGCCAAGAGGCAAAAATCAACGAAACGATAATGCCGCCTAGCAATAATAAGGTAATCAGCGCTGCCAGCCTGACCAGCGCGCTGAAGATAATGTCACCATTTTTACTTGGTGGTTTAATTGTCGGCCTAGATCCAGCCATAGGTTACTCTTCTGTTTAAAGCCAAGGGGCCCAGCATGCTGAGCCCTTACACATCAGGTTGAGGCGCGATCGTTCCACACCCTGCGTTCTTAGAATATTGCCTTACCAGACTTGTCTTTGATGTTGGTTCTCCAAGCTGCGCGGACCTGCTCAACCACTTCTGGTGGTAATGTAGCATAATCCAAATCACTCGCTTGCTTAGCCCCTGTCTCATAAGCCCAATCAAAGAATTTCAGCACTTCTGCACCTTGTTCTGGTTTATTCTGCTCTTTGTGAACAAGAATGAAGGTGGTTGAAGTAATAGGCCAGACGTTGTCACCTTTCTGGTTGGTCAGGTCCTGGGCAAAAGTTTTACTCCAATCCGCACCTTTGGCAGATGCGCTGAAGCTCTCTTCAGTGGGACTGACCGGTTGGCCATCTGCAGAAATCAGTTTAGTGTAAGCTAGGTTGTTTTGCTTGGCATAAGCATATTCGACATAGCCAATAGACCCCGGCAGGCGCTGAACGAATGCGGCGATACCGTCGTTTCCTTTACCACCTAAACCGGTTGGCCAGTTAACGGTTGAGCCAGCACCGATTTTCTCTTTCCACTGCGCATTAACTTTAGACAAATAACTGGTGAAGACGAAAGAAGTCCCGGAACCGTCAGCACGACGCACCACAGCGATGTTTTGATTCGGTAGTTTTATGTCAGGGTTCAACTTAACGATCGCCGGATCATTCCACTTTTTGATGTTCCCCAGATAGATATCACCCAGAGTTTGGCCATCAAGAGTCAATTCACCGGATTTAATTCCAGGAATGTTCACGGCAAGCACCACACCGCCAATCACGGTAGGGAACTGGAACAGACCATCGGCGGCCAGTTTGTCGTCAGACAACGGCGCATCAGAAGCACCAAAATCAACGGTGTTCGCAACGATTTGCTTTACGCCACCCGAGGAGCCTATCCCCTGATAGTTAACCTTATTGCCTGTTTCTTTCTGATAAGAATCTGCCCACTTGGCATAAACCGGAGCGGGAAATGTCGCACCTGCACCGGTAAGGCTAGCAACAGCGAACGCAGACACAGAGGCCAGGGAGAAAGTCGCTACCGCAATACTGGCGACAGTGGTACGCATCAGTTTCATAATCCCTCCTAATGGGATATTCAAAATCGACTTTGGGCCGTTTTCATCAGAGTAAGTATTGCTGTTGAAGGGAAAATAGGACAGTTTAATGACATTAAAATGTATTAAATATTACATTTATATTACAGAAATCACTTTTTTTCCTTTTATTCTAATAAAACAGTAAGTTAGATAAAATTTAATTGAAGAAAAATCTGTAAAAATGGCGTTAACCTTCTGACAGTGAGCAATTTATGGTGATGGTTCATTCATGGCCTGCGTTACCAGATACTTGGGTGTCCAGACTATATGGTATTGACAATGCCATAGCATGTGCGGTGCTTTTTCAAATCTACTCATGGCTAAATCATTATCATTTATGTGGATAACCGATTCGAATTTTCCCATGAGTAGCATTACTGGCAGCCGATAACCACGTTCATAAGACGTGGTATTCAGTTAGAAATAAAAAAATCCGGTATGCTTTTTGAACAGCATTACCGGATTTATTCAGTTTAAAACTCTATTGTTCTATCTAGATCTTTTATTGTCCGCGCATCACGAAATCACTCTACGGTGACAGACTTAGCCAGGTTACGCGGCTGATCCACATCGGTGCCTTTTATTAACGCCACATAGTATGACAACAGTTGCAAAGGTACGGTGTAGAAGATAGGTGCAACAATTTCCTCAACATGAGGCAGTGGGATAATGGTCATCCCTTCACTACTGACAAAACCCGCATCCTGATCGGCGAACACATACAGTTGACCACCACGCGCACGGACTTCTTCGATATTGGATTTCAGTTTTTCCAGCAATTCGTTATTGGGAGCAACCACGATGACCGGCATATCCGCATCAATCAGCGCTAATGGGCCATGCTTTAGTTCACCTGCTGCATAAGCTTCTGCATGAATATAGGAGATCTCTTTTAGCTTCAGAGCTCCTTCCATGGCTATTGGATATTGGTCGCCACGGCCAAGGAACAGTGCGTGGTGTTTGTCAGAGAAACCTTCAGCCAAAACCTCAATGTTCTTTTCCAGCGATAACATCTGCTCAATACGCGCTGGCAATGCCTGCAAGCCATGCACAATTTCCTGTTCTACAGTTTCAGGCATCCCTTTCAAACGGCCAATACGCGCCACCAGCATCAATAATACGGCCAATTGGGTAGTGAAGGCTTTGGTGGATGCAACGCCAATTTCGGTGCCTGCTTTGGTCATCAGCGCCAGATCGGATTCACGCACCAATGAGGAACCGGAGACATTACACACTGCCAGTGAGCCAAGATATCCCAATTCTTTCGACAGGCGCAGCGCTGCCAGCGTATCGGCGGTTTCCCCTGATTGGGACAAAGTGATGATCAAGCTGCCAGGACGCACAGCAGATTTGCGGTAACGGAATTCGGACGCGATCTCTACGTCACAGGGCACCCCCGCCAACGACTCGAACCAGTAACGCGCTACCATTCCAGAATGGTAAGATGTACCACAGGCGATGATCTGTATGTGCTGCACTTTTGCCAGCAGTTCGTCGGCACGAGGCCCCAATTCACTCAGATTGATCTGACCATGGCTAAAACGCCCTTCAAGCGTATTTTTCAGCGCGGTAGGCTGTTCAAAAATCTCTTTCTGCATGTAATGCCGATACGCGCCTTTATCCCCAGCGTCGTATTGCACCTGAGATTCTATCTCAGGGCGTTCAATGGCATTACCCTGCTTGTCAAAAATGCTAACAGTATGGCGAGTGACTTCCACCAAATCGCCTTCTTCCAGAAAGATAAAGCGACGGGTGACAGGCAGCAGCGCCAATTGGTCAGAGGCAATAAAGTTTTCCCCCACACCACGGCCAATGACGAGTGGACTACCTGAGCGGGCAGCAACCAATACGCTCGGATCACGGCTATCCATAATAACAGTACCGTATGCGCCACGCAGTTGTGGGATCACTCGCTGAACCACCTGCAACAGAGTCCCACCCTTTTTCTGTTCCCAATGGACAAGATGAGCAATCACCTCGGTATCGGTTTCCGAACTGAAAGAGTAACCCCGTTCAATCAGCAGTTCGCGCAGCGGTTCATGATTTTCAATAATACCGTTATGAACCACGATGATATGGCTAGAAACATGAGGGTGCGCGTTCATTTCAGTTGGTTCACCGTGTGTAGCCCAACGGGTGTGAGCAATGCCGGTTCCCCCATGCAAAGCATGTTGTTTTGCCGCTTCTGACAACGCATTGACTTTACCGACACGGCGCAAACGACTAACGTTTCCATTAGTATCGACTACCGCCAAACCGGCTGAATCATAACCCCGGTATTCCAGACGACGTAAACCTTCCAACAAGATTTCTGCAACATCACGTTGCGCTACTGCACCTACAATTCCACACATCTGTTGTATTCCTAATTAAGTGCCGTTCAGGGCACTTGCGATGTCTTGACCTGATTTTTGCCGGTTTTCCCGTGCATCCCCGAGCCTGTAGATGGTGGGGTTATCCTCTTCATCTTCCAAGCCACTGCATTGTTGGCTGTGCGTACTCATTCCAGTCACTTAGCTAACTACGTTCCTGGGAATTATTACGCTTGCCGCCTAGCCGCAAACTTAAAATCTATTGAGGACTTTTATGTTTTGCTCAGTACTCTGCATTGAAAATAAAGAACACTGAGCAAAACATAGCCCCCTCCCAGTGAGAGGGGGCAAAGAAAATGGTATTACTTTTTCTTCACCGGGCGCTGCCAACCTTGTATGTGCACTTGCTTAACACGGCTCAACACCAGTTCATCTTCAGCAATATCACGCGTAACAGTGGTGCCAGCAGCAATGGTCGCACCTCTGCCAACAGATACCGGCGCCACCAGTTGTGTATCCGAACCGACGAACACACCGTCACCAATGACTGTCTTATGTTTGTTTGCACCGTCATAGTTACAGGTAATCGTTCCCGCCCCGATATTCACACCGTCGCCAATCTCAGCATCCCCCAGATAGCTTAAATGCCCGGCTTTAGACCCTTTGCCAAGACGCGCTTTTTTGATTTCCACAAAGTTGCCAACGTGCGCACCTTCAGCCAATTCGGCACCTGGCCGCAAACGGGCAAATGGGCCAACGCTACAAGCTGCCTCTAGTAGCGCATCTTCAATCACGCTATAAGGGCTGATTTCACAATCGTCACCAATCACGCAGTTCTTGAGTACGCAACCCGCACCAATCTTCACACGATTACCCAACTTGACTTTACCTTCGATGATGACATTAGCATCAATAGAAATATCGCGACCGTGTTCCAGCTCACCACGCAGATCGAAACGCGCCGGGTCCAACAACATCACGCCTGCCAAGAGCAGTTTTTCGGCCTGCTCAGCCTGATGGACGCGTTCCAACTGTGACAGCTGTAGGCGGTTATTCACACCCTCAACTTCGCTCAAACGCGCAGGATGTACCGTTTCAATCTTCTTACCATCAGCATGAGCTAACGCAATGATATCGGTGATGTAGAACTCACCCTGAGCATTGCTATTGTTCAACAGACTTAGCCAACGCTTCAAATCGCGGCCATTGGCTACCAAAATACCGGTGTTGATTTCATTAATTTGCCGTTGTTGTTCACTGGCATCTTTATGTTCAACAATGCCTACAACTTCACCGTTTTCACGTACAATACGGCCATAACCGCTAGGGTCCTGCAACTTTACCGTCAACAGACCAATGCCACCCAAAGGCTTTGCCGCTAGAAGGCGTGTCAGTGTATCGACAGCAATCAAAGGCACGTCGCCGTACAGCATCAGCACGTCTTCATCATCAGAAAAATGTGCCGCAGCCTGCTGCATAGCATGACCAGTACCCAGTTGTTCTGCTTGTAATACCCAATTGAGCACCTGGTTCTTCAAGGTACTTTTTAGCAGTTCACCACCGTGGCCATAAACCAGATGCACGTTCTTAGCACCTAGCTTCATGGCAGCATCAATGACGTGTTGCACCATGGGCTTGCCTGCCAGTGGATGTAACACTTTGGGAAGGTCGGAATACATGCGAGTTCCCTTGCCCGCGGCGAGGATAACCACGCTCATTGCGCTGTTAGACATAAGCAACCTGATAACTCCATTTTGATGGACGAAAGTAAAACCGTTTGGTGACGAAATTACTACATATTTCTCTACACGAATCGGGTGCAGAACACATCGCTCTAAGCTTGCCGTTAACTACGCCAATCCCATTTCACAGCAAAAAAACTGTCTGCAATCGGAGACGCTTGATTCAATTCGCGGCGTTTATACATCGCAATATTAATCATGCTCAAATGCTTATTTTAAAGCAAAAAAAAAGCGACCAACGAGGGCCGCTTTTTGATCTCAGGCGTTGTAAACAATACCTGAGTGTTACATCGCTTTTTTGGTTAGCTCGATAACGCGCAACTTCGCGAGTGCTTTTGCCAGTTCAGCGGAAGCCTGAGCGTAGTCGACATCGCCATGAGAGCTACGAATATGATCTTCAGCTTTATGCTTGGCTTCCAGCGCTTTAGCTTCGTCAAGATCCTCTCCACGGATAGCAGTGTCTGCAAGTACGGTGACCACGCTCGATTGCACCTCTAGGATACCACCGGACAGGTAAATAAACTCCTCGTCACCGTGCTGCTTAACAATACGCACCATACCAGGCTTGATGGCAGTCAGCAGCGGCGCATGGCCTGGGAATATCCCCAGTTCGCCTTCGCTGCCTGTCACCTGGATCTTTTGTACCAGACCGGAAAACATCTGTTTTTCCGCGCTGACAACATCCAGATGGTAAGTCATAGCCATATTACCCTCCTCTCAAGACGTTACAGTTTCTTGGCTTTTTCCACTGCTTCTTCAATGGTGCCAACCATGTAGAACGCCTGTTCTGGCAGGTGGTCATAGTCGCCTTCCATAATGCCTTTGAAACCACGAATGGTATCTTTCAGCGATACGAACTTGCCCGGAGAACCGGTGAAGACTTCTGCCACAAAGAACGGCTGAGACAGGAAACGTTGGATTTTACGTGCACGGGATACCACCAGCTTGTCGTCTTCTGACAGCTCGTCCATACCCAAGATCGCGATAATATCTTTCAGTTCCTGATAGCGTTGCAGAATAGACTGCACGCCACGCGCTACATCATAGTGCTCTTGGCCAACGACCAGTGGGTCCAACTGACGGCTGGTAGAATCCAGCGGGTCAACGGCCGGGTAGATACCCAGAGAGGCGATGTTACGGCTCAATACCACTGTTGCATCCAAGTGGGCAAAGGTGGTGGCTGGTGACGGGTCAGTCAAGTCATCCGCAGGAACATAAACGGCCTGAACAGAGGTGATTGACCCCGTCTTGGTCGAGGTTATACGCTCTTGTAAAGCACCCATCTCTTCTGCCAGCGTTGGCTGATAACCTACTGCTGATGGCATACGCCCCAAAAGTGCCGACACTTCAGTACCGGCCAGGGTATAACGATAGATGTTATCCACGAACAACAGAACATCACGGCCTTCGTCACGGAATTTTTCAGCCATGGTCAGGCCTGTCAGCGCAACGCGCAGACGGTTACCTGGTGGCTCGTTCATCTGGCCATAAACCAGTGAAACCTTGTCCAGTACCTTGGAGTCGGTCATTTCGTGGTAGAAGTCGTTACCCTCACGAGTACGTTCACCCACACCTGCAAACACAGAATAACCAGAGTGTTCGATCGCAATGTTACGGATCAACTCCATCATGTTTACGGTTTTACCCACACCCGCACCACCGAACAGACCTACTTTACCCCCCTTGGCGAACGGGCAGATCAAGTCCATTACCTTGATACCGGTTTCCAGCAACTCTTGGGAATTCGACAGCTCTTCGTAGCTTGGTGCAGAGCGGTGGATAGCCCAACGTTCTTCTTCGCCGATGTCGCCTTTCATGTCGATGGGTTGACCCAATACGTTCATGATGCGGCCTAAGGTAGCTTTACCTACCGGGACTTCAATCGGGTGTTGCAGATCGGTCACTTTCAGACCGCGACGCAGACCATCAGAGGTCCCCATTGCGATACAGCGAACCACGCCACCACCCAGCTGTTGCTGAACTTCCAGCACCAGTTTCTCAGTGCCGTTTTCAACCTCAAGAGCGTTGTACACTTTTGGTACGGCATCCTGAGGGAACTCGACGTCCACCACGGCGCCGATTACCTGGATAATCTTTCCAGTAGCCATCTTAATCCTCTACGTAATTCGTTTACCCGTTGTGTTTCAAATTGCTGGAGCGCTAGCTGCTTTCTTTTCGCTTCCCCGCAATCGGAAGTATTCAGGGTAATAACCTGGTTAAACCGCGGAGGCTCCCGAAACGATCTCGGTGAGTTCCTGAGTGATGCTGGCCTGACGTGCCTTGTTGTATACCAACTGCAGCTCTTTGATCAGGCTACCGCCGTTATCGGTTGCGGCTTTCATCGCTACCATTCGCGCGGCCTGCTCGCTGGCCAGGTTTTCCACGACGCCCTGATAAACCTGTGATTCCACATAGCGGCGCAGCAAAGTATCAAGCAGCACTCTTGGATCAGGCTCATACAGGTAATCCCAGGTTTTTCTCTTCAGCTCACTGTCATCGGAAGGTGGCAATGGCAGAAGTTGCAATATCTGCGGTTCCTGGGACATCGTATTAATAAATTTGTTGTTGACAATGTACAACTTGTCCAAACGACCTTCGTCGAAAGCTTTCAACATCACTTTTACCGGTCCGATCAGGTCCGACAAGGATGGGTTATCCCCCATCCCCGTCACTTGAGCAACTACGTTGCCCCCAACGGAACCGAAGAAAGAGGTCGCTTTAGAGCCAATCAGCGCCAAATCAACTTGAACGTTTTTTTCAGTCCAGTCCTTCATCTCTGTCAATAGTTTTTTGAACAGATTGATGTTCAAGCCACCACAGAGCCCCCGGTCAGTAGACACCACAAGATACCCGACGCGCTTTACGTCACGCTCATCAAGGTACGGGTGCTTATATTCCAGATTCCCTAACGCCAGGTGACCTATCACCTCACGTATGGTTTCTGCATAAGGACGGCTGGCCGCCATACGATCCTGCGTTTTACGCATTTTGGAGGCGGCGACCATCTCCATCGCTTTAGTGATCTTTTGCGTGTTTTGCACGCTAGCGATCTTACTACGTATCTCTTTTGCGCCGGCCATCTCTGCTTCTCCTCATTGCCAGACGGCCTGCTGTCTTTCAATAGCAGGCCGCTGTGCGTTACCAGGACTGGGTTGCCTTGAAGGTATCGAGGATGCCTTTCAGCTTACCTTCGATCTCATCGTTGTATGCACCAGTTTGGTTGATGTGGTTTAGCAGTTCGGCATGCTCGCGATCGGCATACGCAACCAGAGCCGCTTCGAAGCTGACGACTTTAGCCACTTCAACATCGTTCAGGTAGCCACGCTCTGCGGCAAACAGCACCAGAGACTGTTGTGCAACAGACATCGGCGCATACTGTTTCTGCTTCAGCAACTCGGTTACTTTCTGACCATGGCTTAGCTGTTTACGCGTTGCATCATCCAAGTCGGAAGCAAACTGAGAAAACGCAGCCAGTTCACGATACTGTGCCAATGCGGTACGAATACCACCAGACAGCTTTTTCATGATCTTGGTCTGTGCTGCACCACCAACACGGGATACGGAGATACCCGGGTTAACTGCTGGGCGGATACCAGAGTTAAACAGGTTCGATTCCAAGAAGATCTGACCATCGGTAATCGAGATTACGTTAGTCGGAACGAACGCAGAAACGTCACCAGCCTGAGTTTCAATGATCGGCAGAGCGGTCAGTGAACCGGTTTTCCCTTTAACTTCACCTTTGGTGAAAGCTTCAACGTAATCGGCGTTAACACGCGCGGCACGCTCCAACAAACGAGAGTGGAGATAGAAAACATCACCGGGATAAGCTTCACGGCCTGGTGGACGACGAAGCAACAGAGAAATCTGACGGTAAGCAACGGCCTGTTTGGACAGGTCATCGTAAACTATCAGGGCATCTTCACCACGATCGCGGAAGTATTCGCCCATTGCGCAACCAGCATAAGGTGCCAGGTATTGCAAAGCAGCGGATTCTGAAGCAGTTGCCACAACCACGATGGTATTGGCTAATGCGCCGTGCTCTTCCAGTTTGCGCACCACGTTAGCAATGGTGGATGCTTTCTGGCCAATAGCGACGTAAACACATTTGATACCAGAATCGCGCTGGTTGATGATCGCATCAATCGCCAGAGCGGTTTTACCCGTTTGACGGTCACCGATCACCAACTCACGCTGACCACGACCGATTGGGATCATTGCGTCGACAGACTTGTATCCCGTCTGAACAGGTTCATCAACAGACTGACGTTCAATAACGCCTGGTGCGATGGTCTCAACCGCAGAGAAACCGTCGTGCTCAACCGGGCCTTTACCGTCAATAGGTGCGCCCAGCGTGTTAACCACACGACCCAGCAGGCCACGGCCAACGGGAACTTCCAGAATACGACCAGTACATTTAACCTTCATGCCTTCGGCCAGATCCTCATACGGACCCATAACCACGGCACCAACAGAGTCACGCTCCAGGTTTAATGCGATTGCATAACGGTTGCCTGGCAGAGCGATCATTTCGCCCTGCATAACATCGGCCAGACCGTGTACGCGGATGATCCCGTCACTGACGGAAACGATAGTACCTTCATTGTGAGCTTCGCTCACTACATTGAACTGAGCAATGCGCTGCTTGATCAGTTCGCTGATTTCGGTGGAATTCAGTTGCATGCTCCAGTCCCCTTAAGACTGCAAGACGTCTGCCAGGCGTTCTAGACGACCGCGAACGCTGCCATCAATCACCAGATCACCAGCGCGGATAATTACGCCGGCCAGTACAGACTTGTCAATTTTGCAATTCAGCTTAACTTTGCGTGACAAACGTTTTTCCATCGCAGCGGCAATTTTGGCCTGCTGTTCGTCACTCAGTGCGCTCGAAGAGAGCACGTCGACTTCGACAGTGGATTCCAGCGCGGCGCGCAGTTCGATGAACTGTTGCAACACCGCAGGAAGAACCATTAAACGTCCATTTTCGGCCATTACACGGATAAAGTTCTGGCCATGTTCGTCGATCTCATTACCACATACCGCAATAAACGTGTTGGACAATGTTTCAGGTGCAACTGCACCTGAAAGCAATTCCGCCATCTGTTCGTTGCGTGTGACAACAGCAGCAAACGCCAGCATCTGCTGCCAGCGCTCTACGCTTTGGTTCTCAACGGCAAAGTCAAAAGCTGCTTTGGCGTAGGGGCGAGCTACAGTTACAAATTCAGACATCAGCCCCTCCCTCCTTACAGTTCAGCGACCAGTTTATCAACGATGTCGCTGTTAGCAGCTTCATCCACGGAACGTTCGATGATCTTCTCGGCGCCAGCAATAGCCAGCATCGCGACTTGCTTACGCAACTCTTCACGAGCGCGCTTACGTTCGGCTTCGATCTCAGCCTGAGCCTGCGCCACAATTTTGTTACGTTCCTGCTCGGCTTCCGCTTTCGCTTCGTCCATGATCTGAGCTTTGCGTTTATTTGCTTGCTCGATGATCACCTGAGCTTCTGCTTTGGCAGTTTTCAGCTGGTCGGTCGCATTGGCTTGCGCTAAGTCCAAATCTTTTTTGGCACGCTCTGCAGAAGCGAGGCCATCAGCAATTTCTTTCTGACGCTTCTCGATAGCAGCCATAATTGGCGGCCATACGTACTTCATACAGAACCAGACAAACAGGATGAACGCGATAGCCTGGCCGAGGATTGTTGCGTTAAGATTCACAGCACAATGCCTCTTTAAAAGTTAATAATGTGGTTTCTAACGGTAGAGAACGTTCTCTACTTACGCGACAGCAAACATCACGTACAGACCCAGACCAACAGCGATCATCGGGATGGCGTCGACCAGCCCCATAACGATAAAGAACTGTGTACGCAGCAGAGGGATCAGGTCAGGCTGACGCGCAGCACCTTCCAAGAATTTCCCCCCCAGGATGCCGATACCGATCGCAGCACCGATTGCCGCCAAGCCCATCATCACAGCGGCAGCCATGTACAGCAGATCCATATTCAGGTTTTCCATGACAGTCTCCAGTTTGTTTCAGTTTATAAGTGCAAGTGTTTAAAGAAAATCAGTGCTCTTCAGACGCCATCGATAGATAGACAATCGTCAGAACCATGAAAATAAAGGCTTGAAGCGTAATGATCAAAATGTGGAAGATCGCCCAAGGCAAACTCAGGATCCACTGTGACCACCACGGCAACAAGCCAGCAATCAGGATGAAGATCAACTCACCCGCATACATGTTGCCAAACAGTCGCAGACCTAGTGAAATAGGTTTGGACAGCAGGCTGACACCTTCAAGAATCAGGTTGATAGGAATAAATACTGGGTGATTGAACGGCTGCATGGTTAACTCTTTAGCGAACCCACCAATGCCTTTCATTTTAATGCTATAGAACAGAATCAAGACAAATACGGCCAACGCCATCGACAACGTGATGTTCACATCAGCGGTAGGCACCACGCGCAGCGCAGGCAACCCAGCCATCGTACCGAGGTGCGGCAGGAAATCGACCGGTATCAGATCCATCAGGTTCATCAAAAATACCCAGACGAAGACCGTCAGCGCCAGCGGAGCGATCACTTTACTCTTGCCGTGATACATATCTTTGACAGTGCTGTCGACAAAACCGATGATCAGTTCAACAGCGGTTTGCAGCTTTCCCGGTACACCGCTGGTGGCGTTTTTGGCAACCTTGCGGAAAATCGCCAGGAAGACAACCCCGAGAACAACGGAGAAAAACATCGAGTCGACGTTAATCGACCAGAACCCCGTCCCGACCTGAAGATGCGTCAGGTGGTGACCGATATACTCCTGTGGAGTCAAGACTTCTCCTGCAGACATGATGCCTCTTACCCTTATTTAGTTAATTTCGGTAACTGTTAATCACGGTTGGTGCCACTATCTGCACAATCAACACCGCTAAATAGGTCAGGCCGAGCGGCACGAACGCCGCGTTAAACGCCCCAAGCGCCACGATCAGCAAAACGATGGTGATCACGACCTTCAGCCCCTCGCCAATAGCAAACGACCAAGCGACCCTACCGGGTACCGGCTTCTGCGCCTGATGCCGCAAGGCAAACAGCATAAACATAGCATTAGGTAACCAGGCAGCAATGCCACCCGCCAATGCCGAACCACTCCATTCCAGACTTTTCAGGCCGAAAGCAGCGCTGATCAAAACAAAAGTCATTAACTGCAGAAACAGCAGTTTGCGTGCAACTTTTCCGCTGTAAAGGGACACAGGCATGACGTTTGTTCTCTCCGTCCCCCTTAGGGTATGCTGAGTGACGTATAAAACTGCCTTTGCTGTTCTGAGTCAAGCAGCAAAAAACGTGCAAATTATACGGGCCACTCCAACGAATTCAATCGATAAGTAGCGAAAAGGTGAACAATTATTTAAATTTCCCTTTTTAGGGCTATTTTCACAAGAAAACAAACGGAATAATAGGCCCTATTTATTTGTCTGATCATTCCAATATTGCGCCATTAAACGTGCAACCGATCACAATAATGCCCCCTTTCTGCTTTATAACTTACATCAATAATTGACGTTTTTAGCTAAAAAAGTAATAAAAAACCATTATAAATCATTAAATTAAGGAATAGTTATTCAAAAACACTCCTTATACTACGTCAAAACCTTTTATTGACATTTACCACAACGTACCCGCAACAGTGAATACAAAGCAGAATCTTTCACATTTTGTTACTCACATAACAATTACTCCTAGTAATCGAGCCAGTAGCAGCAATAACGAACCACATTATGTTAATAAAAAGTAAATCAATAATAAGAGCACTTAAATGATTAGCCTGCTAACTTTTACATTTCACGCCTACCAATAATTCGCATTTATTTGATAATGAACAAAGTTAGTTTGGCTTTAAAACAACTAAATGCCGCTCTCCTTCCAGTTCAGGCACCTTTAGACGCATCACGGCTTCCAGAGAAATCCCCTCTGGCAATTGTGCCAATTCATCTTCAGGACAAACGCCTTTGAGTGCGTAGAAACGCCCGTGCTCTTTTGCAGGTAAGTGGTGACACCAAGTCAGCATGTCATGCAACGAAGCAAATGCACGACTGATTACACCATCAAAGGGCGGTTCGGCAGCAAACGCTTCCACACGGCTTTGTACTGGCTCGATATTTTTTAGCCCCAATTCATGCTGTACCTGCCGTAGGAAGCGTACGCGCTTACCCAAGCTATCCAGTAATGTGAAATGAGCATCGGGACGTACGATGGCCAACGGGATCCCCGGCAAACCGGGGCCAGTGCCAACATCGATAAAACGAGAACCCGAAAGATGTGTATTTACCACAATACTGTCCAGAATATGACGCACCAGCATTTGCTGTGGATCACGAACAGAAGTGAGGTTATAAGCCTTGTTCCATTTGTCGAGCATACCGACATAACCCAACAATTGCTGCTTTTGTTGATCGGTAAGCACAATTCCTGCCGCTGAAAGCAGCAAATCTAATTTTCTTTGCACAGAAGAATCCTCTGACAGGCCTTGCTCAGCAAGCACTGAACTGAATCATTAAGTGATTATAATAATTCGGGTGCGGAATGATGTCAGCGGCCGTTTTGCTCAATCTCAATGGAGTGGTAAACGGCCGCCTAGCGTGCGGCTTACGCGCTACGACGCATTAAACCCTGCTTTTTCAACCATATCAGCAGAATGGAGATAGCAGCAGGTGTGACCCCGGAAATGCGGGAAGCTTGGCCAATAGAACTGGGCTTATGATCGTTAAGTTTGGCGATCACTTCATTAGATAATCCTGAAACCTGATGATAATCAAGATCTAACGGCAGCAAAGTATTCTCATTACGCTGTTGTTTATCGATCTCATCCTGCTGGCGTACGATGTAGCCTTCGTATTTGACTTGGATTTCTACTTGCTCAGCCGCTTGCTGGTCAACCAAGGCAGGAGCAAAAATGGTTACAGCAGTGAGTCGATTATAATCCATCTCCGGACGACGAAGTAATTCTTCACCGTTAGCTTCACGTGACAGTGGAGCTTTTAGCAAAATATTAACCTGTTCAACGTTTTCAGAGTGAGGATGCACCCAGATATCCCGCAAGCGCTGACGTTCCTGTTCAATATGCTCAAGTTTTTCGTTGTATCGTGCCCAACGAATATCATCCACCAGGCCCAATTCACGACCTTTTTCTGTCAAGCGTAGGTCAGCATTATCTTCACGTAGCATCAGACGATATTCTGCGCGCGAAGTAAACATGCGGTACGGTTCTTTGGTTCCAAGCGTGCTGAGGTCATCAACCAATACGCCCAGATAAGCCTGATCGCGGCGTGGAGACCACCCCTCCTCCTCTGTGGCATAGCGTCCGGCATTTAATCCGGCCAGTAGACCTTGCGCAGCAGCCTCTTCGTAGCCAGTTGTACCGTTAATTTGACCAGCAAAGAACAAGCCCTGGATGAATTTGCTTTCCAAGGTAGGTTTTAAGTCTCGTGGATCGAAGAAATCATATTCAATGGCATAGCCTGGGCGAACAATGCGGGCATTTTGCATCCCTTGCATCGAACGAACAATTTGCATCTGAACATCAAACGGCAGACTGGTAGAAATGCCGTTCGGATAAATTTCGTTGCTGGTTAATCCTTCAGGCTCAAGAAAGATCTGATGCGCATTACGATCGGCAAAACGCATCACTTTATCTTCGATCGAAGGGCAGTAACGTGGCCCGATCCCCTCAATGATCCCTGCATACATCGGGCTACGATCGAGATTATTGCGGATCACATCATGGGTTTTTTCGTTGGTATGCGTAATGTAACAAGGCATTTGTTGCGGATGCTGGCTGGCATTACCCAAGAAAGAGAATACCGGCATCGGTGTATCACCGTGTTGCTCAGCCAATACGCTAAAATCGATAGTACGAGCATCGATACGTGGTGGTGTACCTGTTTTTAGGCGGTTAACACGTAATGGCAACTCTCGAAGTCTTTGTGAAAGGGAGATCGAAGGGGGATCTCCAGCACGCCCACCGCTGTAATTTTCCAGACCAATATGGATCTTGCCATCGAGGAAAGTCCCTACGGTTAGCACTACCGCTTTAGCTCGGAACTTAAGCCCCATTTGGGTCACAGCCCCCACCACACGATCGTTTTCTACAATCAGATCATCGACCGGCTGTTGGAAGATCATCAGGTTTGGCTGATTCTCCAATGCAGTACGAACTGCCTGACGATACAGGACGCGATCGGCTTGGGCTCGAGTCGCACGTACTGCTGGACCTTTGCTGGCGTTTAGTATTCTAAACTGGATACCTGCATGATCAATCGCCTTAGCCATCAAGCCGCCTAGTGCATCGATTTCCTTGACCAGATGCCCTTTACCAATGCCACCAATCGCTGGATTGCAGGACATTTGCCCAAGCGTATCGATATTGTGCGTCAGCAATAAAGTCTGACGTCCCATACGTGCTGCAGCCATAGCGGCTTCAGTACCGGCATGTCCACCACCGATGATAATGACGTCAAATTGATCTGGATAAAACATGGAACTGCACCTCGAAGTACTTGCGGACGATCGTTGTTTGCCCAAGGCTGGGGATTCTACCCAAGTTTAGTCGATCGACCAAGCGCTCAGGATCGTGAGTAATTAAAAGAAGATCTTTTTTATTTAAAGATCTCTTTATTAGATCTCTTATTAGGTTCGGGATCCTCTGTGGATAAGTAGTTATTCGCCATGAGGATCATTGAATTAGTGAAGATCGCTTGCTGTGAATGATCGGTGATCCTGCTCCGTATAAGCTGGGATCTAAATAGCTAGTTATCCACAGATTGAAAAGTATACGACGGTTGTTATTGGGATAACTACTGGTTTTACGCTGCTTTTAAGCATACTTATACACATTTGTTTGCCTGTTAATTAAGCATATTAAGTAAAATAATCCAGTTTTTAGCCCATTCTTCTGCCGGATCCTCTGGTATTTCATGTTTAGTCACGTCGATCTCAAGTCGATCACCGATCCTTTTTGCTCCGCGAGCCCGTAAAAGATCGTCGATCCTTTTGATCGCGCCACAGAAGGTATCGTACTCTGAGCTGCCTAAACCGATGGCACCAAACTGCACTTGGGACAAATCAGGCTGTTGTTCTTCTATTTGTTCTAATAACGGCTGTAAGTTATCAGGTAGATCCCCGGCACCGTGCGTTGAGGATATCACCAACCACACGCCAGATAACGTCAGCTCATCCAATTCAGCACCATGCCGTATATCGGTAGATAAACCGGAACCTTCAAGCTGTTCAGCTAAATGTTCAGCCACGTATTCAGCGCTGCCAAGCGTACTGCCAGTGATCAGAGTAATATCTGCCATTAATCATCCCAACCTTTCTAGAGAGGCTGCATTGTACTCTGTGAATTGGTTGGGATCTACCTGTGGATAATAAGGGAAAAAAAAGGGAATTAAGGTGTGATAGTACGCATAATCGGGTTTTGCAGGGAGATCAGTGTTTCCGTTGACTGGATCTCGTCGATTGTCTGGATCTTGTTGATAAGTACCTGCTGCAAGGCATCTATTGAGCGACACATCACTTTAATAAAAACGCTGTAGTGGCCCGTGGTGTAATAAGCTTCAACCACTTCTTCCAGACTTTCTAGTTTCTTTAGTGCGGAAGGATAGTCTTTGGCACTCTTTAAGATGATGCCGATAAAACAGCATACGTCATAACCCAGTTGTTTAGGGTCTACATCTATTCTGGCACCTGTAATGATCCCAGCTTGCTTCATTTTTTCTACCCGGACGTGGATGGTGCCTGGACTGACAGCAAAATTCTTTGCCAGTTCTGCGTAAGGTGTCCGGGCATTTTCCATTAGCACGTTGAGGATGTCGCGATCGAGATTATCGATCTGATAAATTTCTGGCATAAATCCCCCGTTAATTTGCTGATTATTGAGTTAATAGCGTATAAAAATGAATGATTAAAATAATATTGGCAATATTTATTGATGTATATTGAATGATGGTGCCATTTTGTTGCTTAATCACTGCTAACTAGACAGATTATTTATTTAAGAGATACGGTAATGAAAAAGCAGTTTATTCAAAAACAACAGCAAATCAGTTTCATAAAATCCTTCTTTTCGCGCCAGTTGGAACAACAGCTTAGCCTGGTTGAGGTTCAAGCTCCTATTCTTAGCCGCCTGGGTGATGGTACTCAGGATAACCTTTCCGGTAGCGAGAAAGCCGTTCAGGTAAAAGTGAAAAGTTTGCCTGATTCAACATTTGAAGTGGTTCACTCCTTGGCCAAATGGAAACGCAAAACTCTTGGCAGCTACGATTTCACAGCCGGAGAAGGTCTGTATACCCATATGAAAGCACTGCGTCCAGATGAAGATCGTCTCACACCGATCCACTCTGTGTATGTCGATCAATGGGACTGGGAGCGGGTAATGAGTGACAGTGAACGCAACACGGCTTATCTGCAAGACACGGTTAAACGCATTTATGCAGCTATAAAAGAAACAGAAGCTGCAGTAAGCCGCGAGTATGGTTTCACCCCGTTCCTGCCAGAGCATATCCACTTTATTCATAGCGAAACCCTGCTGCAACGTTATCCCGAGCTAGATGCCAAAGGGCGCGAACGTGCTATAGCTAAAGAATTTGGGGCGGTATTCCTGATTGGTATCGGTGGTAAACTATCTCACGGTAAACCCCATGATGTGCGAGCCCCTGATTATGACGATTGGACCTCGCCGGGTATTGAAGGGCTGGCTGGTTTGAACGGTGATATTGTTGTGTGGAACCCGGTATTACAGGATGCGTTCGAGCTGTCTTCTATGGGGATCCGTGTTGATGCGGCGGCGCTGCAAAATCAACTGACCCTGACAGACGATCTGGAACGCTTGAAGCTGGAGTGGCATCAGTCTCTACTGCGTGGTGAAATGCCGCAAACCATTGGCGGTGGGATCGGTCAATCACGTTTGGTGATGCTGTTGCTTCAGCTGTCGCATATCGGTCAGGTTCAGTGTGGCGTATGGGCACCAGAATTGCGCGAGACGGTTTCCGGGTTGTTGTAAACGTTAATCAGCGCCGCCAGCGGCGCATTAGACGGCTTTTTAGCCCGGTATCAAAACGCCAGATATGATCAAAGATGCGCATGATCCCGGGTTTTCCATAAGCTGACATGGCCACAGCGTGAAAACGTTGTTGATGGCTTTGTTGTTGCAATTTTACTTTCTTAATCACCTCGTCAGGCAACCTTTGGGCAATAAAGTCTGAAATTATCACCGCATCGGCATCAAACCAGTCGCTTTCTACCATTTTGCTTACTGTTGCGTTCAGGCAGGCTGCCAAGTCGGTTCCTCCCCTAAAATGTTGCCCCAAAAAGCGAATGGCTTGTTCGAGCCCACTGGCTGCCGTCAGTTCATAATGAACGATCTGGTTAGCAAACAGCATAATGTAACAACGCCGGTTATCGGCTAGCGCGATGCGTAATAACGCCAGGCAGAAGGCTTTGGCACATTGTTCGTTAAACCCCCCCATTGAACCAGACGTATCAACGCAGACAATAAATGGCCCTCGTGGCTGCCGATCTTGCTGTTTATGCGTGACTTGACGCATCAAGGTTTGCTCCTGCCAGGCATCACCCTGCAGACGATAGCTCAACAACCTTTTTTCCAGTAATCGCCGGTAAAACTCAAATTCCAGTTCTTCAATCCCTAGGATCGCCAGTTCTGTTGGTAATAGCCGCAGAATATCGTCACTTTGATGGATACCGCTGACCTGTTCCGGCTGAATGGCGGGCACCTGAACCATTACGCGAAAGGGTTCAGGTTGAGCGTCTTGCTGTTGTACCGCTTTAGCCTCATAGCTGCGCCCCAATTGTTGGGCCAGCTTTTGTAATTCTGGTTGTTGTTGCAAGAAGTCGCCATATTCCACCAGCCGCAGGTAGTCTCCGCGCTGTAGATGCCCTTTACTCATGTCCCACAATCGGCCTGCTGCAGTATCGTTTTCTGCTAATACCGGTTCTAAGGCGCCGCTTACGGCTAATCGTTCCTGTAATTCAGCCATCAATTGTTCTCGTTCTTGCTCCAGTAATTGGTGGTGCAGCAGAGTGGCTTGTAACGTCAGGCTGATGCGCCAGCGTTGTAGAAACAGCGTCTGAAAACTGTTATCACGCGGATGATTAGGCAGGTCGGCGGCATCGGTCATCTTTCGTGCCTGCTCGTAAAATGGAGAACTCAATTTGTGTAGAAAATCGAGGGTATCGTTGAGGTTATGAAAGAATTGGATAGAACTCTCCAATTGGCACTGTTGATAACGGTAAAATTCTTGGGTGAAGGCTGGAGGAACCATAGTCTGATGAATTCGTTGTTTTAGCTGCAACCTCCAGCGTGGCAGATCTCTATTTAATGCCCGGCGTATTGCCGGAAATTTATTAAAAAATATCATCAACTGCGGTGCGGCAAGCATGCCGATGATCATCTCCTCTATCAGCTCGTTTTCCGTAATGGAAAGCAGTAAATCGAGTGTTTCAAGGTTGAGCATGTTTATTGGCCGCGCATTTGTTGCTGTTGTTGCTTAAGTTGTTCGGAAACCTGTAGCAGACTGGCTTCGATCTTCGCCAGACCTGTTGCCGGAGTAAACAAGCAGGGTTGATGCTGACTAAATAACTGCCGTTGCTCCACCAAGCGCTGGCTCAACGCTTCCATTTCATCTAGCAATGCCTGCGGTGTTCCCCCGGTAGGCTTACCCGGTAGTGTCAATAGCGAAGGTTGACGGCTCACATCCAGCACAATCAGATGCAACTGGTCGTCGACGTCCAGATCAATCTGCTGGGCGAAACCGATACCATTCAACTTGGCGCGAACGTTACCCCCTTTTTGTAGCCAGTTTTCCAGCATGCTTTTTTCGATATTCAGATGATTAACCTGAATGTCGTGCAGTTGCAGCGGTTTTTTCAGCAATAAAGTCAGCGTATTGTCGTTGAGCGGCTCTTCCAGCGCATATTGTGGTTTACGGCTGAACATACCCCCTTTTTTTAATAGGGTGATCGCCTGGCTATCGTTTTGCTGCTGTTGATGCTGCATCCAGCGGTTATGGATCTGTTGTAACTGGATCAGTAACGCTTGCTGTTGGTAGGCTTGTTCAGTGAGTAATTGGTCAATTTGCTGTTGTAAAAGCTTCATGGAAGTCAGGTCGTGCCACAGGCAATCTTTCAACAGTATTAAATCCAGGGGAACAATGGTTTCACGGCCACTGAAAAATGCGCTGGCCTGCAGCAAACGTAGGGTTTTTTTCCAACGACGATCGGAAACGTAGGGCGCTTGTTCCAAGGTATCCAATCTTTGTCGTAGCAGAAATATCAGTTCAAAACAGTTTTCCGGCAGTTTGATTTTATCTATTAGTGGTTGCCATTGGTGGAATTCTTCATCGCTGATACTCAGTGATTCTGGGACTGAGTTTTCGTTTTCGTTCCGTCTACTGACCAGCAGAGAACGGAAATTCTGCTTATCCTGCACTTTGTCTAGCCATAAACGAATCAGCATGCGGTCGTACAGTGCTTCAAGACTGTTGTCGGCTTCTGGTAATTCATTAGAGGCAGTGACCAGCAACCGTAGTGGAATTTTTTCCTCGCTATTACCGTTGCGGAAGCGGCGTTCGTTAATCGCTGTCAACAATGTATTAAGGATTGCCGGTCCGGCTTTCCAGATTTCATCAAGAAACACGATCTCTGCTTCGGGCAGATAACCTGCAGTCAGTCGCTGATAACGCCCTTCATCTTTCAGGGCTTGAATAGACAGCGGGCCGAATATTTCTTCGGGGGTAGAAAAGCGTGTCATGAGGTATTCGAATGAGCGTGCGCTACGAAAGGCAAACTTTAATCGGCGAGCGATCAGGCTTTTGGCAATACCCGGCGGGCCGAGCAGGAATACGCTTTCGCCACATAATGCTGCTAGCAGGCATAGCCTGATTGCTTCCTGCCGTTCATATAGGCCGCTCTCTAGCGCATTGCTGAGGCGGGAAATCCGTTCTGCAAGAAGTGATGATGAGGCCATAAAATTACTCACGTTGTCCGCGGATGGGGTAGGTTGTAAGGCTAAAAGCCAATCTTGATCGAGTATTTAATAATACACCTGTCGCCTTTCAATATGCTGGATTGTAAGCTGTGTTACTCACCCTCATTTCGGGCTGCTGCGTTGCGGCATTCAAATCGGTTCTCAACTGATTCGTCACCCACTTGCAACTTTAATGAACTTGAGTATACATATTCTTTTTAGAAGTATAGATTATTGATTAGTATAAGTTTATTTTTTTAATAAAGTCACTGGTTCACATTTTGTTTAGTTTTCGGGGACGATATAAGAGTAGGTAAGCAATTTAAATGGTGCATACTGTGCGCCTTTTATCTCTCCCGGTCTTTCAAGCTACAGTGTCGTTGAAAGCTTTTCTTCTGTCACTTAACCGGAGCCTAGCTCTTGGAAATAAGCAATATGGTTTGCTTTTATTACTTGAAATTCAAAGGGTAAACTGGGTATAACGGATCTTAAAGCCCCCTATTTTTAGCCTGATGCGGATGTGAAGGCTGATGGATGAGCTAGCAAAAGAAACGAATTATGAACACAGAACATAAACAGTCATTATCAGCGGTCACCCTGGCGGCGATTGGGGTCGTTTACGGTGATATTGGTACCAGTCCCCTTTACACCTTTAGAGAGTGTTTTTCCGGTCATTATGGCTTTGATGTCCGCCCGGATGTGGTGTTTGGTTTCCTTTCTCTGATCTTCTGGATGCTGGTTGTCATCGTTTCCCTTAAGTATCTCACCTACGTCATGCGTGCAGATAATGCCGGTGAAGGGGGGATCCTCACGTTAATGTCCTTGGCTGGGCGTAATACTTCTGCCCGCACCACATCATTACTGGTGATCCTTGGCCTGATTGGTGGCAGCTTCTTTTATGGTGAGGTTGTGATCACACCGGCAATATCGGTAATGTCGGCAATAGAGGGACTGGAAATAGCAGCTCCTTCATTGGACCCCTATATCGTACCGTTGTCTATTCTGGTATTGACCTTATTGTTTGTGATCCAAAAGCGTGGCACCGGTAGCGTTGGTAAGTTATTTGCACCTGTGATGCTTCTGTGGTTTATCGTACTGGCAGTGCTTGGTGCCCGCAGCATCATTGCCAACCCTGAAGTGTTGCAGGCAATGAACCCTAAATGGGCACTTAACTTCTTTGTTGAATACAAGAAGGTGTCGTTCTTCGCACTTGGTGCAGTGGTGCTTTCAATTACCGGCGTGGAAGCGCTTTATGCGGATATGGGCCACTTTGGCAAATTCCCTATTCGTTTGGCCTGGTTCACCGTGGTACTGCCCTCACTGGTGATCAATTATTTTGGTCAAGGTGCACTGCTGCTGAAAAATCCGGAAGCGATCAAAAACCCCTTCTTCTTGTTGGCTCCTGACTGGGCACTGATCCCGCTATTGATTTTGGCTACGCTGGCAACGGTGATTGCCTCTCAGGCGGTTATTTCCGGGGTGTTTTCATTGACTCGCCAGGCTGTACGGCTGGGGTATCTATCACCGATGCGCATTATCCATACTTCGGAAATGGAATCAGGCCAGATCTATATTCCGGTAATCAACTGGACGCTGTATATCGCGGTAGTACTGGTGATCGTGGGCTTTGAACATTCCAGCAACCTGGCGGCGGCATACGGCATTGCGGTGACCGGTACCATGGTGTTAACCAGCGTTCTTATAACCTCAGTGGCGATCAAAAACTGGCATTGGAATCGTTTTCTAGTGGTCGGTATCCTGGTAATTCTGTTGATTATTGATCTGCCAATGTTTGCGGCAAACGCTCTGAAACTGTTCTCTGGCGGTTGGTTACCACTGACGTTAGCGTTGGTCATGTTGATTATCATGACGACTTGGAAAAGCGAACGTTTCCGTCTGTTGCGACGTATGCATGAGCATGGAAACTCACTTGAAGCCCTGATTACATCACTGGAAAAATCCCCACCGGTTCGCGTGCCTGGTACCGCGGTGTTTATGTCCCGTGCGGTTAACGTTATCCCGTTTGCACTGTTGCATAACCTTAAACATAACAAAGTGCTGCATGAGCGGATAGTCTTGTTAACCTTGCGTACCGAAGATGCTCCGTATGTCCATAATGTCCGCCGAGTCACTATTGAGCAGCTTTCACCTAGCTTTTGGCGCGTAGTTGCCAGCTATGGCTGGCGTGAAACGCCAAACGTCGAGGAGGTTTTCCACCGCTGTGGGCTGGAAGGGTTGTCATTCAGGATGATGGAGACTTCCTTTTTCTTGTCTCATGAGTCTCTGTTCCTCAATAAACGGCCATGGTACCTGTATCTGCGCGGTAAACTGTTTATCGCTCTTAGCCGCAATGCGTTGCGTGCAGCCGATCAATTTGAGATACCACCGAACAGGGTTATCGAATTGGGAACTCAGGTCGAGATATAAATCATGGGCTCAGCATTTGCTGGGCTCTTTTACTTCGTTAGTCGAATACTAATACGTTTCGATGGCGATCACATTTCCTCAACTCTGCTGTTGCCTTCTCATGAGGTTTTTTTAAACTCCACCGTGAGCGAAACGTTTCGCTATTGGAGCAAAAATCATGAAAAAAGGCGTTCTACTGAATTCGGATGTTTCTGCGGTTATTTCCCGCCTCGGCCATACCGATCAGATCACTATTTGCGATGCAGGGTTACCCATTCCAGCCGCAGCGCAGCGCATTGATCTGGCATTGACCCAAGGAATACCTACATTTTTGCAGGTCGTGGAGGCAGTGACGCAGGAAATGCAGGTAGAAAGTGCCCTCTTGGCGGAAGAGATTGTTAAGCAAAATCCGTTACTCCATGAAGCGTTGCTGATTCAACTGGGTCAACTTGGCCAACTCCAGGGAAATACCATCAGTATTGGCTATATCAGCCACAGTGATTTTAAGGTAAAAACCGAGCACAGCCGTGCGGTGATCCGCAGTGGAGAATGTTCGCCTTATGCGAATGTGATCCTCTGCTCCGGCGTAACTTTCTGAGGCATCTATGCAACCTCTACTGCAACTGAAAGGGATCGACAAAGCTTTTCCCGGCGTGAAGGCGCTTTCTGGTGCCGCTCTCAACGTTTATCCCGGCAAAGTGATGGCGCTGGTAGGAGAGAATGGTGCCGGGAAATCCACCATGATGAAAGTGTTGACCGGTATTTACAGCAAAGACGCGGGTAGTCAGTATTTTCTCGGTAAAGAGGTTTTTTTCAAAGGACCGAAGGAGTCGCAAGAGGCGGGAGTAGGCATCATTCATCAGGAACTGAACCTGATCCCACAGCTGACGATTGCCGAGAACATCTTTCTTGGCCGTGAATTCGTCAATCGCTTTGGCCGTATTGATTGGAAACGTATGTATGCCGAAGCGGATAAACTGTTGGCGCGGCTGAACCTACGCTATAGCAGCCATCGGCTGGTGGGGGAACTGTCGATTGGCGATCAGCAAATGGTGGAGATTGCCAAGGTGCTGAGCTTTGAATCCAAAGTCATCATTATGGATGAACCCACCGATGCCCTGACCGATACTGAAACAGCCTCATTGTTTAACGTGATCAACGAGCTGAAAGCTGAAGGGCGTGGCATTGTCTATATTTCCCATCGTTTGAAAGAGATTTTTGAAATCTGCGACGATGTGACCGTTTTCCGTGACGGGCAGTTTATTGCCGAGAGTCCGGTGGCCGAGTTGCAGGAAGATACGCTGATTGAAATGATGGTAGGGCGCAAGCTGGAAGAACAGTATCCACGTATTAACCAGTCACGCGGTGAAAAACGCCTGCAAGTTAGCCATGTTTCAGGTCCTGGTGTGCAGGATGTCAGTTTTACTTTATATCGTGGCGAAATTTTAGGTGTTGCGGGCCTGATGGGGGCCGGGCGTACCGAGTTAATGAAGATTTTGTACGGTGCGGCACCACGTAAAAGCGGAACGATAAACCTTGATGGCCATGAGGTGGTCACCCATTCCCCTCAGGACGGGCTGGCAAATGGCATCGTCTATATCTCGGAAGATCGCAAACGTGATGGACTGGTGTTGGGAATGTCGGTGAAGGAAAACATGTCACTGACTGCACTGCGCTATTTCAGTCGTTCCGGCGGCAGCCTGAAACATGCGGATGAGCAGCAGGCCGTGAGTGACTTTATACGTTTGTTCAACATCAAAACGCCTTCGATGGAGCAGCCGATTGGTCTGCTTTCCGGTGGTAATCAACAGAAAGTGGCGATTGCCCGTGGCTTGATGACTAGGCCTAAGGTGTTGATCCTCGACGAACCGACACGCGGTGTCGACGTGGGAGCAAAAAAAGAGATTTATCAGTTAATCAACCAGTTTAAGCAGGAAGGGCTGAGCATCATTCTGGTTTCTTCAGAAATGCCGGAAGTGCTAGGGATGAGTGATCGTATTCTGGTCATGCATGAAGGGCATCTCAGTGGTGAATTCCCTATTGAACAGGCCACCCAGGAAGTGCTTATGGCCGCGGCCGTCGGCAAGCAATACGGCGTAAAGCAGGAGTAATCAGATATGAGTTCACAGAGTGTTGCAAAGCGCTGGTTCAGTAAAGAGGGGTTGTTGGAGCAGAAATCGTTGATTGCACTGCTGGTGCTGATTGCGGTGGTTTCCTCAATGAGCCCGAATTTTTTCACCGTTAATAACCTGTTCAATATTCTGCAGCAAACGTCAGTCAACGCCATTATGGCGGTTGGCATGACACTCGTGATCCTGACCTCCGGCATCGATTTGTCTGTGGGATCGCTGCTTGCGTTAACGGGAGCCGTAGCCGCTTCCATTGTGGGTTTCGAAATAAACGCCGTGGTTGCCGTTGCAGCTGCGCTGGCATTAGGGGCCGCAGTAGGTGCCTGTACAGGCGTTATCGTTGCAAAAGGTAAGGTTCAGGCGTTTATTGCTACCTTGGTCATGATGTTGCTGTTACGCGGCGTGACCATGGTGTATACCAACGGTAGCCCCATAAATACCGGTTTTACCGATGTTGGCGATGCCTTTGGTTGGTTCGGGATTGGCCGTCCGTTAGGAGTACCCACCCCGATTTGGATTATGGCAATCGTATTTATCGCTGTCTGGTACATGCTGCATCACACCCGCCTTGGGCGCTATATCTATGCGCTGGGTGGCAACGAAGCTGCAACTCGTCTTTCGGGCATCAGCGTCGATAAAGTTAAAATCATCGTTTACTCGCTGTGTGGCTTGCTGGCGGCACTGGCTGGGGTGATTGAAGTTGCGCGTCTCTCTTCCGCACAGCCTACTGCCGGAACCGGCTACGAGTTGGATGCTATTGCGGCCGTCGTTCTTGGTGGTACCAGTCTGGCAGGTGGTAAGGGGCGTATCGTCGGTACTCTGATTGGGGCACTGATCCTGGGTTTCCTTAACAACGGTTTGAATTTACTGGGCGTTTCCTCCTACTACCAGATGATCGTAAAAGCAGTTGTTATCCTGCTGGCGGTTTTGGTAGACAACAAAAGTAACAAGTAACTTTTCCCTACAGGAATCACGATCATGAAAATGAAAAAACTGGCAACTTTAGTTTCGGCTTTCGCGCTAACCGCCACGTTGAGTGCTAATGCTTTGGCAAAAGATACTATCGCGCTGGTGGTATCTACCCTTAATAACCCGTTCTTTGTTTCAATGAAAGAAGGAGCACAGCAGGAAGCCAACAAGCTGGGTTACAACCTGGTGGTGCTGGATTCGCAGAACAACCCGGCGAAAGAGTTGGCCAACGTTCAGGATCTGATGGTTCAGAACCCGAAACTGTTACTGATCAACCCAACTGATTCTGATGCAGTAGGTAATGCCATCAAGATGGCCAATCAGGCCAAGATCCCGGTAATCACTCTGGACCGTGCAGCAGCCAAAGGTGAAGTGGTCAGCCATATTGCTTCTGATAACCGTGCAGGCGGTAAAATGGCTGGTGACTTTATTGCCAAGAAAGCGGGTGCCGATGCCAAGGTTATCCAGTTGGAAGGGATTGCTGGTACTTCTGCCGCGCGTGAACGTGGGGAAGGTTTCAAACAGTCTCTGGAGCAGAACAAGTTTAAACTGTTGGCCAGCCAGCCAGCGGACTTTGATCGCACTAAAGGCTTGAATGTCATGCAGAACCTGTTGACTGCGCATCCTGACGTGCAGGCTGTGTTTGCACAAAATGACGAAATGGCACTGGGTGCACTGCGTGCGCTGCAAACAGCCGGTAAAAACGATGTGGTCGTAGTGGGCTTTGATGGTACCGATGATGGGGTGAAAGCGGTTGAGGGAGGCAAGATGGCTGCAACGGTAGCGCAGCGTCCTGACCAAATCGGTGTGATAGGTGTTGAAACTGCTGACAAGATCCTCAAAGGTGAAAAGGTTCCTGCTACCATTCCGGTTGATCTGAAACTGGTTACCCAATAAGTCATCTCTGCGCCACCGGCGCTGGGTGTTACGGCGGCGCAAAATTTCAGGGATCAATGCGATGGAAACAGGCCAACTGGTGGTTTTGGGCAGCATCAATGCCGACCATATCCTCAATATCGAACAGTTTCCCCGGCCAGGTGAAACGGTCATCGGGAAGCAGTATAAAGTTGCTTTTGGTGGTAAAGGGGCTAACCAAGCAGTAGCCGCTGGGCGCAGTGGCGCGAATATCGCGTTTATTGCCTGCGTAGGAGCTGACGACATTGGTGAACGTATTCGTCAGCAACTGGCTACCGATGGCATTGATACCCATCCAATTGAAGCCGTTGCTGAAAGTACTACCGGTGTTGCATTGATATTTGTGAATGCAGAAGGTGAGAATGTTATTGGCATTGATGCAGGTGCTAATGCGGCGGTTACACCGGAATATATCAATCGTTATCGACAGACGATTATCAATGCGGACGCACTGTTAATGCAGTTGGAGTCACCACTTGAAACGGTGATAGCCGCTGCCAAACTGGCAAAACAGCATGGCACTCAGGTGATCCTCAATCCAGCACCAGCCTGTGAACTACCTGACGATCTTTTGGCGATGATTGATATGATTACCCCGAATGAAACTGAAGCTCAACGGTTAACGGGGATCGCGATCGATGATGACCAAGACGCCGCTCGTGCTGCCAACGTGTTGCATGATAAGGGGGTCGGCTGTGTGATTATCACGCTTGGTAGCCGTGGGGTGTGGTTAAGTGAAAACGGCAATGGCAGATTGGTTCCGGGTTTTAAGGTCACAGCAGTAGATACCATTGCCGCGGGTGATACGTTCAATGGTGCGCTGGTGACCGGCCTGCTTGAAGGTAAAACCATGAATGATGCGGTATGTTTTGCTCACGCGGCTGCCGCGATTGCTGTCACCCGGCCAGGTGCTCAGTCTTCGGTGCCGTGGCGTGAAGAAATTGACGCCTTTCTGCAGCAGCAGGAGTCAAACAGTTGACCACCATGAAAGATGTTGCTCGCCTGGCGGGTGTCTCTACCTCGACAGTGTCACACGTGATTAATAATAATCGTTTTGTCAGTGACAGTATCCGTAACAAAGTGATGACCGCCGTTGAACAGCTTAACTATGCTCCCTCCGCACTGGCGCGTAGTTTAAAACTTAATACTACGCGTACCATAGGTATGTTAGTTACCTCCAGCAACAATCCGTTTTATGCTGAAGTCGTGCGTGGGGTTGAGCGCAGTTGCTATGAACGTGGTTACAGCCTAATCCTGTGCAATACTGAGGAAGATGCGGCACGAATGAATCGCAGTATGGAAACATTGCTGCAAAAACGCGTCGATGGTTTGTTATTGATGTGCACTGAAAACCACCGCCCTTCAGAGGATGCACTGAGCCGCTACCCTTCTCTGCCTATAGTGATGATGGACTGGGCGCCATTCGAAGGAGCCAACGATATCATTCAGGATAACTCGTTGCTGGGTGGTGAAATGGCTACCGATCATCTGATAGCTCGTGGTTACCACCGCATTGCCTGTATCGCCGGGCCAGCAGATAAAACCACCGCACGCCATCGTTTGGATGGCTATCGCCGCGCAATGCATCGTGCTGGTCTTGAAATTTTACCGGGTTATGAAGTGCATTGCGATTTTGAGTTTGAAGGTGGCGTAAATGCAATGAAACAGCTCTTGGCCTTGGCTGAGCCGCCTCATGCGGTATTTGCTGGTAATGATGCGGTTGCTGTGGGTGTCTATCAAGCGTTGTATCAAGCTGGGTTGGTGGTGCCAGATGACATGGCTGTCATGGGTTATGATGATATTAAGTTGGCCAAATATCTTTCCCCACCGCTTAGCACCATTCACCAGCCAAAAGATTCGCTGGGGGAATTGGCGGTTGATGCCTTAATCGATCGCCTGCAAAACCCCGAGCGTGAAGCTCAGGTTTTAGTGTTGACGCCTGAACTGGTGGAGCGTGCCTCGGTTGGTTACCGTTAACCTGTGGCTTTAGCCTCTTTTCTTTGTTTGTCTTTGCCGGTTATCAGGTTATCGCCATCTTTCTTTTTCAATAGCATAAAAACCAGGGAAGAGGCGATGGTCACTATCCCCATGGTAATAAAGGTATAGTGAAAGTGTTCGATCATGGTACCGATGGACATCGATTCGTAGAAACGTAATACGGCCGCGCTAACAGCCACGCCAAAGCTAATAGAAAGTTGCTGGGTAACGGCGAGCACGCTATTACCTGAGCTGGCATTGGTATCGTTGAGATCCCCTAGGCTGATGGTATTCATGGCGGTAAATTGTGTCGACATTGCCATTCCCAGGACAAACAGCGGCAATATCATGATCCAGAATGACATGCCCGGACTCTGCAGTGAAAATTGAGCAATTAACACACCGATGATGATAGTGTTGCCAACCAACGTGTTACGGTAGCCAAACCAACGCAGTACTTGGGTGACAGTAGACTTGGCCGTGAGTGCCCCCACAGCCATTGGGGCCATCATACAACCCGCGATTATCGCTGAGTAACCAAAACCTACTTGTAACATCAGAGGCATCAGGAAAGGAACGCAACCTGTGCCTAAGCGTGAAGCAACGTTACCGGCAATACCGACGGAAAAGGTACGGGTTTTGAAAAGATCCAATCCAATAAGAGGTTGGGGATGTCGACGAGCGTGAATGATATAGCCGAACAGCATGACAAAACCGCTGAGAAATATCCCCAAAGAAATGTAGCTAGCAAGCACCTGTTCGCCAAACAGTTCTAAACCGGTAGAGACCAAGACCAGACTCAGGCCGAATAGTATAAAACCCTTGAAATCAAATGGGCGCTTTGGTGTGGTGAAATCTGGCATGTACTTGCGCGCATAAATAATGCCGAGTAACCCAATTGGAATATTAATCAGGAATATCCAATGCCAGGTTGCATAGGTGACCAACCAACCACCAAGCAGCGGCCCCATGATCGGGCCGACCAAGCCAGGCATGGTAACAAAGTTCAGAACGGGGAGCAGCTCACTGCGTGGGTAAGCACGTAATAGCGCCAAACGTGCTACTGGCATCATCATGGCACCACCAATCCCTTGTAGCACACGTGAAGTTACCAGAAAGCTCAATGTTGGGGAGAGGGCACATAATAGTGAGCCAAGAGTAAAAAGTGAAACAGCTAAAATGAATACTCTGCGGGTGCCAAATCGGTCCGCCAACCAACCGCTGACCGGGATCAACATCGCTACCGTCAAGGTATAGCTGATAACGGCTGACTGCATTGCTAATGGTGAACGTTCAAGACTTTTTGCAATGGCAGGCAAGGCAGTATTGAGGATGGTGGCATCCAACGCTTGCATAAAGAAAGCCATAGCAGCTATCCAAGGTAACCCAGCCATGCTGCGTGCAGATTTTGTCATTGTCATTCCTGATTTAATGTTAACTTCATCCCTATCATCTTTTTTATAGATTAAATTGCATGAAGGTGACGATCTCGAGCTCCAGGCAGGAACCACGTCGCCAACATACCAGCAACGGGGATAACTGTAGGTATATATATGTAAACAGTGATGAGTTTACCCATTATCGTGAAGCAACGTCTGGCATGCTGTGAGTGCGGTGTTACTGTCA
The DNA here is from genome assembly GCF_033095805.1 of Serratia sp. UGAL515B_01. Taxonomy (NCBI): domain Bacteria; kingdom Pseudomonadati; phylum Pseudomonadota; class Gammaproteobacteria; order Enterobacterales; family Yersiniaceae; genus Serratia; species Serratia sp. UGAL515B_01. The sequence goes on along the minus strand of NZ_CP109901.1, from coordinate 3,833,355 downwards.
CCAGCCACAATGGCATCTACGATCGCCTGATGATGATGCAGTTTGATCACTTCGTTACCTGTAATTGCCCGAAAATAGCTCTGATAGACGGAACTGAACAGGTTAGCGAACGAGGTTAGAAATGGGTTAGCACTGGCCTCGTAAATCAGTTGGTGATACTGAGTATCAACTTCAATCCAGCGTTCGCGGTCGAAATCAATATGCAATGCTCGCATCTCTGCTATTAAGGAGATTAGTTGCGCTTTTTGCTGTGTGCTTGCTTTGGCCGCGGCCAGTGAACAGGCTTGAGGTTCAAGCGAAGTTCGCAGGATAAGAAAATGCTGCATCACTCGAGTAAAGTTTTCCTTAGTCATCCACCATGTCAGCAAGTCTTGATCGAGAAAGTTCCATTGACTCTGAGGCATCACCCTGGTGCCAATGCGTGGGCGTGGCAACAACATACCTTTTGCTGCCAGCATTTTTACAGCTTCGCGAACTGCAGTGCGGCTGACGCCAAATTGTTCTCCTAATTCCATTTCACCAGGCAGGATGCTACCTGCCTGATATTCACCTGCCAGGATCCGTTGGCCAAGTTTTTCTGCAAGCAGATAAGAAAGGTTACGCTGAGCGGCCTGTTGTTGAGCATCAAATTTCATGGCTGCAATTCCTCGACTTGCATTGTTCCTTTTCATTTTACGCTACGGAGCGCCCGCATTTTTTTAAATTTTTCGAGAAACAGGGGCAAAACGCCGCGTTGTGCAGCGTTTTGCTGAAAAAAACCGCGTTTGAAACATTTTTTTAAATTAGGGGTTGCGGTGTTTTTAGAACGCCCTATAATGCGCCTCCACTGACCGGGAACAACGACTTCTTTATAGCAAAGCAGGTTGCCCAGGCAGGAAGCAGCAAGCCGGTGAAAACACCACTTCTTAATAAGAAAATGGCTTGACTCTTCAGCGGGAAAGCGTATTATCTGCCTCCCGCGTTACCGTGAAAGTTTCCGGTAACCAACGCTCTTTAACAATTTATCAGACAATCTGTGTGGGCACTCACAAGACGATATCCAGCTGCTTAGGCAGCAAAAAAATATCAAGTCTTGAAGAGTGACCAAGCAGTAATTCATGCGAATGAATTATTACGAAAGTTAATTTTCGAGCATCGCTTCACGAGTTGAAGCAAATCAAGCTTTTAATTGAAGAGTTTGATCATGGCTCAGATTGAACGCTGGCGGCAGGCCTAACACATGCAAGTCGAGCGGTAGCACAGGGGAGCTTGCTCCCTGGGTGACGAGCGGCGGACGGGTGAGTAATGTCTGGGAAACTGCCCGATGGAGGGGGATAACTACTGGAAACGGTGGCTAATACCGCATAACGTCGCAAGACCAAAGTGGGGGACCTTCGGGCCTCACACCATCGGATGTGCCCAGATGGGATTAGCTAGTAGGTGGGGTAATGGCTCACCTAGGCGACGATCCCTAGCTGGTCTGAGAGGATGACCAGCCACACTGGAACTGAGACACGGTCCAGACTCCTACGGGAGGCAGCAGTGGGGAATATTGCACAATGGGCGCAAGCCTGATGCAGCCATGCCGCGTGTGTGAAGAAGGCCTTCGGGTTGTAAAGCACTTTCAGCGAGGAGGAAGGGTTCAGTGTTAATAGCACTGTTCATTGACGTTACTCGCAGAAGAAGCACCGGCTAACTCCGTGCCAGCAGCCGCGGTAATACGGAGGGTGCAAGCGTTAATCGGAATTACTGGGCGTAAAGCGCACGCAGGCGGTTTGTTAAGTCAGATGTGAAATCCCCGAGCTTAACTTGGGAACTGCATTTGAAACTGGCAAGCTAGAGTCTTGTAGAGGGGGGTAGAATTCCAGGTGTAGCGGTGAAATGCGTAGAGATCTGGAGGAATACCGGTGGCGAAGGCGGCCCCCTGGACAAAGACTGACGCTCAGGTGCGAAAGCGTGGGGAGCAAACAGGATTAGATACCCTGGTAGTCCACGCTGTAAACGATGTCGATTTGGAGGTTGTGCCCTTGAGGCGTGGCTTCCGGAGCTAACGCGTTAAATCGACCGCCTGGGGAGTACGGCCGCAAGGTTAAAACTCAAATGAATTGACGGGGGCCCGCACAAGCGGTGGAGCATGTGGTTTAATTCGATGCAACGCGAAGAACCTTACCTACTCTTGACATCCACGGAATTTGCTAGAGATAGCTTAGTGCCTTCGGGAACCGTGAGACAGGTGCTGCATGGCTGTCGTCAGCTCGTGTTGTGAAATGTTGGGTTAAGTCCCGCAACGAGCGCAACCCTTATCCTTTGTTGCCAGCGATTCGGTCGGGAACTCAAAGGAGACTGCCGGTGATAAACCGGAGGAAGGTGGGGATGACGTCAAGTCATCATGGCCCTTACGAGTAGGGCTACACACGTGCTACAATGGCGTATACAAAGAGAAGCGACCTCGCGAGAGCAAGCGGACCTCATAAAGTACGTCGTAGTCCGGATTGGAGTCTGCAACTCGACTCCATGAAGTCGGAATCGCTAGTAATCGTAGATCAGAATGCTACGGTGAATACGTTCCCGGGCCTTGTACACACCGCCCGTCACACCATGGGAGTGGGTTGCAAAAGAAGTAGGTAGCTTAACCTTCGGGAGGGCGCTTACCACTTTGTGATTCATGACTGGGGTGAAGTCGTAACAAGGTAACCGTAGGGGAACCTGCGGTTGGATCACCTCCTTACCTAAAGATATTAGTTGAGTGCAGTGTCCACACAGATTGTCTGATGAAAAGTAATGAGCAAAAAACCTGTGGTATGGGTGGTTAAGTGCTGTGCGGTTTGTGGCTGTCAAATGCAGTGACAAATCACAATGGCGCTCGATTTTTCTTGAAAAATCTCACCTTTACCCGAAATTATCGAATCGGTGATTCGATAAGCAAATTTCGGGTCCCCATCGTCTAGAGGCCTAGGACACTGCCCTTTCACGGCTGTAACAGGGGTTCGAATCCCCTTGGGGACGCCAATTCGATAATGAGTGAAAGACATTATCACCGAATATCTTAAAGATGACTTTCGAGTCGTGTTTAAGATATTGCTCTTTAACAATCTGGAACAAGCTGAAAATTGAAACCTGACAGCTGAAACTTATCTCTCCGTAAAAGTATTGAGATAAGGACTAACCTGTCAGAGAGTCTCTCAAATGTTTGCAGCACGAACGATGGAAACATCTTCGGGTTGTGAGGTTAAGTGACTAAGCGTACACGGTGGATGCCTAGGCAGTCAGAGGCGATGAAGGGCGTGCTAATCTGCGATAAGTGTCGGTAAGCTGATATGAAGCGTTACAACCGGCAATACCCGAATGGGGAAACCCAGTGCAATTCGTTGCACTATCCTGTCATGAATACATAGTGGCAGGAGGCGAACCGGGGGAACTGAAACATCTAAGTACCCCGAGGAAAAGAAATCAACCGAGATTCCCCCAGTAGCGGCGAGCGAACGGGGAACAGCCCAGAACCTGAATCAGGGTGTGTGTTAGTGGAAGCGTCTGGAAAGTCGCGCAGTAAAGGGTGATAGCCCCGTACACTAAAATGCACATTCTGTGAGTTCGATGAGTAGGGCGGGACACGTGACATCCTGTCTGAATATGGGGGGACCATCCTCCAAGGCTAAATACTCCTGACTGACCGATAGTGAACCAGTACCGTGAGGGAAAGGCGAAAAGAACCCCGGCGAGGGGAGTGAAATAGAACCTGAAACCGTGTACGTACAAGCAGTGGGAGCCTTCTTAATGGGGGTGACTGCGTACCTTTTGTATAATGGGTCAGCGACTTATATTTTGTAGCAAGGTTAACCGAATAGGGGAGCCGTAGGGAAACCGAGTCTTAACTGGGCGTCTAGTTGCAAGGTATAGACCCGAAACCCGGTGATCTAGCCATGGGCAGGTTGAAGGTTGGGTAACACTAACTGGAGGACCGAACCGACTAATGTTGAAAAATTAGCGGATGACTTGTGGCTGGGGGTGAAAGGCCAATCAAACCGGGAGATAGCTGGTTCTCCCCGAAAGCTATTTAGGTAGCGCCTCGTGAACTCATCTTCGGGGGTAGAGCACTGTTTCGGCTAGGGGGCCATCCCGGCTTACCAACCCGATGCAAACTCCGAATACCGAAGAATGTTATCACGGGAGACACACGGCGGGTGCTAACGTCCGTCGTGAAGAGGGAAACAACCCAGACCGCCAGCTAAGGTCCCAAAGTCATGGTTAAGTGGGAAACGATGTGGGAAGGCACAGACAGCCAGGATGTTGGCTTAGAAGCAGCCATCATTTAAAGAAAGCGTAATAGCTCACTGGTCGAGTCGGCCTGCGCGGAAGATGTAACGGGGCTAAACCATGCACCGAAGCTGCGGCAGCGACGCTTAGGCGTTGTTGGGTAGGGGAGCGTTCTGTAAGCCGTTGAAGGTGGACTGTGAGGTCTGCTGGAGGTATCAGAAGTGCGAATGCTGACATAAGTAACGATAAAGCGGGTGAAAAGCCCGCTCGCCGGAAGACCAAGGGTTCCTGTCCAACGTTAATCGGGGCAGGGTGAGTCGACCCCTAAGGCGAGGCTGAAAAGCGTAGTCGATGGGAAACAGGTTAATATTCCTGTACTCGGTGTTACTGCGAAGGGGGGACGAAGAAGGCTAGGCTAGCCGGGCGACGGTTGTCCCGGTTTAAGCGTGTAGGGGGTGTGACCTGGTAAATCCGGTTGCATATCAACCCTGAGGCGTGATGACGAGTCACTACGGTGGCGAAGTGGTTGATGCCCAGCTTCCAGGAAAAGCCTCTAAGCATCAGGTAACACAGAATCGTACCCCAAACCGACACAGGTGGTCAGGTAGAGAATACTCAGGCGCTTGAGAGAACTCGGGTGAAGGAACTAGGCAAAATGGTGCCGTAACTTCGGGAGAAGGCACGCTGGCACGTAGGTGAAGAGACTTGCTCTCGGAGCTGAAGCCAGTCGCAGATACCAGCTGGCTGCAACTGTTTAATAAAAACACAGCACTGTGCAAACACGAAAGTGGACGTATACGGTGTGACGCCTGCCCGGTGCTGGAAGGTTAATTGATGGGGTTAGCGGCAACGCGAAGCTCTTGATCGAAGCCCCAGTAAACGGCGGCCGTAACTATAACGGTCCTAAGGTAGCGAAATTCCTTGTCGGGTAAGTTCCGACCTGCACGAATGGCGTAATGATGGCCAGGCTGTCTCCACCCGAGACTCAGTGAAATTGAACTCGCTGTGAAGATGCAGTGTACCCGCGGCAAGACGGAAAGACCCCGTGAACCTTTACTATAGCTTGACACTGAACATTGAGCCTTGATGTGTAGGATAGGTGGGAGGCTTTGAAGTGTGGACGCCAGTCTGCATGGAGCCAACCTTGAAATACCACCCTTTAATGTTTGATGTTCTAACTCTGCCCCATAATCTGGGGTGAGGACAGTGTCTGGTGGGTAGTTTGACTGGGGCGGTCTCCTCCCAAAGAGTAACGGAGGAGCACGAAGGTTAGCTAATCACGGTCGGACATCGTGAGGTTAGTGCAAAGGCATAAGCTAGCTTGACTGCGAGAGTGACGGCTCGAGCAGGTACGAAAGTAGGTCTTAGTGATCCGGTGGTTCTGAATGGAAGGGCCATCGCTCAACGGATAAAAGGTACTCCGGGGATAACAGGCTGATACCGCCCAAGAGTTCATATCGACGGCGGTGTTTGGCACCTCGATGTCGGCTCATCACATCCTGGGGCTGAAGTAGGTCCCAAGGGTATGGCTGTTCGCCATTTAAAGTGGTACGCGAGCTGGGTTTAGAACGTCGTGAGACAGTTCGGTCCCTATCTGCCGTGGGCGTTGGAAGATTGAGAGGGGTTGCTCCTAGTACGAGAGGACCGGAGTGAACGCACCACTGGTGTTCGGGTTGTCATGCCAATGGCACTGCCCGGTAGCTAAGTGCGGAAAAGATAAGCGCTGAAAGCATCTAAGCGCGAAACTTGCCTCGAGATGAGTCTTCCCTGGGCCTTTAAGGTCCCTGAAGGAACGTTTAAGACTAAGACGTTGATAGGCTGGGTGTGTAAGTGCAGCGATGCATTGAGCTAACCAGTACTAATGATCCGTGAGGCTTAACCTTACAACACCGAAGGTGTTTTGGATTTGAGAGAAAAGAGTCGGTTTTCAGCGAAAGTTCCGGATTGGTTCTGATGGCTGCACGCGAGAGAAGCGTGAGCGGTTGGGATGAAACAGAATTTGCCTGGCGGCAATAGCGCGGTGGTCCCACCTGACCCCATGCCGAACTCAGAAGTGAAACGCCGTAGCGCCGATGGTAGTGTGGGGTCTCCCCATGCGAGAGTAGGACACTGCCAGGCATCAAATAAGGTCGAAAGCCTCATGCGAAAGCATGGGGCTTTTTGCTTATCTAGAGAATTTTGATTTCGTAAAAAACCTGAAAAGGAAAAAATCACCATCCGTTTCTCCTTACCAACCATTCGGTGATAAACAGGGCGATCATTTCAGGCTGATTGATATTCAGTAGCGGTAGTGCTAATTTTTCAATTTTCTTATCGCTGGCTACGGCAATAACGTACTTATCCAACATGGTTGCTAGAGGTTTCCCTATTTCCTCACGATAAAGAAGAATTTTATTGATTGGTTCATGCTTGAATCCTTCTACTAGGATCAAATCTACTTTGCTACCATCAAATCTGCTGGCCAAGTATTTTAGATCCAGCGCTTTTTGTTCTGGCGTTTCCGTCATTAATGCCCAGCGTCGATCGCTGGCGACTAATGTTTGCTCTGCACCCGCTTTACGCAGTTCATAACTATCTTTACCTGGAGTGTCCACCTCCATATTGTGGTGAGTGTGTTTAATCAGACCAACACGCACCTGTTGCTGTTTTAGTAGCGGTATTAATTGTTTAAGAAGCGTCGTTTTGCCTGTACCGCTGTATGCGGCTACAGCCAATAACGGAGGTAAAGAGCCTTTCATTGATTTATTCCTTTTTCCTGTAGCCATTTCTGACAATCGTTAGGAGTATTCAAGTTGCGAAATATATCTTGTTGACTACTGAATATAATTTTTTTTGCATTAACCGCAGCCATGAATAACATCAATTTTCTTTCCCCTTGAACCAGATAATGAGTTATTTCCTTAACAAGGCTAGTGTGTAGTAGAGCGAACGTTGGGTGATCACGTTGGTCATCACTTGCATAGGCGGCGAGTGCTTTATCTTTATGTTGCCAAAGTTTTTCTACTAGATTGATGGGAAAATCAGGTACGTCACAGGGAGTAAAGACTACCCATTCTGTGCGTGCATAGGTAAGCCCTGCCAACATACCGGCTAACGGGCCAGGGTAATCTGCCATTGAGTCACTGACGACCGGTAAACCACTTTTCTGGTAACTATGCAAGTTGCGGTTAGCGCTGATGATCACATGGTTTACCTGCGGTATTAATCGCTTTAGTACGTGTTGATATAAAGCTTTATCACCCAACTGAATCAATCCCTTATCCTCGCCCCCCATTCGGATAGAACGTCCACCTGCTAAGATAACGCCAGTTATATCTGCACGCATAAATCATCATCCTGCCTCGTTAATAATGCCCGATTGTAGCGCTAAACATGCTCAGAGAGCAGGATTTACCTTTATTGACAACCTGCTTCTTTCACTGCGGGAGCAAGCCTGTTAACTTGTGGGTTTATTCGCATTACGGGATGATATTGCAATGAAAACGCATCGTGTAAATGAATTAATCGAGCTACTTCAGCCTGCTTGGCAACAGGAACCAGATCTCAATCTGATTCAGTTTTTGCAAAAACTGGCTAAAGAGGCGGGATTTCAGGGGAATTTAGCCGATCTCAGTGACGACATTTTGATTTATCACTTAAAGATGCGCGGTAGCGCTAATACTGATCAGATCCCGGGCTTGAAGAAAGACTACGAAGAAGATTTTAAAACTGCGTTGTTACGTGCTCGCGGCGTGATAAAAGATTAACATTGACGATGAGCCATCCAGTAGTGGGATTAGTCCTACTATTTCTCATTCTTGGCACTGTGTTGTCATCTGGCGGACTGAACGGTTGTTATGAACAGCTCAGCATTTAATTTTGAAACCCTTTCTCCAGACCTGATTATGGATGCATTGGAGGGAGTTGGTTTACGCATAGATTCTGGGCTGACAGCGCTGAATAGTTATGAAAATCGCGTTTATCAGTTTATGGATGAAGATCGTAAACGTTATGTAGTGAAGTTTTATCGGCCTGAGCGTTGGAGTGCAGTGCAAATTGATGAAGAGCACCAGTTCGCATACGATTTATTTCAAAACGAAATTCCAGCTGTTGCGCCACTTGTTTTACAAGGAAATACCTTGCACACGCATGCAGGATTCCTTTTTACCGTATTTCCGAGCGTGGGTGGTAGGCAGTATGAGATAGACAATCTTGAACAACTGGAATGGGTGGGCCGTTTTCTTGGCCGTATTCACCAAGTTGGCAGAGAGAGTCTGTTTATTGAGCGACCGACTATGGGAATTGAGGAGTATCTCGCTGCGCCACGGCAGGTTTTGGCCAGCTGTGATTTGGTACCCAAGGCACAGCGAGATGCTTTTTTACACGCTACCGATACGCTTATTGCTGCCATTAAGCCGCATTGGCAGCCGAATTGGCAACCGCTACGTCTGCATGGTGACTGCCACCCGGGTAACATTTTGTGGCGTGATGGACCATTATTCGTTGATCTTGATGATGCACGTAATGGGCCAGCAATACAGGATTTGTGGATGCTGTTGCACGGTGAACGTCGCGAGCAACTGATGCAATTAGACATTTTACTGGAAGCTTATAGTGAATTCGCCGAATTCGATCAGCGGGAACTGACGCTGATTGAACCACTTAGGGCGATGCGCATGGTGTATTATCTGGCCTGGGTAGCTCGCCGCTGGCAGGATCCTGCATTCCCTAGAAATTTTCCGTGGATGGTGGAGTCTGATTTTTGGCTATCTCAGACCGCCGCATTTATTGAACAGGTTAAGCTGTTACAGGAACCGCCTCTGCAGCTGATGCCAATGTATTGATACCTTAAAATAATGGAGAGTTGAGTTTTATGAAGAAAATTTTATTGGCGCTCGTTGGTATCGTGATGGCATTCAGTGCCTCTGCTGCGCAATTTAGCGATGGTACTCAATACATCACTTTGGATAAACCTGTGACAGGTGAGCCACAGGTACTCGAGTTTTTCTCTTTCTATTGCCCACACTGCTATCAGTTTGAAGAGATTTACCGCATCCCTGATGCAGTGAAAAAAGCACTGCCCGCAGGGACAAAGATGACTAAGTACCATGTGGAATTCTTGGGGCCAATGGGTAAAGAGTTGACTCAGGCCTGGGCTGTGGCGATGGCTTTGGGAGTGGAAGACAAAATTACTCATCCTATGTTTGAAGCCGTTCAGAAGACTCAAACCTTACGAACCCCAGATGATATCCGCAATGTATTTATCAAGGCCGGAGTATCTGCCGAAGAGTATGACGCTGCACTTAATAGTTTTGTAGTGAAATCTCTCGTGGTTCAACAGCAGAAAGCGGCAGAGGATTTGCAGTTACGTGGTGTCCCAGCGATATTTGTAAATGGCAAATATATGGTCAAAAATGATGGGCTAGATACGAGCTCAATGGATGCTTATACGAAGCAATTTGCTGATGTTGTTAAGTTTTTGAGTGAGCAAAAGTAATCTGAAGCAAAAGCGCCGGGTAACCGGCGTTTTTTCACTATAATCTGCATTTGAGCGCGTTCAAAAGTACGGTCTTTTTCTGGCTTAATGTATTAAGTCAAAGCTGGAGTTGATGCCGTAAAATGGACTCTTTCTATACCGAAGTTAGTGTGTTGGAAAACTAGGCAGCGTCCCTCAATTGCCGGTGGTGCAGTCGCAGACCTAAAAGCCCGTTATCAAGCGGAGGGTGAAGGGCGGAGTGGCCTTTTGTTCAAGCCCGACAATACAGATAACAGGATTCTGGGACGTGGGGCCATTGGCTGCTTTGTTCGCCGCTTATTTGGCCCACCTAACCTTGCGGTTCACGTCTTGCTCTGCGCGCAAATTACCGCCAGCGACGATCGCGTGCAATTAAGGGACACAGTCTAGGAAATAACGTGAATTTTCTAGAGTAAGGTTACAGGTAACGAAGTGAATCTGGATGGGTAACGGTATTGTCATGGTAATAGCTAGGAGAGTATAAATGTGCAAATAACAGGGAATAATAATTTTGATATGGGTTAAGTACTTGTCGTAGATTTAGATATTCTCACATAGGTTGGTACGCATTTCGTAAAAGATAATGTATTTAAAAGTAAGCGTTTTAGCCTGAAATAAATACTCTCTTGCGACGTTGGCGTCTAGAGTTTTGAATCCTACACAAAGCCGAAAATGATTGTTAACGCGGATAAAATCTGATTCAACTTATATCCACAAATTGGACTAAAGACGATAAAATTAAAAAACACGGAAAACTTAATTCAATACCATGATTTAAATGAATATTTTAATAATGGTTATAGCAAATGGGTTATTGTTATAATTTTAATGCTAATTTATGCACAAAGTTATCCACAGCAAAGATCTTGCGGATCACGCCTCAAAATTCCATCTATTTACCTTTTATCGTTCACTAGAGTTCGTCACCAGCGGCTAGCTATGGCATGCTTACCTCAGTCATTTTCACGAAAAAGAAACGTTATGGCCCAGATTGCAGAAAACCCATTAATCCTGGTGGATGGTTCCTCTTACCTTTACCGTGCTTATCATGCTTTCCCACCGCTGACCAACTCTTCCGGTGAACCGACTGGTGCGATGTATGGTGTGCTGAACATGTTGCGCAGCCTATTGCTGCAGTACAACCCTAGCCATGTTGCGGTGGTGTTTGATGCCAAAGGAAAAACCTTCCGTGATGAGCTGTTCGCTGAATATAAGTCACATCGTCCCCCCATGCCTGACGATTTACGCGCGCAAATCGAACCCCTACATCAAATGGTAAAAGCCATGGGGCTCCCGTTACTGGTGACACCAGGGGTGGAAGCGGATGATGTGATCGGTACTTTGGCACAAGAAGCAGAGAGAGCGGGTCACGCGGTATTGATCAGCACAGGTGACAAAGATATGGCCCAGTTGGTCACATCAAACATCACTCTGATCAATACAATGAACAATACCATTCTTGGTCCGCAAGAAGTTTGCGACAAATATGGTATTCCACCAGAACTGATCATCGATTTTCTGGCGCTGATGGGGGACTCATCGGATAACATTCCTGGCGTACCGGGTGTGGGGGAGAAAACGGCTCAGGCGCTTCTTCAAGGGCTTGGCGGTTTGGATCAACTTTATGCCAACCTGGAGAGCATCGCTACGTTGAGTTTTCGTGGTGCTAAAAACATGGCCGCCAAGTTGGAACAGAATAAAGAGGTGGCTTACCTCTCTTATAGACTGGCGACGATTAAGACCGATGTTGAGTTGAACATGAGCTGCAACGAATTGGCGGTTAGCGAACCCGATGTCGACCAATTGCAGGCGTTATTCAAGCGATACGAATTCAAACGTTGGATAGCAGATGTTGAAGCAGGTACCTGGCTTGAAAGCAAAGGGGCTGGTCGCAAAGCGACTGCTGCAACAAAATCAGCTGCATTCAATGATGTTCCTAAAGCTGCTGTTGAAGCGACCTTATCACAAGAGAAGTACGTCACGATCCTGGATGAGGGAACATTTGCCGATTGGATACAACGCTTGAAAAAAGCCGAGGTTTTTGCCTTTGATACCGAAACTGATGGTCTCGATACGTTGACAGCTAATCTGGTTGGGTTGTCCTTTGCTATAGCGCCTGGGGTAGCGGCCTATCTGCCGGTTGCTCATGATTACCTGGATGCGCCAACACAGTTGGATTGTGCCCAGGTGTTGGCAACGTTGAAACCGTTGTTGGAAGATGAGAAAGCGCTGAAAGTTGGGCAAAACCTGAAGTTCGACAAGAGCCTGTTGGCACGTTATGGCATCGATCTGCGTGGTATTGCCTATGACACTATGCTTGAGTCCTATGTTCTCGACAGCGTCGGTGGTCGTCACGATATGGATAGTTTGGCCGAGCGCTACCTGGGTCATAAGACGATTACCTTTGAAGAGATCGCGGGTAAGGGCAAGAACCAGCTCACATTCAACCAGATCTCACTTGAACAGGCTGCGCCTTATGCTGCAGAAGATGCTGATGTTACGCTGCAATTGCATCTGGCGATGTGGCCACAGCTGAAAGAGAACAAAGGGTTGCTGACGGTATTCAATGAAATTGAAATGCCACTATTACCTGTGCTCTCTCATATCGAACGTACCGGCGTTTTGATTGATCCCAACATTCTTTCTGCACACTCTCAAGAGTTGACCAAACGCCTGACAGAGCTTGAAGTTCAGGCTCATGACTTGGCTGAAGAACCGTTTAATCTAGCTTCAACCAAGCAGTTGCAGGCTATTCTGTATGAGAAACAAAAGTTACCGGTACTGAAAAAAACGCCGGGTGGGGCTCCATCCACGAATGAAGAGGTATTGGCCGAATTGGCTTTGGATTACCCGTTGCCAAAAGTGATTTTGGAATACCGTGGCTTAGCGAAACTGAAGACGACCTACACTGACAAGCTACCGCTGATGATCAACCCGGTCAGTGGGCGTGTACATACGTCCTATCATCAGGCTGTAACGGCTACGGGGCGCCTTTCTTCCAGCGATCCCAATCTGCAGAACATTCCTGTACGTAACGATGAGGGGCGCCGTATCCGCCAGGCGTTTATCGCACCGGAAGGTTATCGTATCGTTGCTGCTGACTATTCACAGATTGAACTGCGGATCATGGCACATTTGTCACAGGATGAAGGGCTGTTGAAGGCTTTTGCCGACGGTAAAGATATTCACCGTGCAACGGCAGCAGAAGTGTTTAGTATGGCACTGGATAAGGTGACTAACGAACAGCGTCGTAGTGCCAAAGCGATTAACTTCGGCCTGATCTACGGGATGAGTGCATTTGGTCTGGCACGGCAACTGGGGATCCCACGTGGCGAAGCCCAACGTTATATGGATCTTTACTTCGAGCGTTATCCTGGTGTGTTGGAATATATGGAACGCACTCGGCAACAGGCTGCGGAGCAGGGGTATGTCAGTACACTGGATGGACGCAGGCTCTATCTGCCGGATGTTCGTTCCAGCAACGGTATGCGTCGTAAGGCGGCGGAGCGCGCAGCGATTAACGCCCCAATGCAAGGGACTGCTGCAGATATCATCAAGCGCGCGATGATTGAGGTGGATGCCTGGCTGCAAGGTCAGGATAAGCCGCTCGTGCGTATGATTATGCAGGTGCACGATGAACTGGTATTTGAAGTTCATGAGTCTGCGATTGAAACTGCCTGCCAGCGTATTCACGAATTGATGGAAGGCTGTATGACGTTGGCGGTACCACTGAAAGTGGATATTGGCATTGGTAAAAATTGGGATGAGGCCCACTGATAGGCTAGAGATATTTTGCCAGTGCGAGGCGTTCTCTTTAACTGGTGATAACCTAAGCATTTTTGGTAATTGAGCTACAATATGTCGCCAAAATCGTCGTTATCAACGCTTTTTTATGTAAATAAACTACAAAAAAATCTTTTTCAGCATGAAAAAATAATGTAGAGTTAGAGGTGTAGGGTACAGAGGTAAGATGTTCTATTTTTCAGACCTTTTACTTCACGTAATCGGATTTAGCTGAATATTTAGCCGCCCCAATCAGTTTTTGATTGGGGCGTTTTTTATTGTTAATAAATGAGAAATCACTGCATTTTATCGCTTAAGTTGCATGATGAGACTGCTTTTGACGGCTTTACTTTATTATTTCAATCAAAAATGTAATTAAATAACAAAAATGGCAGAATGGGGCAGAAAACTGGCATAAAAAACCGATGTATCTGCATCGGTTCTTTGGTGAGATCGGTTATATCTCGCGGCCTAAATCGCTTTCAGGCAACACTTCTGGCGGAATTTCGCTGAACCAGGTATTCAACTTCTGGCTAAGTTTGTCGATTCCGATTTTCTTTGGTGAAGAGAAAGCTTCTACTTGGATGTCGCCCATAAACGGTAATACAGCTTCACGTACCATATTCAATTGCGCCTTGCGTGCACCAGAGGCGAGCTTATCGGCTTTGGTCAGCAGGACCAGCACGGGTGTACCGACATCTACAGCCCATTGAATCATCTGTTGATCCAGATCTTTAAGAGGGTGACGGATATCCATTAGCACCACCAGGCCTTTCAGGCAGTTACGCATCTGCAAGTATTCACCCAGTGCCCGTTGCCATTTGCGTTTCATTTCTTCTGGTACTTCCGCGTAGCCATAACCTGGCAGGTCGACCAAACGAATACCTTCTTCCACTTCAAACAGATTGATCAGTTGAGTTCTACCTGGTGTTTTACTGGTACGAGCCAGGCTTTTCTGATTAGTCAGGGTATTTAGTGCACTAGACTTACCGGCGTTGGAGCGACCGGCAAATGCAACTTCAATACCTTCATCCCCCGGAAGATGGCGAATATCGGGTGCACTGGTGACGAAGTGAGTCACATGATAGTTATAATTCTTGATGGTCAAAATTTTTCGTCTCCGTGAGGATGGCTATCTGGTTGGCGATTATAACTGCATCAGCCGAAAAAGGGTGTGTTTCTCGTTTTCAAGAATTTCGCTGTGAATAATTTGAGGCAAAGTGACACATCCAATGTGAGACATTTGCCATTCAAAAGGGGGGTAATATCGCTTTGTTATAGGCTTTTTTTTGTTTTTTTGTTGAAAAACAATGTCTTATATATTATAAGAGAAATATATTGTTGTAATCTAGTTGTTACTACCTTGAGCGCGACGCATAAAAGCGTAAAGTAGGTTCCAACGCAGGAGCGAAGGAAAAAGGAACATCCAGGAAGGGTGACAAATCTCAGGGAATAATGCACAGGGTGTGTAATGAGTACCAGGATGATGTCAGATGGAACTGAAGCTATGTTGTACCGGAGTGTACAGATAGCCTACAGATAGCCTACGGATGGTCGAGTAATTGCAATTAGGATGCACGCGGGATGCGCACTCAAGAAGAGTGGAAGCTTATGGATTGCACCACGGATGAATTCTCCTTAAGGATGAAGGATGTAGTCTCAGGGAACACAGTTACTGCAGATGGAAAAACCGGGATGTTGAGTGTACGCACGGAGTGCGAATTTGGAATATCCTTCATTTGAAGGTGCGAAATAGGCAGCAGGTTTAACCTGCTGCCTTTTTTCTTTGTCTGCTTTCTGCTAGATTCCGCCGCAATCGTATAGCAATTCTATACTGACTCTACACACCTAAGAGCAAGAGCGCATACCATGAACCAGCCATCAAAATCACCTCGTGCCCCACGCAGCAGTGCGGGAACGCAAAAAAGTAAAAAGAAAAGCCGTGTCGAGCTCGATCAGGAAGCTCGCGAGCGTAAGCGTCTTAAAAAACGTCGTGGCCATGCATCTGGTTCACGTACCCAGGTTGATTCTGACAACCAGAAAAATAAAGCTGCAGCGCAGCCAAAAGATCCACGTATTGGCAGTAAAGTGCCCGTAGCGCTGGTGGTTGAAGCCAAGATAAAAACTAAACCACAGCCGAAACCACAGGCAGAAAAAAAACCGCGTCTTACCCCAGAAGAAGAACTGAGCAAACTGGAAAACGATGAACGTTTGGATGCATTACTTGATCAACTCGATCTGGGAGCGACTCTGAGTGCAGAAGATCAAAGTTATGTTGACCAAACCTTGGATCGTATCGATGCCTTGATGCAACAATTGGGTATTGAATTGGGTGAGGATGATGAAGAAGAAGTAGAAAAGCAGGAAGATATTCTGAGACTGCTGAAAGGCGGTGATCCAAAAGGCGCATTTTAACGAGCTATGTGGTTTATCGTAATAATAGCCCTACTATTGGCATGTTATCTGCTGTGGTTATTCAGTAAACTATGGCGACTGTCGAAACGCAAAGCGCGTATTCGCACCGCATCTGCGGTCATACAGCGAAGACACTCGCCCATTCTCCGACCTGTTAGAAAAAAGAAACCTGGCAGTTTTTAAGTTGCAGCTAGGTGACAATAGAAACACCAATCTACCGGGAGCAGAGTTGAAAAAGGGGGACGTAGTCGGGCATAAAACAATGGGTAGACCGTAAGGAGTTCGCAAGCATGCCGGAACAGACAATTGTCTGGGACTTGGCCCTGATCCAAAAGTATAACTATTCTGGGCCGCGTTATACCTCATATCCTACAGCATTGGAGTTTAACCAAAGTTACGATGAAACTGCATTCTTAAATGCAGCTTCTCGTTACCCTGAACGTCCTCTTTCGCTGTATGTACATATCCCTTTCTGCCATAAGCTCTGTTACTTCTGCGGCTGCAATAAACTGGTGACGCGCCAAACACACAAGGCTGATGAATATTTGAATGTGTTGGAACGTGAGATCACCGCTCGTGCGCCGTTATTTGCTGGCCGTAAGGTCAGCCAGATACATTGGGGCGGTGGCACGCCAACCTATCTTGATAAGCAACAAATTCGCCGATTAGTGGCTATGCTGCGGCAGCATTTTGATGTCCTGCCGGAAGCGGAGATGTCGATCGAAGTTGACCCGCGTGAAATCGAACTGGATGTGCTGGATCACTTACGTGCTGAGGGTTTCAACCGTCTCAGTATGGGGGTGCAGGATTTTAATAAGGAAGTTCAACGTCTGGTTAATCGCGAACAGGATGAAGACCTCATTTTTGCGTTGATCGAACGTGCTAAAGCTTTGGGGTTCAATTCTACCAATATCGACCTGATTTACGGCCTGCCAAAGCAAACTCCCGAGAGTTTTGCTTTCACGCTGCAACGCGTAGCCGAGTTGAACCCGGACCGCCTGAGTGTGTTCAACTACGCACATCTGCCGACGTTATTTGCAGCTCAACGCAAAATCAAAGATGCCGATTTGCCGAGTGCTCAGCAGAAGCTTGATATTCTTCAACAAACCATTGCTTCACTGACAGAGTCGGGCTACCAGTTTATCGGTATGGATCACTTTGCCCGGCCAAACGATGAACTGGCCATTGCCCAGCGTGAAGGTAAGTTGCACCGTAATTTCCAGGGTTACACCACGCAGGATGATAGCGATCTGCTGGGATTAGGGGTTTCTGCAATCAGTATGCTTGGCGACAGTTACGCGCAAAACCAAAAAGAGTTGAAAGTGTATTACGCTAATGTTGAAGAGCGGGGTAACGCCCTGTGGCGAGGTTTGGCGATGACAGAAGACGATAGCCTGCGTCGTGACGTAATAAAGACGCTGATTTGTAATTTTCAGATTATTTATCAATCTATTGAGCAACAGCATGGGATCGTGTTTGCTGATTATTTTTCAGAAGATCTGGAATTATTAGCGCCTTTTGAACGTGATGGGCTGGTGGTGCGTGATGAACAAGGGATCCGGGTAACGCCGCGTGGACGTTTGCTGATCCGCAATATTTGTATGTGTTTCGATATTTACCTGCGTAAGCAGGCACGTGCCCAGCAATTTTCTCGCGTTATCTGACTGATAAAACAACGGTCGCGTAAGCGACCGTTGTTTTAACTGAATAAATTCATTAGTGCAGCGCACAACACTGCAGCAAAGGCAGCTTGTGGTGAATGACTTATTGCTGAGCTGACGTCCGCACCTTGGGTAATAAATACAATCAGTGAATCCAACATACTAGACCTCCAGAGTTCGCGACACGATCATACTGCTGCCGTATGCCCTGTAAAGTCTCAATTTGTCTATTTTTTGTGCGCTTGATTGTATTTTTAATCATCAGGCGTGCAAGGATTTACTCCATCCCTAATTCTTTCAGCTTACGTGTCAGGGTGTTTCTACCCCACCCTAGTAAACGAGCTGCTTCCTGCTTATGTCCTTGGGTATGCCTTAGTGCTGTTGTGAGCAAGGTGCGTTCCATTTCCGGCTGTGCTTCTGATAGCAGGTTTTGATGACCGGAACGCAGTGCATGGTCGGCCCACTGTGCCAGCAAAGTGGGCCAACTGTCATGCAGAGTCTGGTGACTAGCCTCAGGCACGCTGGTTTCAAACAACTCTCCTGGCAGATCCTGAATGAGCAATTCTTGCCCGGCAGCCATTACGGTTAACCAGCGACAGGTGTTTTCCAGCTGGCGCACGTTACCTGGCCAGCGTAAACGGGTGAGGGCAGTTTCGGTTTCTGGATGCAGATTCTTTGCCTCTACCCCCAGCTCTTTTGCTGCCATTTGCAAGAAGTAACGTGCCAGACGTGGAATATCCTCACGGCGTTCACGCAATGGTGGTAAATGTACGCGGATAACGTTCAGGCGGTGAAACAGATCCTCACGAAATTTGCCTTCTTGCACGCGCAATTCCAGATTTTGGTGGGTGGCGGCAACAATACGTACATCAACTTTTACCGGTGCATAGCCCCCAACGCGATAAAACTGACCATCTGCCAGTACGCGTAGCAAACGGGTTTGCACATCCATTGGCATATCACCGATTTCATCCAGGAACAGCGTCCCGCCGTCGGCTTGTTCAAATCGGCCTTGGCGGATCTGATTAGCCCCTGTGAATGCCCCTTTTTCATGGCCGAAGAGCTCGGATTCGATCAAATCTTTGGGTATCGCGGCCATATTCAGCGCAATAAACGGCGATTTGGCGCGAGGGCTGTGGCGGTGAAGCGCATGAGCGACCAGTTCTTTACCTGTACCTGATTCGCCGTTGATCAATACGCTAATGGATGAACGGGACAGACGGCCAATAATACGGAACACATCCTGCATTGCAGGCGCTTCGCCAATGATATCTGCAACCGGATCGCTGGCGGGTTGGCTACGAGCGGGTTGCTGTTGTTCCTGATAATGGCTGATGGCTCGTTCTACCAGCGCGACAGCTTCATCAATATCAAATGGTTTTGGCAGATAATCGAAGGCGCCCTGCTGATAGGCACTAACGGCAGCATCAAGATCGGAATGTGCCGTCATTATGATGACCGGAAGCATCGGATGGCACTGTTTGATCTGCTTGAGAAGTACCAAACCATCCATACCTGGCATGCGTATATCAGACAGCAATACGTCAGGGGTTTGCGTGGCTAACGCTGCCAATACGGCATTAGCATTGTCGAAACTGACACAATTCACCCCCGCTCCAGCGAGTGCGCGCTCAAGTACCCAACGGATGGCGCTATCGTCATCAACGATCCAGACTATCCCTCGTTGCATAGAGACCTCGATTTACAAATAGGCAGGTAAACTGAAAACTCGGTGTGTCCTGGCCAACTGTTATATTCAATTTTTCCGTAATGTTGATCGATAAGATTACGGGCGATAGATAATCCTAGGCCGGTGCCTCCTTCACGGCCACTGACCATGGGATAGAAAAGCGTGTCCTGCAAAAGAGCGGGTATGCCAGGGCCGTTATCTTCAATATCGATACGTGCAGCTAGCCTGCAGCGGGTGCCATGCAGAGTGATCTGAAACGCGGTGCGTGTACGCAGTGTGATAGTTCCCCGGTTCCACTGAGCGCCTGCAGCGCATTGCGGGTGATGTTGAGCAGCACCTGTTCTATCTGTTCTGGGTCGTGTTCTAGCTCAGGTAAACTGGGATCGTAATCACGTATGAGTGTAACGTTATCTGGTTTTTCCAGCGATACCAGTTGGCACACACGTTCTATAACCTGATGAATGCTCTGAGTAATGTGCTGACCCGGACGCTGTGGCCCCAGCAGGCGGTCTACTAGATTACGCAGTCGATCAGCCTGTTCAATGATGATTTTAGTGTATTCGGTCAATGCGGGATCGGGCAGCGCTTTGGCCAGTAGTTGTGCTGCACCCCGCAAGCCACCGAGAGGATTCTTGATTTCATGGGCTAACCCGCGAACCAGATCGCGTGCCGCTACCTGCTGAGCATGTTGTAATTGTTCCTGACTCAAACGGCGCTGGTTATCCATAGGGGCCAATTCCATCAGGATAAAGCCTTCAGGAAGCATCTGAGCGGTCAAGGAGAGGATATGTGCACGGTTATCGATGACCAGAGTCACTTCGTTATCAGTAAAGCCCTGGTCAGCATTCATGCTCTCTCGCATCATATCGATGTTTAGCGAAAAGTAACTGAGTAAGTCAGGCAGTGGCGTACCGAAGAGTTTACGAGAGCTCTGTGCGAGAAGCTGTTGCGCAGCTGGATTCGCGTAGTGAACCGCAAGCGTTTCATCTAACAGAAGAACACTGTTGATGAGAGAATTGAGAACCTGCCCCGAGTCGGGCAGCTTGCCAGTTGCCATATGTGCCCTTCATCTTTCAATGCGCAGCGTTATACTCGTCGTACTTCAAGCTGCATGGGTGTTGGCTGCCGCAGTCACTTAGCTGTACCTTTTAAATCTGTTAGGGACAGCGGTATCCTGCACCGTTTTAGTGCACTCATCCTACCTCATTCGTCACTGTCACGGTATGAAATAGTTTTATGGATACTCGTGTTGAGAAAAAAGCCCATCCGAAGATGGGCAGGAAAGTTTCCACGGCAATAAAAACGAAAAGGATTTTAAACGCTGTAGTACAGCTCAAACTCAACCGGGTGTGGCGTCATGCGAACGCGATCCATCTCCTCTTTACGCAGTTCGATGTAAGCATCGATAGCGTCATTGGTGAACACGCCGCCACGAGTCAGGAATTCGCGATCTTCATTCAGGGCCGCCATTGCTTCATCCAATGAGCCTGCAACTTTTGGGATCTCAGCCTCTTCTTCTGGTGGCAAGTCATACAGGTTTTTGTCCATGGCATCGCCAGGGTGGATCTTGTTGATGATACCGTCTAGGCCTGCCATCAGCAGTGCGGCGAAGCACAGGTATGGGTTAGCCGCTGGATCCGGGAAGCGCGCTTCAATACGGCGTGCTTTCGGGCTGGCAACCACTGGGATACGGATAGAAGCTGAACGGTTACGGGCGGAGTAAGCCAGCATTACCGGGGCTTCATAACCTGGAACCAGACGCTTGTAGGAGTTGGTGGTCGGGTTAGCCAGAGCGTTGATTGCCTTAGCGTGCTTGATAATACCACCAATATAGAACAATGCCGTTTCAGACAGGCCACCATATTTGTCGCCAGCGAACAGATTTGTACCGTTCTTGGACAGTGACATGTGGCAGTGCATACCGGAGCCGTTATCACCAAACATCGGTTTTGGCATGAATGTCGCGGTTTTGCCAAATGCGTGAGCCACGTTGTGAACCACGTATTTATAAATTTGGATTTCGTCGGCTTTCTTGGTCATGGTATTGAAGCGGGTTGCCACTTCGTTTTGACCTGCGGTGGCCACTTCGTGATGGTGAGCTTCGACCACTAACCCCATTTCTTCCATGGTTAAACACATAGTGGAACGGATGTCCTGAGAGGAGTCGACCGGTGGCACAGGGAAGTAACCGCCTTTCACTGCCGGGCGATGGCCTTTATTGCCTCCTTCATATTTGGTGCTTGTATTCCAGGCGCCTTCGATGTCATCGATGCTTACGTGGGAACCACGAATGCTGCTGCCGAAACGCACATCATCAAACAGGAAAAACTCCGGTTCTGGCCCAAACAGCACGGTATCCGCGATACCAGAAGCGCGCAGAAAATCTTCCGCACGTTTTGAGATTGAACGAGGGTCACGATCATAGCCCTGCATGGTGCCAGGTTCAAGGATGTCACAACGGATAATCAAGGTAGATTCTTCGAAGAAAGGATCGAGAACCGCTGTGCTAGCGTCTGGCATCAGCACCATGTCAGACTCGTTGATGCCCTTCCAACCACCGATTGAGGAGCCGTCAAACATTTTACCTTCTTCAAAGAAGTCGGCATTTACCTGATGAGCAGGGATAGTGACGTGTTGTTCTTTACCCTTGGTGTCAGTGAAACGCAGGTCTACGAATTTCACTTCATGCTCATTCAGCATCGTCAAAACGTGTTCAGCGGACATACTTAACTCTCCCAGATTTATCATTGTCGTCGGCGTGTGACGGATCTATGGAACTTGGCATCTTTCGCCTTTTGCAGACTAAAGCGAAAACTATGCCAACTTTTTTAAAAGCGATTAATCGTCTATCTGCGCGGGTTTTGCTCCTGAAGTAGTATGCACCATTAGGGATGCAATGCATTATTGTGGTGCAAATAAAGCGATATGGGGCACTGGTGTAGTGCAAAAGTCCTTCGATTGCTGTTTTTTTCACCGTGAAAAGGATCACAAACTGGCCTATATACGGTTGTTTATAAGAGACTGTTGTGATCTTGTTTAGTCCCTCGCTTAATACGTGTACAATAGCGCGCTATTTCTAATGCCTGAGGCAAAGCTGTGATCGAAAATTTGCGTAACATCGCCATTATTGCCCACGTTGACCATGGTAAGACCACCCTGGTTGACAAGTTGCTGCAACAGTCCGGTACTTTCGGAGAACGTACAGAAGCAGCAGAACGCGTAATGGACTCCAACGATTTGGAGAGAGAGCGTGGGATTACCATCCTCGCAAAAAACACCGCCATTAATTGGAAAGACTACCGTATCAACATCGTAGATACTCCAGGGCACGCCGACTTCGGCGGTGAAGTTGAGCGTGTGATGTCAATGGTTGACTCGGTACTGCTGGTTGTGGATGCAATGGACGGCCCAATGCCGCAAACTCGTTTCGTGACCAAGAAAGCGTTTGCTAATGGTCTCAAACCGATCGTAGTCATCAACAAGGTTGACCGCCCCGGTGCACGTCCTGATTGGGTTGTTGACCAGGTCTTTGATCTGTTCGTTAATCTGGATGCTACCGACGAACAACTCGATTTCCCAATCATCTATGCTTCTGCATTGATGGGGATCGCGGGTACTGACCATAACGATATGTCTGAAGATATGACTCCGCTATACCAAGCTATCGTTGATCACGTATCGGCACCGAAGGTTGAACTGGATGCCCCATTCCAGATGCAGATCTCTCAACTGGATTACAATAACTACGTTGGTGTTATCGGTATCGGCCGTATCAAACGCGGTAAGGTCAAGCCCAACCAGCAGGTTACTGTGGTTGACAGCGAAGGCAAAACCCGTAACGGTAAAGTGGGTAAAGTGCTGACTCATATGGGTCTGGAACGTATTGAAGCCGCTGTTGCTGAAGCGGGTGACATCATTGCTATCACCGGCCTAGGTGAGTTGAACATCTCTGATACTATTTGTGATGTCAGCGCGGTAGAAGCATTGCCAGCACTGTCGGTTGATGAACCAACAGTAAGCATGTTCTTTAACGTCAATACCTCTCCTTTCTGTGGTAAAGAAGGCAAGTACGTGACTTCACGTCAGATCCTTGAGCGCCTGAATAAAGAGTTGGTACATAACGTAGCATTGCGCGTCGAAGAAACAGAAGACGCTGATGCGTTCCGCGTTTCAGGTCGTGGTGAACTTCACTTATCTGTTCTGATCGAAAACATGCGTCGTGAAGGTTTTGAACTGGCGGTTTCCCGCCCTAAAGTTATCTTCCGTGAAATCGATGGCCGCAAGCAAGAGCCGTTCGAAAACGTCACGCTCGATATTGAAGAACAGCATCAAGGTTCCGTGATGCAGGCGATGGGTGAACGTAAAGCCGATCTGAAAAACATGGACCCAGATGGTAAAGGCCGTGTACGTCTTGACTATGTGATCCCAAGCCGCGGTTTAATCGGCTTCCGTAACGAGTTCATGACCATGACCTCAGGTACGGGTTTGCTGTATTCTACTTTCAGTCACTACGACGATGTGCGTCCAGGTGAAGTGGGCCAGCGTCAGAACGGCGTGCTGATCTCAAACGGTCAGGGTAAAGCAGTGGCGTTCGCTCTGTTTGGCCTGCAAGATCGCGGCAAGCTGTTCTTGGGCCACGGTGCAGAAGTGTATGAAGGCCAGATCATCGGTATCCACACACGCTCTAACGACCTGACAGTGAACTGCCTGACTGGCAAGAAGCTAACCAACATGCGTGCTTCTGGTACAGATGAAGCGACAACCTTGGTCCCGGCCATCAAGATGTCTCTGGAGCAGGCTCTGGAATTCATCGATGATGACGAATTGGTCGAAGTCACACCAACCTCGATCCGTATCCGTAAGCGTCATTTGACGGAAAACGATCGTAAGCGTGCAAACCGCGGCCCTAAAGAAGCTTAACCAGCTGATTTGACCCGCAATGCTTAGGGCGCGTAGCTGCGCCCTGAGTTTTTTCCTCTGCCTTTCCCTATTTCTGCGGCGTGCTGTGCGCTTTTCACTTTGCTCCCTGTTCAGTTTCACCATTTCCCGTTACAGTAAAATATCACCAGCTCATCAGGAGATGACTATGCTGTATATCTTTGATTTAGGTAATGTGATTGTCGATATCGATTTCAAACGTGTACTCGGTGTATGGAGTAACCTTAGCGGTACACCGCTGGCGATTTTGTCCGAGCGTTTCAGTATGGGGGAAGTATTCCAGCAGCATGAGCGCGGTGAAATCAGTGATGAAACGTTTGCCGAAAAGTTGTGCGATGAAATGGGAATTGCGCTCAGTTTCGAGCAGTTCGCTACTGGCTGGCAGGCGATATTTGTTGCTCTGCGTCCTGAAGTGATCGCCATTATGCATCGTTTACGCAGTGAAGGGCATCGTGTCGTGGTGCTATCGAATACCAATAGACTGCACTGCAATTACTGGCCACAGCACTATCCACAGGTCGCTGAGGCTGCGGATCATATGTATTTGTCACAAGATATCGGTATGCGCAAACCCGACGCCAATATTTATCAGCACGTGTTAAACGCAGAAGGTATATCTGCTGAGCAGGCCGTCTTTTTTGACGACGTGGCGGCTAATGTGGCTGCTGCCGAAGCGTTAGGGATCAACGCGGTGCTGGTTTCCGATCGTCAGGTTATCCCGGCCTACTTTGCTCAATAATAGCGGTGCGTTAAGCTTAAGGCGTGTAACTTGTCATACTTCCTTTAAGTTGTCTGTGCGTTGGTTGTACCCAGTTACTTGGCTCATCTGTAGGCCTCGCCTTTCGGGGCCGCTGTAAGCGGCGTTCAAATCTGTTCCCGACAGATTTGTCACTGTCTTGTTGCCTTTATGCAATTCGAGTTATTTAGAGCAGATATACCCGGCTTTTTTCAACTGTGGCCAACAGCGCTACAATTTGATATCACCAGGGTAGAGACTGACATCAGGAGTGGATATGTTGTTTTTCCGCCGAAAGAAGCTACCATCGATGATCAAGCCCGGAATGACCTTTGGGCGATTGCTGATTAAACGTATTGATAGCGACGGTTTGACCATGCTGGCGGGCCATCTAGCATACGTTTCCCTACTTTCTCTGGTACCACTGATCACCGTGGTATTTGCTCTTTTTGCTGCTTTTCCTGTGTTTACAGATATCAGCATCCAGTTGAAAAGCTTTATTTTCTCAAACTTTATGCCCGCTACTGGCAATGTGATCCAACGCTACTTGGAACAGTTTGTTGCCAATTCCAACAGAATGACCGCCGTCGGTACCTGCGGCTTGATTGTCACTGCACTGTTGCTGATCTCTTCAGTTGATACTGTGCTGAATACCATTTGGCGTAGTAAAAACCAGCGCCCAATCGTTTTTTCCTTTGCTGTTTACTGGATGGTATTAACCTTGGGCCCGTTGTTAGTGGGTGCCAGCATGGCTATCAGCTCTTATCTGTTATCGCTTAACTGGTTTACGCAAACGGGGGTTAACAGCCTGCTTGATGATGCACTACGCATTTTTCCGCTCATGTTGTCATGGGTATCTTTCTGGCTGTTGTACAGCGTGGTGCCAACGGTACGCGTGCCAGCGAAAGACGCGTTAGTTGGTGCCTTGGTTGCCGGGGTACTATTCGAGCTGGGTAAAAAAGGGTTTGCGCTGTATGTCACCATGTTTCCATCTTATCAACTGATCTATGGAGTACTGGCGGTGCTTCCGATTTTATTTCTATGGGTCTATTGGAGCTGGTGTATCGTATTACTCGGTGCTGAAATCACCGTCACGTTGGGGGAATATCGTCTTCATCGGCAACAAAAAGCAGAACAACAGCAAAAACAGGAGCAGGAAGGGTCTTTATGATTGCGTTAATTCAGCGGGTATTAAGTGCCAGCGTTGTGGTTGAAGGTGAGACGATAGGCAAGATTGGGCCAGGTTTGTTGGTGTTATTGGGGGTGGAGCAAGATGATAATGAACAGAAAGCCGAGCGTTTGTGTGAGCGGGTACTTGGTTACCGCATTTTCGGCGATGAGAATGACAAAATGAACCTGAACGTACAGCAGGCTGGTGGCAGCGTGCTGGTGGTATCACAGTTTACCCTGGTTGCTGACACTCAAAAGGGCATGCGGCCAAGTTTTTCGCGCGGTGCTTTGCCGCAAGAGGCTGAAAGATTGTACCGTTATTTTGTAGGTCAGTGCCGTGAGCGCGGTATTGAAACACAGACCGGCGAATTCGCTGCCGATATGAAAGTAGCGCTGGTAAATGACGGGCCGGTAACGTTCTGGCTTCAAGTTTAAGTTAACGAGAGAGAAGGTGTCTATGTATCACCTGAGAGTACCCGTTACAGAGCAAGAGCTGAAAGATTATTACCAGTTTCGCTGGGAGATGCTTCGTAAGCCATTGCACCAGCCTGTGGGATCGGAAAAAGATGCTTATGATGCCATGGCACACCATCAAATGGTTGTCGACGAGCATGGCCGCATTGTGGCGATTGGTCGCTTGTATATTAACGCAGATAACGAAGCGGCTATACGCTTTATGGCGGTTGATCCTGCGGTGCAAGATAAAGGCTTGGGTACGTTGGTCGCGATGACACTGGAATCGGTAGCGCGTCAGGAAGGCGTTAAGCGGGTTGTCTGTAGTGCACGTGAAGATGCGGTGGATTTCTTTGCCAAACTGGGCTTTATCAATCAAGGCGAGATTACCGCGCCGCAAACTACCCCGATCCGTCATTACCTGATGATTAAACCTGTTGCTACGCTGGACGATATCCTCCATCGCCCTGACTGGTGTGGGCAGTTACAGCAAGCTTGGTACGAGCATATTCCACTCAGCGAAAAAATGGGTGTGCGTATAAGTCAGTATACGGGGCAACGCTTTGTGACCACCATGCCGGAGATTGGCAACCAGAATCTGCACCATACGCTGTTTGCCGGTAGCCTGTTTTCATTGGCAACGTTAACTGCGTGGGGGTTGATCTGGTTGTTGCTGCGTGAACGCCATCTTGGAGGAACCATTATTTTAGCGGATGCGCATATCCGTTACAGTAAACCTATCACTGGCCGCCCACGTGCGGTGGCCGATCTCGGTTCGCTCAGTGGCGACCTTGCCCGTTTGGCTCGTGGTCGCCGTGCCCGAGTGCAGGCGGAAGTCGATTTATTTGGTGATGATGACAAAGGCGCGGTGTTTGAGGGCACTTTTATGGTGCTACCTGTCAAGCCGGAAGAACTGTTAGATCAGAATGAGTCAAAATGAACCTTAGCCAATTGGCTGTCGATGGTGCCCATTAGTCCAGCCTAAAGAGGGGTTCGGGGTACCGAACCCTTTTCACTTATGGTAATTGTTGCTCCAGAGTTTGTCCTTCTTTGCTGGTAGCCTGCAGGTGCCCTTGTAATTCATTTTTGAATGGCCTATCACCGTTTAGCAACCCTTTCAGTTGTAATTGCAGATTACCATCCCCCTCCAGTGGGACATGCTGCCAACCCCACTGCTGGAGGGTATTTAATGGTACTGAACGACCATTCAGTGAGAGTGTGAACGGTTTTCCTGGTTGTTGGTTGATATCCACTTTGGCATCCAATAGGCCATCTGGCATAAAGGCGCTCAATTCGGTGATGTTGATTTGCTGCGAGTCCGCTTTTAATGCCAGAGAAGGGCGGCGCATATCGACCTTATTTAAGGTCGCATCGTTACCGTTGAGTTTCAGTGAACCAGACCAGATGCCCCATTGATGGTCTTTTGCCAACAGCAGGTTACTGCCATAACCGTCTAGCGCAGTGATTTGGAAAGGAAAGTTCGGGTTAATATCAATAATCAGATTACGGTTGGTGGTCATCTTGCTGACATAGACCTCTGCCAGCCAGTTTGGTAGCGGTTTCAGCCATAGTGCACGCCAATTGACGGGTAACGTATACTCCAGCCCAGCAACGGCCACCTCATCCAGTTGCAAGCGTTTATCGGCGCGTGACCAACGACCGGTGGCACGCAAAAGCCCACCTTCCCAACGGGTAGAGAATTGTTGAATAGCGATACCGGCTGGTGAAAGCCGCATATTCGCTATCGGATCGATCAGATGAAAATTACCCTTGATGATGTCGGCAGCATTGAAGTTCAGCTCCCCTTCTTCGCTACTCCAATCACCTTGTTGCAACCTGACATTTTGCAGCGACAAATCAAGATCGTTAACAGCCCAGCGGTTTCCTTCCAAGCGGGCATCGATCAGATCGAAGCGTTTTACTGTGATCGGCGGTAATGTTCTGATACGAGACCAGAATTCCTCTATTGTTAGGGGGATTTGTAGACGAACATTATTTAAACGCAGTCGTTCCACCAACCAGCTACCATCAGCCGCTCTGCTGGCTACTCCAGTCAGCGCACCGTGAGCGAGGTCGGCACCGAAGTCACTCAATATCAGTTGATTCTGTTTGATTTCACCCTGAACTAGCACTTGTGAGGCCTGAATGCCGTTCAACGTTAGAGAACCTGCACTGAATTGGAACCTGTTGTTTTCACCAAGCAAATGACCGGCTTGAGGCAGCCATGGAGTAATACCGGCTTTCACTTTCTTGGCATCCAGTTGCCATGTTTCATCACTGGATTGCAGAACCATATTGCTTAACTGCAGAACATCTGCTCGTATCGGGAGAGGCATATCCCGTTTGGTTTGAGTATTGAGGGTGCCATCGCGCAACGTGATACTGTCAAAATAATGAGGTTCAGTGATCTGGCGCAGGCTAAATACCAAGTCAACCTCCTTGGCGGCCAACATTTGCGGTTGTTTGGCCGGTGAGAAGGCAACACCCTCCAAGCTTATTTGGCCAGGATTACTCCATGAGTGAGAGATTTTTTCTACCGACAGATGGTATTCACTGTTAGCACTGATCCAGCGGCTTAGCCAACTGGCTGCCCAACGAGTTTGTCCCAAAAAGTAGGACAGCACGACAGCAAAGACTATCAGCAGCAGCAAAGTTAGAAGTAGTTTTCTGATAAATCTCATCGTGTTAATCCATGGCGGTCAGAAAAGATACCCTTTTTATGCCGCAATTAGCCAGCCAGCTCAAGTGCAATAGCCTGAAAGGCAATAAAAAAGGCCGATGGCGGTTTGCTATCGGCCTGTAGCACTCAAATTGAAAAGCTTATTTCTCTGGTGGGAAAAGTAGGTTCAGTACAATAGCGGTGATACCACCCGCAGCAATACCCGAAGAAAGCAGGGTTTTCAACCAGTCAGGAGCGAACTGTAGGATCAAGGGTTGTTGGGAGACCCCCATACCCACAGCCAGCGAAAGTGCCATGATCATGATCGCTCGGCGGTTCAATGGTTCGCGCGAAATGATACGCACGCCGGAAGCGGCGATGGTACCAAACATGACGATAGTCGCCCCACCCAGTACGGGTTCAGGGATATGTTGTACAAAACCGGCGACTGCCGGGAACAACCCCAGCACGATCAGCATAAGAGCGACGACAAAACCCACGTATCGGCTGGCGACACCTGTCAGTTGGATCACACCGTTGTTTTGGCCGAAACAGGAGTTCGGGAAGGTATTGAACACGGCAGATAGCATTGAGTTCAAACCATTCGCCAGTACACCACCCTTGAGACGGTTCATATACAGAGGGCCACTGACGGGTTGTTCAGATACGTCGGAGGTGGCAGTGATATCTCCAATGGTTTCCAATGAGGTCACCATAAATATCAACATGAGTGGCAGCAGCAGGTTCCAATCGAAACCCAAACCATAATACAGCGGTGTAGGAAGAGTAATCGCACTCTGGGAGATTGGCTGTGTTTCCGGCAGCATGCCCGTTGCCCAAGCCAGCAGATAACCCACGGCCATAGCAATGACTAGCGATGCAACGCGTAGGTATGGGTTGCGTTGGCGGTTAAGTAAAATAATAACGACCAGCACAGCACCTGCCAGCAACAGATTCTTGGGCGCGCCGAAAGTATGGTCGTTCATGGCTGCATAGCCGCCACCAATAGAGGTTAATCCTACTTGTATCAAAGACAGGCCAATGATCATCACCACAATACCTGAGACCAGTGGAGTGATAATACGGCGTGCCAGATGAAGTACACGTGACAGCAGAATTTCGGTACAAGACGCTACCATCAGTGTCCCAAACAGCGCAGCCATCATGGTTGGTACGTCTGCGCCCCCGTTCTTCAATGCCAATCCGCCCATAATCAAAGGAGAAACAAAGTTGAAGCTGGTTCCCTGAATAGATAACAACCCTGAGCCTACCGGCCCCCAGGTCTTGATTTGTAGAATGGAAGCTAGGCCGGAAGCAAACAACGACATACTAATGATGTGCTGCGTATCTTGCGCGGATAAACCTAATGCTTGGCAAATCAGCAGTGCCGGGGTGATCACGGCGACGAACATTGCCAACAGGTGCTGACTAGCGGCAAACAGCGTTTGCGGCAGCGGTGGGCGGTCTTCCAGACGATAAATCAGGTCACTGGCATTTTGGCTCGTTACTGATGCCTTTGGTGTGGCATCGAGCTCTGCGGATTGAGTGGACATGGTGTAGCATTCCCTAAACGGCAAAGAAGGCATTTTAATGATCCATCTCACAAAAGCAAACGGTTGCGCATTAATGTGTTTACCGCAGACAATCTGACAAATACCACGGTTTTTGCATTTTTAATTATTATGAGTAGTAGGTTAGATTAATATCTATACCCAAAATAATTCGAGTTGCTTGTAGGTGGCAACTGAGCGAAGCCCCAGGAGCTTACTCAGGTAAGTGACTGGGGTGAACGGAGGTAGTCAACACCCAAGCAACTTGAAGTATGACGAGTATATCTCTTTACTGTATCTGAGTTTTGCTAGGCAGTGCCCCTCAATGGCCCCAGCCCGAAGGGGCGCGTCCCAGAAGCCTGTTCTCTGTGTTTCGGGTTTGAACAGATGGCAACTCTGCCCTTCCCCCCCACCTTGATAACGGGCTTGTGGGTCTGCGACGGCACCAC
The DNA here is from genome assembly GCF_033095805.1 of Serratia sp. UGAL515B_01. Taxonomy (NCBI): domain Bacteria; kingdom Pseudomonadati; phylum Pseudomonadota; class Gammaproteobacteria; order Enterobacterales; family Yersiniaceae; genus Serratia; species Serratia sp. UGAL515B_01. The sequence continues at coordinate 3,802,124 of NZ_CP109901.1, read as the reverse complement.
GGGCAATTGAGGGACACAGCCTGGTGGCCGGGGTGAATCCCACCCTTTGTACTCTTATGTGGGTTAGCTAAAAGTCTGATTAGATTTATGGTTTATAATTAATCACATATTGATTCTAAAATGGGGTAATTGAGATGTTCCATCTCGATACTTATGGCACTTTAGTTGCAGCCACGCTGGTTTTGCTGATTGGAAACAAAGGTATCCGCACCATTCCTTTTCTGAGAAAATATACTATTCCCGCTCCCGTTGCCGGGGGACTGCTCGTAGCATTGCTGCTACTACTACTGAAAAAAACCATTAACTGGGAAATCAGCTTCGATATGTCGCTCAGAGATCCCCTAATGTTGGCTTTTTTTGCCACTATCGGTCTGAATGCCAATCTGGCGCGTTTGCGTGCAGGAGGGAAGGCACTGTTTATATTCCTGTTTGTGGTGCTTGGGCTGCTGGTGGTGCAAAACGGTATTGGTGTTGCCATGGCGAAAATGCTGGGTCTGGACCCTCTAATGGGGTTGATCGCAGGCTCGATCACGCTTTCTGGTGGTCATGGTACAGGCGCTGCTTGGAGCAAAGTGTTTATTGAGCGTTATGGTTTTGAGAATGCGACAGAAGTCGCAATAGCCTGCGCTACTTTTGGTCTGGTTCTAGGGGGGCTCATTGGTGGCCCGGTTGCACGCTATTTGGTGAAACATTCCTCAACCCCTGAAGGGAGGCCGGACGACAGTGTACAGCCGAGTGGTTTTGAAAAGCCGGAAAGTGGCCGTCTGATTACCTCATTGGTTATGGTGGAAACCATTGCCATGATCGCTATTTGCCTGAGTGTTGGCCAATTTATTGCCGAATTATTGAAAGGTAGTGTGTTTGAATTACCTATTTTCGTTTGCGTGCTGTTTGTGGGAGTGATCCTTAGCAATTCGCTGTCGGCTACCGGTTTCTACACCGTTTTTGAACGTGCGGTTTCGGTGTTGGGTAATGTCAGTCTCTCGCTGTTTCTGGCGATGGCATTAATGAGTCTGCGCCTGTGGGAACTGGCTTCTCTGGCACTGCCGATGCTGGCTATTCTAGCCGTTCAGACTTTGGTGATGGCACTGTATGCGATTTTTGTGACTTACCGCGTCATGGGCAAAAATTATGATGCCGCCGTGCTGGCGGCCGGGCATTGTGGTTTTGGGATGGGGGCAACACCTACAGCTATTGCTAACATGCAGGCGATTACCGATCGTTTCGGCCCTTCCCACTTGGCTTTCCTTGTTGTGCCAATGGTTGGTGCATTCTTTATCGATATCGCCAATGCGATTGTAATTAAGCTGTATCTGTTGCTACCAATGTTTGGCTGATTTGCATGGGAGATCCTGCAGCTCGCCGAGCGGGAGGGTTGCAGGTTCAGGCGTTGGAGTAGCGGGTTGTTTCCGGCATCCAGCGCTCGATCAGGGCATGTGCATGCTGTGGGTAATGCTGGTGTATATGGCGTGCCACGCGCTGAACTTCGGGGATCATCGACTGATCGCGCAATAAATCGGCCACTTTGAACTCTACGCTACCGGTTTGGCGGGTACCCAATAACTCACCCGGCCCACGGATTTCTAAATCTTTCTGAGCAATAACGAAGCCATCGTTACTGTCCCTAAGTACTTGTAGGCGTTTTTGTGCGGTTTTGCTCAGTGGTGTTTTATAGAGCAATACGCAGTGTGAGGCTATGGCACCACGACCAACCCGGCCACGCAGCTGGTGCAACTGCGCCAGTCCTAAACGCTCAGGGTTTTCGATAATCATCAAGCTAGCATTCGGCACATCGACACCCACTTCAATTACGGTTGTGGCTACCAGTAATTGCAGCTCTCCCTGTTTGAATGCTTGCATGATGGCCTGTTTCTCTTGGGCCTTCATGCGCCCATGAACCAATCCAACTTTCAGCTCTGGTAGGGCGATTTTTAACTCTTCCCAAGTTGCTTCAGCTGCCTGAGCTTCCAGTAAATCGGATTCTTCAATCAGCGTACACACCCAATAAGCCTGCCGGTTTTCTTCAAGACAAGCACTTTTTACTCGCTTAATGATATCGGCACGGCGCGTATCGGGAATAGCAACGGTAGTCACGGGGGTGCGCCCCGGGGGCAGTTCATCAATGACGGAGGTGTCGAGATCGGCGTAGGAAGTCATTGCCAGTGTGCGTGGGATGGGAGTGGCAGTCATGATCAACTGATGCGCATGGAATCCTTGTTCTTCACCTTTTTCCCATAATGCTAGCCGTTGGTGCACGCCAAAACGGTGCTGTTCATCAATGATCACCAGTGCGAGGTTGCTAAACAGCACTTGCTCCTGAAACATGGCATGCGTTCCCACCACCATGGAGACTTGACCGCTGGCAATCGCTTCCTGCTGTGCGATTCGCGCTTTACCTTTTTGCTTTCCAGCCAGCCAGCCTACCTCTAAACCCAGAGGTTCAAACCATTGCCGGAAGTTATTGGCATGTTGTTCAGCTAGCAGTTCGGTTGGTGCCATTAGTGCTACCTGTTTACCATGAGCAATGGCTTGCAAAGCTGCCATTGCTGCAACTAACGTTTTACCTGAACCCACGTCGCCCTGAACCAGACGCATCATTGGGAAGCCTTTTTGCATATCGGCTTCAATCTCTGCCACTACGCGATATTGTGCTGCAGTGGGGGCAAACGGGAGTTGAGAGAGGAAACGGGTTCTCAGCTTATGATCTGGTAGTAACGGTAACGCTTTGTGACTTTGTGCCCCGGCACGAACTGCTAGCATACTGAGGTTGTGTGCCAGTAACTCTTCAAGGATAAGACGTTTTTGTGCAGGATGTTTACCCTGTTCCAAATCAGCCAGTTGGATATCAGGTGGTGGGCGGTGCAGAGTATGCAAAGCCTGCGATAGGCTCATCAAACCACCGCTTAACTCTGGTGGCAATAGTTCGGCAATAGCACTGCTATCCAGAAGGGTTAGTGCCTGATCGGTCAACTTACGTAGCGTAGCTTGCCGCACTCCTTCAGTGGTGGAATAAACAGGCGTTAAGGCTTCCTGTAGCGCCATGTCACTGTTCTCACCCTGAATACGATATTCCGGGTGAATGATTTCTGCACCATGGGTACCACGTTTGACTTCACCATAGGCGGTTACACGGCGACCAGTAGCCAGGCTATTCTTCATTGCTGCATTGAAGTTGAAGAAGCGCATGGTCAGGATGCCGGTGCCATCGCTGATCTGGCTGGTCAGCATACGGCGACGACCAAAACTGATATCGGTGCGCAAAACCTCACCTTCAACCGTAGCAAAAATGCCAGGTAGCAGATCGTTAATCAGGTACAAACGAGTACGGTCTTCATAACGCAGAGGGAGGTGTAGCAGCAAATCCTGAATGGTGCTCAAACCGATTTTAGCCAGTTTTGCCGCCTGGCTGGCCCCAACCCCGGAGAGCGTCGTTAGTGAGACGGCATCCAGTAAACGGCCTTTCATCGGTGTGCCGTTGTCGCCTGCATGGTTGCCCACCATTCGGCATCGGCGACCACTTGGCCTTGTTCGTCAATGTGTGGGCGCGGCAACCTTTTGCGTTTGGCCACGTTGGCCAACACCGGATAACCGCCTTCAAACAGCAGACGTTGCTGTTCTTCTACATCCAACGCGCTGTATTCACGGCGATACATGTCTGCATTTTGCCGCTGGCGTTGTGCTTCATACAGAATAAGTGCTGAGGCGACAGAAACATTGAGCGATTGCACCATACCGATCATCGGAATAATGATATCTCTATCGGCCAGGCCCAAGGCTTCTTCGGTAATACCTGTTTTTTCCTGCCCCAATAGGATACATGTGGGGCGGGTATAGTCTATTTCACGGAAATCGACGGCGCGTGTAGAAAGGTGAGTTGCCAGGATTTGCATGCCCTGAGCTTTGAGGTGGGCGACCGCATCGACAATGGTACGATGCGTTTTTACATTTACCCAGCTGTTACTGCCCGCGGCTGAGGCAACTTGCGTACGCATCCGTGTGGATGGCCACACCGCGTGGACCTGATGCACGCCAACGGCGTCGGCAGTGCGAATAATAGCGGAGACGTTATGCGGTTTGTTCACCTGCTCAAGGCAGACCGTCAGGTCGGGCTGCCGTGTCGTCAGCATTTCACAAATCCGCGCATAGCGTTCAGGGCTCATAAGCGCTAATTTCGGTTTCGGTGAACTTTAATCACATCCGGCATAATACGGATTTTACGCATGATATTTGCCAAATGGATGCGATCGCGGGTGGTTAAACGAATAAAGGCGCAGTAGACCCGACCATCTTTCTCTTCGGTATTCAGACTTTGAATATTTGATTCTGCTGCATTTATAGCTGCCGTAAGGCTGGCCAGCACCCCTTGATGGTTGAACATATCTACTTTGATTTCCGCAATGAATTCCTGTTCAGTTTCCATATCCCATTCTACCGCCATGAATTTTTCAGGTTCTTTCTGATAGCCGCGTATATTACGACAGGACTCATGGTGGATCACCAGCCCTTTACCTGGACTGACATGGGCAATGATTGGATCACCGGGAATTGGGCGGCAGCATTTGGCGAAAGTAATAAGAACACCATCAGCACCTTTGATCGCCAGATGGTGCGTGCCAGAGGAAGCTCCCAGGCTTGACTTGTCACCCTGCAGGTTCTTCGCCACTACAACACTCATGGCGTTACCGAGGCCAATTTCTGCCAGCAGATCGTCCAGAGTGGCCAATTTCATGCGTTCCAGCTCGTGCTGAATGTTTTCTTTTGGAACTTCGGAAAGTTTGCGGCTACCACCGAGTGCATGGTTGAGCAACCGGCGGCCCAAGCTGACGGAGTCGTCGCGCTTAAGGTTTTTCAGCATCTGGCGTATTTTTGCGCGGGCCTTCGAGCTCACAACAAAATTCAACCAGGCTGCATTTGGCCGCGCACCTGGGGCGGTGATGATCTCTACCGTTTGACCACTGTGCAGGGCCTGCGACAAAGGATAAGGTTGGCGATCAACACGTGCACCGACGCAGGCATGACCGATATCGGTATGTACCGCATAGGCAAAGTCGACAGGGGTTGCGCCTGCCGGCAGCTCAACAATACGACCTTCTGGTGTGAAAACGTAAATCTCATCCGGGAACAGATCGGATTTCACACTTTCGATAAATTCAAATGAACTGCCCGCGCTTTGTTGCAATTCAAGCAGGCTTTGCATCCACCGCTGTGCGCGAATTTGTGCGGTAGTACCGGGTGTTTCCCCCTGTTCCTTATAGGCCCAGTGTGCAGCAACCCCCATTTCTGCCATCTGATCCATATCATCGGTACGGATCTGCACTTCAACGGGTACGCCATGTGGACCAATCAGCGAAGTATGCAGCGATTGGTAACCGTTGGCCTTTGGAATGGCAATATAATCTTTGAAGCGGCCTGGGCGCGGTTTATAGAGGCTGTGTGCCTGGCCCAACACCCGATAGCAGGTGTCGACTTCTTTCACAACGACTCTGAACGCGTAAATATCCATAATGGAATGGAAACGCTGTTCTTTCAGATGCATTTTGCAATAGATAGAATAGAGGTGTTTTTCTCGCCCACTGACGCGGCAAGGGATACCAGCCTCGGTCAGACGGCCTTCGATTTCGGCGAGGATTTTCTGGATCATTTCCTTGCGGTTACCACGTGCGGATTTCACCACTTCTTTAATTACGCGGTAGCGGTTCGGATAAAGCGCCTCAAAACCCAACTCTTCCAGTTCGGTTTTCAGATTGTGAATACCTAAACGGTGAGCCAACGGGCTATAGATTTCCAGCGTTTCACGGGCGATACGCCGGCGTTTGTCCGGGCGCAATGAACCAAGCGTTCGCATGTTGTGTGTGCGGTCGGCCAATTTGATCAGTACGACGCGGATATCTTGCACCATCGCCATGATCATCTTGCGGAAGTTTTCCGCCTGCGCTTCTTTTTTATTCTGGAACTTTAATTTGTCGAGTTTGGATACGCCTTCAACCAGTTCAGCAACGCTTTTGCCGAACAGTTGTTCCATATCCTGATAGGTGGCAGTGGTATCTTCGATAACGTCGTGCAGCAGGGCTGCCATCAGTGTCTCATGATCGAGACGCATCTCTGCCAGAATACAGGCCACTGCGACGGGGTGAGTAATATAAGGCTCACCGCTGGAGCGCGTCTGCCCCTCGTGAGCATCACGTGCAACAAGGTATGCCTGTTTGAGACGCTTAATCTGCTCCTCAGGCAAGTAACGTTGAATCAGCAGATTCAGGCTTTCAAACAGGTACAAGGCAGACTCACTGTCTAATCAACGACGACCTTCAGCAATGGCAGTAACCGCTTGGATCTCTGCGGCTTCCTGTTCTTGCTGTTCCTGACGCTCACGTACATCGAGGATCTGGCTATTGATCAGGCCTTTTTCGATTTCACGTAGAGCGATAACGGTGAACTTATCGTTCTCTTCGGGTACCAGAGCGTCTTTACCACCAGTCTGGATCTGACGAGCTCGACGAGCAGCGACCAACACCAGGTCAAAACGGTTACCAATTTTCTCTACAGCGTCTTGAACAGTTACGCGTGCCATATTTGTGCTACTCCACAGGTGACGAAAAGACTGGGCATAATACTGAAACTGTCTTCAGTCTGCCAATAATTTGCTGATTAAAGCATCATGCCGCAATATTTGACGGCCCAAACGCAAGCGTTCGGCACGAATAATGGTTTTCAGATCGGACAGTGCCAGATCGAAATCATCATTTACTATTAAATAATCATACTCCGCGTAATGCGTCATTTCTGCAACGGCTTGAGCCATACGCCGTGCGATCACATCATCGGCATCTTGCCCACGACCACGCAGGCGTCGGCCAAGTTCTTCCTTCGAAGGTGGCAGAATGAAGATGCTGCGCGCGTGTGGCATCTTTGCACGGATTTGTTGAGCACCTTGCCAATCGATATCCAGAAAGATATCAACACCGGTCGACAGGACTTGTTCAATTGCGGCGCGTGAGGTGCCGTAATAGTTGCTGAAGACTTCTGCATGCTCAAGAAACTCATCCTGCTCAATCATACGGTGGAATTCGTCTTTCGAAACGAAAAAGTAATGTTCACCGTGATTCTCACCCGGGCGGCGTTCGCGCGTGGTGTGTGAAACGGAAACCTGCGTGTCGTACAGCGGTTGCGTTTTTAACAAAGCCTGAATCAGACTTGATTTCCCTGCGCCACTTGGTGCTGAGACAATATAAAGCGTGCCTTGAGCCATGATGATGTTCGTTGATATCGATTGATTAAAAGCCTGCCCTTTAGGGCTATTTCACTTGTCAATTTGGGCCTTGGCAAGGCGAGAAATCCTTACGCACTGCCTCTACGTTATGGTTTCAGCATGCTGCCGTGTCCAAACTGTCTGCGCCAATAAAGCCTACCGGTATAGGCCGCAGGTTAGTGACAGCGGAAGTGTAATTTCTCGACACAGTATACACGGCTGACGGGCGATATGCAGTGTTCGCTCTCATTTTGGTCGCTGTTTTCTAGCAAAAATAGGAATAAAAAGCCGATTTGAGTGATGTATCGGGATAATTTTAATGTTTTCTGCAAACACGCATATTTTTTGGAAAACATTTTGCATTTCATTTTATTGCTGTTCGTCAAAATGGAATATTGCGTGTTTACTCTTGCATATCAAGGAGGTGTGCAATGTTGAACTGCGTTAGTCGAGGGAGTCGCGTGCTGATGGTGATGATATTTCTATGTGGTACTGCATGGGCTAAAAACTGTCCGAATTGGTCTACCGAAAGGTTGCGTTTGGAAATGACGGCGCTGCATGACCAGTTGGCTCGCTGGGATGAGGCTTATTATCGCTTTGGTAATGGTCTGATTGAAGACGAGATATACGATGGTTTAGTGCGGCAACTGCAAGATTGGCAATATTGTGTGGGCGATGCAAGAGCAAAAGACAACATACCTACGTTGCCTGCAGGCAAAGTTCAGCATCCGGTGCCGCAAACGGGGTTACGGAAACTCCCTGACCGCAATGCGGTTGGGCAATGGATGCAAGGGCGTCATGATTTATGGGTTCAGCCTAAAATTGATGGGGTGGCGGTAACGTTGGTCTATCAAGATGGCGTACTGGTCAGTGCCATTAGCCGGGGCAACGGGCTGAAGGGGGAAAATTGGTTGGAAAAGGTTCGATCCATTCCCGCAGTGCCTAAAGTTTTAAAACAAGTGCCAGAATCTCTGGTTTTACAGGGAGAACTGTTCCTGAAGGTGAACGATCATCGGCAGCAGACTCAAGGCGGCATAAACGCCCGTTCTAAGGCTGCTGGGATGTTGATGCGCAATTCGCCCTCAGCTGAATTGAAGCAGCTTGGCTTGTTTGTATGGTCATGGCCTGATGGCCCTGAGAGAATGGCAGAACGTCTGCAACAGCTTACTGACATGGGCTTTCTGCTCTCGCAGCAATACTCAAAGCCGGTCAATACAGTGGCGGATGTGGAGCAATGGCGTGAATTCTGGCATCGGACACCCTTACCGTTCGTCACTGATGGGGTCGTTATCCATCAGGGAACAGTTCCTCCAAGCCGTTATTGGCAAGCTAAACCTGGAGATTGGGCCGCCGCTTGGAAATATCCGCCCGTTCAGCAAGTAGCGAGGGTGAACGAAGTCGAGTTTGCTATTGGCCGTACCGGTAAAATCGCAGTGGTGCTGCGTCTGGAACCAGTACGCATGGATGATAAGTGGATACGGCGTGTTAACCTCGGTTCGCTGGCATTGTGGCGGAAATGGGATATTGTTACGGGCGATCATGTTGCTATCAGCTTGAAGGGGCAAGGCATACCGCATTTGGAGCAAGTCGTATGGCGAACGATGGAAAGAAAAACTTTCGAAGTGCCAAAGCCGGAGAATTACCACCCGCTGAGCTGTTTTACTTTAGAACCTGGTTGTCGGCAGCAATTTATGGCGCGTTTAGTCTGGTTGAGTAGTGCGAATGGTCTGAATATCGCTGGCCTGGGCAAAGCCGGATGGCAAATGCTAATCGATCAGGGATTGGTAGATGGCTTATTGGATTGGCTGGATTTAACCCCAGAGCGACTTAGCCGTGTTCCTGGCATGGGGCAAAAGCGTAGGCAAACCCTTTATCAGCAGCTTCGTCTGGCGCAGCAGCAACCTTTTGGTCATTGGCTAATGGCTCTTGGTATTCCGCTTTCCCCGCTGCAGTCGGCTACTCTTCAAAATTGGTCGCAAATTAAGCAAATGACGCCAGCCCAATGGCAGGAAATTACAGGCATAGGTGCCAAAAAGGCCAAACAATTACATGATTTTCTGAAAGCGCCCGCTTTTCTGTCATTGGTGAAAAAGTTGCAACAACATAGTATAAACGGTTTCAACGAAGATCCCGTTATGACGACGTTGCCTGGTACCGTAGTAAAGGTTAGCGTTCTGAATGTTGCTCGCTAAGTACGACAGAGGTAATGCAATCAGGCGGGTCACAATGCCAGCAACAGAGGGATAACGATTACGGCTACATAGCGCCCATCTATTTTTATAGATGCCCGGCTATTACGCCGGGCTGTTTAAAAAAGGTAATTACTTGGCTTTCAGGCGGTTGCCATTGCTCTGAATCACATCACGATACCAGTAAAAACTCTTCTTGCGGCGGCGTTCAAGAGTACCGTTGCCCGCATCATCACGGTCAACATAGATAAAACCATAACGTTTCGACATTTCTGCTTTTGAAGCGCTGACCAAATCGATCGGGCCCCAACTGGTATAGCCCATGACTTCAACTCCATCGTCAATCGCCTCTGCCACTTGCACCAAATGATCGTTAAGGTAATTGATGCGGTAATCGTCATTGATACTGCCATCGGCTTCAAGACGATCTTTTGCCCCTAAACCATTTTCAACAATAAACAGGGGTTTTTGATAGCGGTCATACAACACATTAAGCAGATAACGCAGACCAACAGGGTCAATTTGCCAACCCCACTCTGAACTTGCCAGATGCGGGTTGGGTACCATATTTAGAATGTTCGCACGTGCGGTGTTGTTCAGTGTTTGATCGGTGGTAACGCAACCACTCATGTAGTAGCTGAACGAAATAAAGTCGATCGTTTCACACAGTGCCTGTTTATCTTCCTCCGTAATGGTCACTTGAATGTCATTTTCACGGAAGAAACGCGTCATATAAGATGGGTAAGCACCACGAGCTTGAACATCGCCAAAAAACAGCCAGTCGCGGTTCTGACGCTGTGTTTCCAATACGTCTTCTGGTTTGCAACTTAGTGGATAAAGAATACCACCTAATAGCATATTGCCGATTTGCCCATTGGGCACAATCTCATGGCAAGCCTTCACTGCTTTGGCGCTGGCCACCAATTGATGGTGGATCGCTTGATAAATATCGCTCTTGCTACTGTCTTCCGGTAGACCGACTCCGGTGAACGGTGCATGCAGCGACATGTTTATTTCATTGAATGTCAACCAGTACTTGACCTTGTGTTTGTAGCGCTCAAACACGGTACGTGCATAGCGTTCGAAAAACTCAATGGTCCTGCGACTCCCCCAGCCACCATACTTTTGTGTCAGGCCATAGGGCATTTCGTAGTGGGAAAGGGTAATCAACGGTTGGATACTATATTTTGCCATCTCATCAAACAGCCGATCATAAAATGCTAACCCAGCTTCGTTGGGTGCCTCTTCATCTCCTTGTGGGAAGATACGAGTCCAGGCGATCGAGGTACGTAAGCATTTAAAACCCATCTCAGCAAACAGTGCAATATCTTCCGGGTAACGGTGATAGAAATCGATCGCCACATCTTTGATACCGTTATCGCCGGCAACACGCGGTGTCAGTGCACCAAAAATCCCTTGTGGTTGCAGGTCTGACGTCGAAAGGCCTTTACCTTCTTCCAGGTACGCCCCTTCCACCTGATTTGCTGCAACCGCGCCGCCCCATAAAAAATGTTCTGGAAATTTGCAACTCATCGCTTTCTCCTCAATGATCCTGATTAACGTAATAAAGTCAGTAGCGGTGCTTGTTCTTGTACCTGACTCTGGCCACTGGTAAGCACATCGATATAGTCGTCACTGTTGCTGACAATAACGGGTGTTGTGGTATCAAAACCTGCTGCACGAATGGCCTCAAGATCAAACTCGATCAGTAGATCGCCCTGTTTGACCCGATCGCCTTCTTTGATATGTGCGGTGAAATGCAGGCCATCGAGTTTAACGGTATCAATACCAACATGGATTAACAGTTCTGCGCCGTCATTTGATTCAATACCGATGGCATGACGGGTTTTGAACAGCGACGCGATGCTGCCATCGACTGGTGAGACCACTCTGCCTAGGTGTGGTTGAATGGCGACGCCTTTCCCCAGCAGGCCACTGGCAAAGGTGTCATCTTTCACCTGCTCAAGGGGAATAATATCCCCGGTTATCGGGCTGGTAACCAGCTGCTTGCGGTTGACCGATGGGCCAGCATCTTGGGCCTTTTCCGTTTTTTGCTCTGCCATGGGCACGATACCGAACAAATAACTGGCGATAGCGGCAAATATAAACGCGAATAACGTACCGCCGATTGCCCCCCACACAGTAGTGTCAAAGCCGCCAGCAGGGATGATTTGAGCGAAAGTGAAGATGCTCACCAAACCAAATGAGTAGGTCTTGGTATGGAAGTAACCGATGATCGCGCCGCCTAAAGCCCCCCCGATACAACCGAAAATAAACGGACGCTTATTCGGCAATGTGACCCCATACACCGCAGGTTCGGTAATGCCGAAGATCCCTGCGGTAACGGCCGAACCCGCCATCACACGCAGTTTGGCATCGCGAGTACGCAGCATCACTCCCAGCGTTGCGCCCACTTGGCCCATTACCGCTGGCAACAACAGTGGTACCAGCGTGTCGTGCCTAAACACGCTGATGTTATTGATCATCAGAGGGACAAAACCCCAATGTAGGCCAAAGATCACAAAGACCTGCCACAGTGCCCCCATAAACGCTCCCGCCACGATCGGATTAAAGCCATAAATGGCTTGGTAGCCATGAGCCAGTGTTTGACTCAACCAAGTTGCTACAGGCCCAATAAGCAGGAAGGTCAAAAGTACCGTGATCGCCAGACACATCAGCGGCGTCAAAAAATTACGCAACGCACTGTGTATAACCCGGTTAAACAGCGGTTCCAGTCGGCAAGAAACCCAAGCAGCAAAAATAATCGGGATGACCGACGAGCTATAGTTGATAAAGGTAATTGGGATACCGAGAAAATACTCTGGCTGGCTTCCTGCCTGCTGCGATGCATCGAAAGCTGTCATTATCAAGGGGTGCGTCAGCGCTCCACCTATTGCCATGGTTATAAAGTGATTGCCACCGAATTTCTTGCCCGCTGTGTAACCCAGCATGATAGGGAAAAAATAGAACAGCGAATCGCTGGCGGCAAACAACAGCTTGAAAGTCCCGCTACTTTCCAGTAACCAACCACAGGCTAGACTTAATGCTAGGAACCCTTTCAAGATCCCTGAAGCCGCCATTACGCCGAGTAATGGGACAAAAATGCCGGAAACGATGTCGATAAAACGGCTGAGTAAGTTTTCCTTTTTATCCTCATTATCAGTATTAGCCGTATTGGGTGTTGCATCACCTAGCCCAGCCAGCACACTTAAGGCATTATAGACCTCACCGACATGGTTACCCACGACCACCTGAAACTGACCGCCGCTTTCCACAACCATGATAACGCCTGGATTTCTCTTCAGTGCTTCCGCATCTGCTTTACTCCGTTCATTCAGTTTAAAACGCAGGCGAGTGGCGCAATGCACCAGACTTTTCACATTGTCGCGACCACCGACGCCAGCCAATATCTCACTGGCTACTTCCTGATATTTCATCGTTCTATCCTTAAATACATGACGCTACTGTTCACGACCAACGGCGATGGCCAATCGCCGCCATGGAATTCAGCACAAAAAAAAACCTAAACCTTGTTGCGTCTATTCCCAATAAAGGAAAAAGAAGCCCAAGGTTTAGGTTTTGCCTGCCAAAGCAGTGACAACCCTAAATCGGTTGAGTCATGACGGTAGCATCCTGTTTTTCAATACGGCAAGGTTTTCCACCAAAAATTTATTAAATTGTGATCCACAATACATAATAGGTTTTCGGTTTGCCGAAATGTGAGAATGAATCGCATTAGCTCATTCATATGTACTACAGGCCAAACATTAAGCTTGCTAATTAAATGTCTGAATGTAATTTATAGTGAGTATATATATGAATCAGCGGTGAAAACTCAATGAAAATGAATAAATTAAATAAAAAACAGTAAGATAAAAATTTAAATTTGTTTTTAGATTAAACTGTTTGCATCTTTGTTAGCCCAAAGTAAATGAGAGTATTCTTACTGAATTAATCAACAACAGAAAAAATCACTAAGATAAATCTGTAATGGTGATCAAAATACATCAGAAAAATTAATTAAAAAGTAGACAAAAATAGCTCACAGTATTATTACTAATACCCGGAAAATTTGATTTAGGGATTGCAGTAGCCATGGCATTACGTACCGAGCTTGGACGGGTGTTAATTACTGGAGCTGGTGGCCGAATCGCATCAGCTTTCAGGCAGTTTGTAGGCGAACGCTACGCTTTTCGGCTAGCAGACAAAGAAATTGGCATGCTTGCACGTCTTCGCCCAGATGACCAAGTCTTGGCATTTGATATCACTGATATCCAAGCCTGCCGCGCTGCTTGTGCTAACATCGACACCGTGTTGCATTTGGCTGCCGATCTTTCCTCAAACGCAGAGTTCCGTCCTTCATTATTGAACAATAATATCCTTGGCACTTTTAATATATTTCGAGCAGCGAAAGACGCTGGCTGCAGACGTGTGGTTTTTGCCAGCTGTGCACAAGCGGTAGAAGGTTACCCGCTAAGTTATGAGATCCGTCCTGAAGATGCGCCAAGACCAAAGAATATGTACGGTGCCAGTAAAGCATTTGGTGAAGGCATTGCTGCCTATTTTGCCTATCAAGAGGGGCTCTCGGCGTTGTCAGTGCGCATTGCTAACTTTGCAGCTCTTGATGCAGGTAAACAGATCACGGCTCGGGATATGAGCGCATTCTTAAGCCATAGAGATGCCGCTGACTTACTTGATCGCTGCATCCGCATTGCTGATGTGCAATATGCCGTGGTGCATGGCATCTCTAATAACCGCTACAAAAGGCTATCGTTGGAAGAAACCACGCGCTTGCTCGACTACCATCCACAGGATGATGCGTTCACCCTCCTCGGTTTTAGCTAAGCGTTCTCCTGATGTGATGCGAAAAACCATAATGACATGGGATTTGGCAGAATAATTAAAAATCACATCCTTGTGATTTCCCTTTCGGGTCGCCGTTTAACGGTAATTAAACCGGTTACCGATAGATTCATCGTTCAGTTACTGTCTACCTGTAAGTTGAATGAACTTGGGTGAAGAACTGGAGTTGCGCCATACCCGATGTGGGAGAAAGCGTTCGTGCCACCACCACTTGGTATCAATTACGCGTAGCAAAGATCTCTGCATCAATGAACGTTTATCAAGGCTTCTCGGCAATTTTGCGCAGATATTCGTTATTCTTGAATGTAATGATGATCAGTTCAAAACCGACGCGAGTCAGTACACCAGCGATAATCATACCCAACAAACCGCTGAAAAATTCACCGTAAAACATCACCCCAACCCCACTAACTAGAATACTTAGCAGGCAGAGCCAATAAACGCCGGTAATAATTCTCGGTGTCAGCATTGCGTCAAAAAAGAAAACATTCTTCATGGTATCTCCTTCATCCTTTAGGTTTGAAACATTTCAGATAGCGTTATACCCGCATAATTGTTGGTTTTGCTACTTGGTCATCCAAGGCTTAGCCCTTTTGGTGCTGCTGCAAACAGCATTCAAATCTATTCGAAACAAATCCTGGTAATATCCCCTCTGGGTTGGGGCTATTTGAGAGCATTGCTGCGTGGTTGGCCGTTCATTGGGTCCAAAACCGTTGCACTGTGACCAAATGATCGCTAGCGGCGCTTGCGTGCATTAGGGACACAACCTAAGTAACCTGGGTGTTGCTTCGTAATGTGCCCCTTGCGCTGAAGAGTTGTTTTTAAGAAAAAATCAGGTAAAAAATTCCTTTTTATTACTGCTCTTTTTAACCATTAGTTTGATTTACTGATCTACTATTCTATATAAACTTTTTCTGACGGTGTGTTACAACGACTTCATTGAAATATCTTAATAATCATAGTGTAAATGACTTTTTTATCCATGCTTGATTTGAAATATTTTGTCACTTGATTGGTTTTTTATTTATCTGTTTGCAATTTATACCCTGCCGAAAAGAACCGATTTGAATGCCGCCAAACAGCTGCTCGAAGCTGCTGAGTCAAGCGTCAAGACCGTTGCAGCTTGTCTATAGCGGCGGCGCCTCAGTGTAGAGCCCCTCGCTAATGACCACAGCTGCACTGCCGTCTATGCTTTAAAGACTCTCGTCAACCGTGGTTTGCTGACATTCTGGCTCGACGAGCCGGCCCGCCGGGCTTGGTACGACGAGTAAAAAACGTCTTCACGAGGGCGACCACAACGTTATTGTGCGTTAGCTATTTCCACCGTACTGATGCTCAAACGCGTCTTTCGCCTCACGCTACGTGCCACTCAGGGATTCATTGATTCCATTTTTATGTTAACGACGCTCCCGCTTCGTTGCCCGAATTATTCTTGCGTCAACAGACGGGCCAAGTCCTAAAGCCGTAGGACGCAAACGATTGACAAATAGTTGCTGCACAATTTGAATAGCGTTATCTCGTAGCGATAACCTCAATCAGACTCTCCTCTTTAATCAGTACAGGTTAGAATCTGGCAAACACGGAGGCGAGTTGCTACGTTTACGCCATGGTGAGTGACACTCAAGGGATGAGATGATGCGGATATTTCGTCGGTTAGGCACCGAACAGAGCGTAAATGGGCAGAAAATGGTTTCCACCACGGGACAGACGGTGTTCAATAAGCGAGTGATTAACGTTGCAGATGCTATCACCGATTATCACGCCGGGAGCCTCCGGGCCTTGGTGCAGCGTATTATCGATACCATTCAGGTGAAATAAGCGACCATGAGTACTGAATCCCAGCGACTTTACAACCAATTACCTGCTATTGACCGCTTACTGCGCAATCCCGCTATTGAACCCAATGTAGTTCAATATGGCCAAACGCTGATTGGCGAACTGCTTCGTCAGATGCAGGCACAGGCGCGTGAGGTCATTAAGACACAGCAGCAATTGCCTGAATGGTGCCAGGACTGGCCAAAGGCCCTGCAGGAACGCCTTAACCAACAACAGCGTTCGGCGCTACAATCGGTGTTTAATCTCAGCGGTACCGTGTTACACACCAACTTGGGGCGAGCCCTGTTGGCACGTCCCGCAATTGATGCAGTGGCCCGTTCGATGGCTACCGCAGTGACATTGGAATACGATTTAGACGGTGCGGGCCGGGGGCATCGCGATCGGGCAGTCGCAGATCTGCTGTGCCAACTAACCGGTGCGGAAGATGCTTGCATCGTCAATAATAACGCCGCCGCTGTGCTGTTAATGCTGGCAGCGGTCGCGCCGGGTCAGCAAGTCGTGGTATCGCGTGGTGAATTGGTGGAGATTGGCGGCGCGTTCCGTATTCCAGACGTTATGCGTCAGGCAGGTTGCCAGTTAGTGGAGATTGGTACGACCAACCGCACGCATCTTAAAGATTATCGAGCTGCCATCAACGAGCAAACGGGTTTGCTGATGAAGGTGCACACCAGTAATTACTGTATTCAAGGGTTTACCACCGCGGTGGACGAAAGTGAGCTGGCGTTACTGGGTCGCGAACTGGGTATTCCTACGGCGACCGATCTGGGGAGTGGTTCGCTGATCGACATGACGCAATATGGTCTTCCCGCTGAGCCTATGCCGCAACGTTTGATCGCCGCTGGTGTTGATTTGGTAACATTTTCCGGTGACAAATTGCTGGGAGGGCCGCAGGCTGGGATTATCGTCGGCAAAAAAGCGCAGATTGCCCGTTTGCAACAACATCCTCTCAAACGCGCGTTACGCGTTGGTAAAATCACGTTGGCAGCGTTGGAAGCTACCTTGCGCCTGTATCAACAACCAGAGTTATTGGTTGAGCATTTACCGACGTTACGCTTGTTAACACGCCCGCAGCAGGAAATGCAGGCTAGCGCTCAGCGATTACTGAGCCGCTTGACCCCTCAGTTTGCTAGCCGTTTCGAACTTCGTGCTGAACCATGTTGGTCACAGATTGGTAGTGGATCGCTACCGGTGGACCGTTTACCCAGTTACGCACTGACATTTTCCCCTTGTGATGGGCGTGGTTCTACCTTGGAAGCATTAGCGCAACAGTGGCGCCGCTTGCCACAACCGGTGATTGGCCGCATCAACGACGGTAAATTGTGGCTCGATCTGCGCTGTCTAGAACAGGAGGACGCACTCATTGAGGCGCTAAGCGTATGATTATTGCTACTGCAGGCCATGTCGACCACGGAAAAACGACCTTATTACAGGCGATCACCGGTATTAACGCAGACCGTCTGCCGGAGGAGAAAAGCCGGGGCATGACCATCGATCTAGGTTACGCCTATTGGCCGCAACCTGATGGCCGAGTGTTGGGGTTTATCGATGTGCCAGGTCATGAAAAATTCCTTGGCAACATGCTGGCAGGTATTGGGGGTATCGATCATGCGCTTCTTGTCGTTGCCTGTGACGATGGTGTGATGGCACAAACCCGTGAGCACCTAGCGATCTTACGTTTGAGCGGTGGGGTAAACCTGACGGTCGCGTTAACCAAGGCCGATCGTGTGGAAAAAGATCGCGTGACCGAGGTGTGTAACCAGGTCGTCACCGAATTGGCGCAACAGGGCTGGCACGATGCCCCACTGTTTGTTACTGCTGCGGCGCAGGGGGAAGGTATCGATGCTCTGCGTCAGCACTTATTGGTGCTACAACCGGGTGAACACCAGCAGACTCGTCGCTTCCGGTTGGCCATAGACCGTGCTTTCAGTGTCAAAGGCGCTGGGTTGGTTGTGACCGGCACTGCGTTGGGCGGCAGTATTACTGTGGGTGATACATTATGGTTGACCGGCGCTGATGTACCGGTGCGGGTGCGGGGTTTGCATGCGCAAAATCAACCAGCAGAGCAGGCGTTTGCTGGGCAACGTATTGCGTTGAACATCAGTGGTGCTGTCAGCAAAGAAAAGGTAACGCGCGGCGATTGGCTGCTGGCTCAACAACCCCCTGCTGCGGCAGAACGTATTCTGGTGACTCTCGCGGCTGATTTGCCGTTGCAGCATTGGCAACCGCTGCATATCCATCATGCTGCCAGCCATACTACTGGCCGTATCGCCCTGTTGGACGATACGTTGGCTGAGCTGATCCTCGATCGTCCCCTGTGGCTGGTAGAAAACGATCGGTTAGTGCTACGCGATATTAGCGCGCGCCAAACCTTGGGAGCGGCGCGCGTGCTGCTGCTCTCGGCACCTAAACGGGGCAAACGCCAGCCTGATTACCTGGCCTGGCTGGCGGCATTAGCCCGTGCAGAGAGTGATAAGCAGGTACTGGATTTGCGTTTACCGGTAGGGACGTTAGATCTTGCTGCTTTTGCCTGGGCGCGACAATTGACCGAAGACGGCCTGCGTGAACTAATTAGCAGCCATGCTTTGCTGATTGCTGACGGTATAGCTTTGGCACCGCATAACGTGCAAGTGAAGGAACAGCGGTTGCTACAGGTGATTGCTGAATATCATCAACAACATGGCGATCAACTGGGATTAGGGCGTTCCCGTCTGCGGCGGATGGCCTTACCTACACTGGATGAATCACTGGTATTTATGATGATTGAGCGGTTGCTAGCGGCAGGTTTGCTTGACAACACGCGTGGTTGGCTGCATCTGCCTGAACACGGGATGACGTTTTCTGACGATCAGCAAGCATTGTGGGATCGCATTGCACCACTGTTTGGTGAAGATCCCTGGTGGGTACGCGATCTGGCGGCCGAATTGGGGGAAGAGGAAAGCCGTGTTCGTGGCACACTACGTAAAGCGGCCCAGCTTGGTCATGTGACCGCTGTTGTAGTCGACCGTTACTACCTTAGCCAGCGAATTGAGCAGTTCGCTGCCTTGATCCGTGAACTGGATGCAATCCAGGGCAGTACCAACGCTGGTGATTTTCGCGATCGGCTTGGCGTGGGCCGTAAACTGGCAATTCAGGTATTAGAGTTCTTTGATCGCAGCGGGTTTACCCGCCGCAAAGGTAATCAGCACCTGCTGAGGGACAGTGGCCTATTTGGTAGCTGAAACAAGCGATGCTATATGTTGCAGTTAGTTTAATAAATTGTGATCTCCTTCATGCGCCTGGCGATTATCTCTACGCCTTTGGCATTCCAAACCTATCCTTTTCAGCAGAGATATTTTCCCGAATTCGGTTGGTTTGATTACTGAACTTGCGGCTATCTTGTCGCGAGATTACTCATCGCCTGCGGGCGGTAGTGTTGCTATGCAAAAAGGAGACCTCAATGTCGCACATCATTACGGCAAGTCAACTCACGCCCGAAAACACCGCTTTCCCTCTAAAGTTAAAAAAACGTTATGACAATTTTATCGGTGGTACGTGGGTGCCCCCTACACAAGGTGAATATTTTACCAACCTGACCCCGATCACGGGTCAGGTGATTCGGTTGGTTTGATTACTGAACTTGCGGCTATCTTGTCGCGAGATTACTCATCGCCTGCGGGCGGTAGTGTTGCTATGCAAAAAGGAGACCTCAATGTCGCACATCATTACGGCAAGTCAACTCACGCCCGAAAACACCGCTTTCCCTCTAAAGTTAAAAAAACGTTATGACAATTTTATCGGTGGTACGTGGGTGCCCCCTACACAAGGTGAATATTTTACCAACCTGACCCCGATCACGGGTCAGGTGTTGTGCGAAGTAGCTAGCTCTTCATCTCATGATATTGAGTTAGCGCTGGATGCAGCCCACGATGCCAAAGGGGCATGGGGTAAAATGTCTGTTCAGGCACGTGCCAACTTGCTCAACCGTGTTGCCGAACGCATGGAGCAAAATATCGCATTGCTTGCGGCAGCAGAAACTTGGGATAACGGTAAACCTATCCGCGAAACCGTGAATGCTGATGTTCCACTGGCAATTGACCACTTTCGTTATTTTGCTGCGTGTGTAAGGGCACAGGAAGGTGGTATCAGTGAGATCGACACTGAGACGGTGGCTTATCATTTCCACGAGCCGCTTGGTGTTGTGGCGCAAATAATCCCCTGGAATTTTCCGTTGCTGATGGCCTGCTGGAAGATGGCACCTGCACTGGCCGCGGGTAACTGCATTATTCTGAAACCGGCTAAATTGACCCCGCTATCAGTGCTATTGTTGATGGAGTTGATCCAAGACATCCTACCGCCAGGGGTGATCAACGTTGTTAATGGGGCCGGTGGTGAAGTGGGTGAATATCTTGCTACGTCTAAACGTATTGCTAAGGTGGCGTTTACCGGTTCTACCGAGGTGGGCCGCCAAATCATGGGGTATGCCACAAAGAATATCATCCCGGTGACTTTGGAGTTGGGGGGAAAATCGCCCAACATTTTCTTTGCGGACGTCATGGATAAAGAGGACGCATTCTTCGATAAAGCGTTAGAAGGATTTGCGCTATTCGCGTTCAATCAGGGTGAAGTCTGCACCTGTCCAAGCCGCGCACTGGTGCAGGAGTCGATCTATGAACGTTTTATGGAGCGAGCGATCAAGCGGGTAGAGAGCATCCGCAGTGGTAATCCTCTGGATGCCAGCACGCAGATGGGGGCACAGGTCTCTGAAGGGCAGATGAAGACCATTCTCAATTATATTGAAATCGGAAAGCAGGAAGGAGCACGGATCCTGACCGGGGGAAGACGTAAGTCGTTGGGTGGCGAATTAGCTGAAGGATATTACCTTGAACCGACCATTTTGTTTGGTAAGAACAGTATGCGTGTGTTTCAGGAGGAGATTTTCGGCCCGGTCTTGGCGGTAACGACCTTCAAGGATATGGATGAAGCGCTGGAGCTTGCCAACGATACCGATTATGGCCTTGGTGCTGGGGTATGGAGCCGCAATGGTAATATTGCCTACCACATGGGGCGTAACATTCAGGCTGGTCGTGTCTGGACCAATTGCTACCATGCTTACCCCGCGCACGCGGCGTTTGGGGGCTATAAACAGTCTGGTATCGGGCGCGAAACTCATAAGATGATGTTGGAGCATTATCAGCAGACCAAGTGCTTACTGGTAAGCTATGGCGAAAAACCGATGGGGCTGTTCTGAATACAAGGGGCGCGGCAGCGCCCCTTGTTATTTGAGCACCGAGGCAGTCATGCCACAGTATTTGGTTCAGGTGTTACTTTACTATGGTGTTTACTGAGGAAAATGACCATCAGCATCAACCAGCACAGGCCACTCAGCAGATTGAACAAGCTAAATAAGCCATTACCACCCCAAGCATAAGCTACCTTGGCTAACTCTATACCTACGGTAAAGACAAACATACTTGTCATGCCCATGGCAGCAGAAACGGCACCCTTACTGACACTGCTGGAAAATAGGGTCAGTCGGTATAGGCCCGCATTTGCCAAACCGATGCCGTAAGCATAAAGACTCAACCCTGCAGTCATCCAGAGATAGGCGTGTGCTGAAAATACGGTGGCCAAAGCGGCGATCAACAAGCCTGAAAGCATCGGCCATGCGCCCAGTTTAATTGGGCGTTCAACACTGAGCTTACCCGTCACGCGTGCTAGCGTCAGGTTACCAAGGATCAACGCACCAAAAACCGGAACCTGCAATAAACCATATTCCAAAGTTGAAAGTGATTCACCACTAATCAGGATCACGGGTGACTGAGCGATCCACGCCAACAGTGGCAGGCTTGCAAAGCCGATGGCCAGTGCGCCACAGACAAACTGGCGGTTGACAAAAACCGTACGATAATCACGCCAAAGGTTGCTGGCGGAAAGCGCTTCTCCTTTTAGCGTGGCAGTCTCTGGCATTGCTTTCCACAAGCCAACAAAGGAGATGACTGCCAAAGCAGCAAACAGCACAAACATACTCTGCCAAGTGGCGACATGGATCCATGCTGCACCGGCCAGTGGCCCGAGCAATGGCGCGATCAACGCCACGTTTGCCATCAGCGCAGTGATTTTTATACATACGGATTCTTCGAAAGATTCCTGAATGGTGGCATAGCCGACCGCACCAATAAAGCACAGACCAACGCCCTGTAGGAAGCGCATAACGATAAACTGCTCGATATTGGTTACCAGCAAGATCGCCAAACAGGTGACGATAAAGAAGGCGACCCCAGCCAGCATGACGGGGCGACGGCCACGACGATCCGACAGCGGGCCTAGCAGCCATTGCAGAAAAATACCGCCAGCCAGATAAGCGGTCATGGACGTTGGTACCCACTCGATGCCAGCGTTGAAATCCGCGATTACCGACAGCATACCGGGCTGGATCATGTCGTTGGCGATATAGGTCGTAAACTCGAACAGTACGAGACAAAGGGGGAATAAAAGTGCCTGTCGGCCTAAGCGTACGGCAGGAGGAAGCATTGTTTTCATTTTTTATCTTACTGATAGCAAAGGAAAAATAAGGAACTGTCAGGGCGGGAAGCGCAATCTGAGCGAGTTGTTTCGTCTATTTTGCCGTCAATCGGACGCCTTAGCAATGATAAGGTGATATTTATCCTGGTCACCATTCAAGCTAGAAACGGCGTTGGTTGTGTGAGCCGTTACATCTGGGCTTAATCCCTTTGGGGCTAATGCCAGCAGCGTTCAAATCTATTAGAAATCATCCCCTTCAAATTGGTTTCCGTTTGGTTTGTCGTTCAATTGCCGGCTACCTGCAACTTGAATTCACTTGAGTGTATCCCTCTGGCAGGAGGAATGCCCGGCAAACGTATTGTCGAAAACGGCTATTTTGTTCACCCTGCTGGCTGAAGTATGTTGAGTAGGCACAGTTATGACAAGGTTTACTCATAACCGAACAGCATGAATAGCACGTGAGCGCCACGGGGGTTAAGGCTCATAGCTTGGATTTGTCCGATTCTTTTTGTCAAATAGGGCACTAAGGTCATTGGGAACTATAATCAGGTAGGATAGGTCAATGCATTGTGCTTGTAACGCTTAAAGCTGTTTGACTGTGGGTTGCCTTTACTTATAACAGTGTCAAGCTATTGGGTATTATGAGCCTTATTGAGGGGGCACCCTACGAGCCAACGCAAGCATTGTTCAAATCGGTCTACGACCAGTTTGTGACCCGGCTGTTGCCCAGTGGCAACATGAAGTAATTTGGTTATATACCTGATAGGGATCCTGAGTTAGCTCAGTTGACCATCTACAATTTTTACCTTGATATTGTGTGACTTGAATCAATTCAGCTGGGTATTTTTGATATAATATCCAATAATCAAAACTGTAAAGCTGGTTTTTCGCCGTTAAAGAGGTGCCAGGGGTAATTGGCGAATACAGAATTTTAAAAAATTGCATTTACAAGTTCAGAGGTAGTCATGATCAAGAGAATCGGTGTACTGACGAGTGGCGGTGACGCACCAGGAATGAACGCTGCCATTCGTGGTGTTGTGCGTGCTGCACTGTCGGAAGGGCTGGAAGTGTTTGGTATTTACGATGGCTACCTTGGTTTGTGCGAAGATCGTATGGAGAAATTGGACCGTTTTAGCGTGTCTGACATGATCAACCGTGGTGGTACCTTCCTAGGTTCTGCGCGTTTCCCTGAATTCAGAGATGAAAACGTACGTGCCAAGGCGATTGAAAACCTGAAAAAGCGTGGTATTGATGCGCTGGTTGTGATCGGTGGTGATGGTTCCTACATAGGGGCAAAACGTCTGACTGAAGAAGGATTCCCTTGTATTGGCCTACCTGGCACCATCGATAACGATGTGGCAGGTACTGATTACACAATCGGTTACTTCACCGCGTTGGAAACCGTGGTTCAGGCAATTGACCGCCTGCGGGATACCTCTTCATCGCATCAACGCATCTCTATTGTTGAAGTGATGGGGCGCTACTGTGGCGATCTGACACTAGCTGCGGCGATTGCTGGTGGTTGTGAGTTTATCGTACTGCCAGAGATCGAATTCAGCCGTGACGATTTGGTAAATTCAATCAAAGCTGGGATCTCTAAAGGTAAAAAACATGCCATTGTGGCTATCACAGAGCATATTTGTGATGTTGACGAACTTGCGCGGCACATTGAACAAGAAACCAATCGTGAAACGCGTGCTACCGTATTAGGCCATATCCAGCGTGGTGGTTCACCGGTTGCCTATGACCGTATCCTTGCTTCCCGTATGGGCGCGTACGCTATTGAGCTGCTGTTGCAAGGTTATGGTGGCCGCTGTGTGGGTATCCAGAATGAGAAGATGGTACATCACGACATCATTGATGCCATTGAAAATATGAAGCGTCCGTTCAAGGGCGATTGGCTAGAAACGGCGAAAAAGCTGTACTGATCTTCAATCTGATTGTTGTCTTGTAGCCTCCTTTTGGGAGGCTTTTTTATGTATGAAGCTGCTTTATTCCATAATGGTCTAGCCCAACATTTTTAATTCTTTAATCGCGGGAAAAGTTTCTGGCAGGCTTTGATGCTAAATCAACCGATTGAGGTTGCGGTCATTATTCCGGGGGAACTTGCAATGCGTAAATTGGGTTTGGGTCTGACTTTATTGCTGTTGGCAACGGGCGGTATAGCGAAAGATATTCAATTGCTGAACCTTTCATACGATCCAACGCGTGAGTTTTATCAGGAATATAATACGGCATTCAGCAAATATTGGCAGCAACAGACTGGCGATAACATTACCCTACGGCAATCGCACGGTGGTTCGGGGAAGCAGGCAACCTCGGTTATTAATGGTATTGAGGCTGATGTTGTCACACTGGCACTGGCTTATGATGTTGATGCAATTGCTGAGCGTGGCCGCATTGACAAAGGTTGGATCACGCGTTTGCCAGACAACTCGGCGCCTTATACGTCGACCATCGTATTCCTGGTTCGCAAAGGTAACCCAAAGCAGATCCATGATTGGACCGATCTAGTGAAACCCGGCGTTTCTATCATTACCCCAAATCCTAAAACTTCTGGTGGTGCCCGTTGGAACTACTTAGCCGCTTGGGGTTTTGCATTGCACCATAATAACGGTGATAAAACCAAGGCGCAGGAATTCGTCACACAGCTGTACAAGAACGTTGATGTGTTAGATTCAGGGGCTCGTGGTGCAACCAATACCTTTGTTGAACGTGGCATTGGCGACGTGTTGATCGCTTGGGAAAATGAAGCCTTATTAGCGGAAAAAGCGTTGGGCAAGGACAAATTTGAGATTATTACCCCAAGCGAATCAGTCTTGGCTGAACCGACAGTATCGGTTGTTGATAAAGTGGCAGATAAGCGTGGGACCCGCGATGTGGCCACGGCTTATCTTAACTATCTGTATTCAAATGAAGGCCAGACGATAGCGGCCAAACATTACTACCGGCCTCGCGATGCTGCAGTTGCCGCTAAATTTGCCGAGCAGTTCCCTAAGCTGAAATTGTTCACCGTGGATAATACTTTTGGCGGCTGGGCTGAAGCACATAAGGTGCACTTTGCTACGGGCGGGCTGTTCGACGAAATCAGTAAACGTTGATCGCCGACCCGCACCAAAACCAAAACACCCCAGCGGCATGCAGGGGTGTTTTGTTTAATGCAGAGCAGAATGTCAGGCTTTTTTCGCTGTTGCTGCAGCTTTGACAATCACTGAAAAAGCGTCTGCTTTCAAGGACGCACCACCAACCAATGCGCCGTCAATGTCCGGTTGCGCAAACAGTTCAGCGGCATTTTTATCGTTAACCGAACCACCGTATTGGATGATCACTTCAGCTGCTACGGCGGCGTCCTGCTTGGCGATATGATCACGGATAAATTTGTGTACTGCTTGAGCTTGCGCAGGCGTTGCAGATTTGCCGGTACCGATAGCCCATACGGGTTCGTAAGCGATAACCGTACCTTTGAATGCTTCAGCACCTTGAGTTTTCAACACGGCGTCGATCTGGCGAGCGCAAACTTCTTGCGTTTTGCCCGCTTCGTTTTCTGCTTCTGTTTCACCGATGCACAGTACCGGTGTCAGGCCAGCAGCTTTCAGCACGGCAAATTTCTCTGCGATCGCTTCATCCGTTTCTTTATGATAGGTGCGGCGTTCGGAGTGGCCTATGATGATGTATTGTGCACCCACATCTTTCAACATGGTGGCGGAGACTTCGCCAGTAAATGCGCCTGACAGGTTGATGTCAACGTTTTGTGCGCCTAGGGCGATGCGGCTGCCACCCAATTCGTGCTTGGCCAAATCCAGATACATGACCGGAGGCGCGATAGCAACGCCACAGCCATCGACGTCGCTCAGTTCTTTACGCAAGCCTGCGATCAGGTCGTTAACCATTTGAATGCTGCCGTTAAGCTTCCAGTTACCCATAACTAATGGATGACGCATGTGTTTTCCTCCAAAAAGGGGACGCGAGAGTCTAAATGACAACTGTCGGGCCGACAGTTTACCAGCCCAACAGTATAGAGATGTATAAGCGCAAAGGCTTTGCTTTTTGTCATTAATTACCGGGCTGTGCCAATTGGTTGCACATGAGCAGCATAAGGGGCATAGCCTGTAGCATTAGGGTTCAGAGAGTGTCAGCTTAATCGGTTCAACAGCGAAGGTTATGCCTTTATCGCCGTTATCTGATACCACATAGCGTATTGCGCCTACCTGTTGCTGGTAAAAGTGTGCACCTTTACCTTTTGCCAGAAGATTGTTCACTTTGAGAATGCTTTCTTCCACAGTGAGTGTCAGCTCGAACTGGCGCATTAACGCTGCCATATAATTAACAGCAACAGCTCGTGCGGCCTTTTCTTCGCTTCCCTGTAAGGGTAAGTGGGTGATTTGCAGCGTTTTGATTTTACCCGTGCCTTTTTCCAGCGCCGTTGAGGCATACAGGTTTTCGTTAAGTTTACTCGCGGCACGGGTCAGTAACGGTGAATCATCTTCCCTGGAGGCGACAACACGAAACTCACCGATCTTTAATGCTGGGTTGTCGCGGTTGTACTTTTCGCGAAATTTTACCACCGTCAAATCAAATGTTGGCGCTCCAGCCAGCAGGTAAGGGGCGTTTGACCGGGTTTTGGTTGCAGCATCTGGCGTAATGACCCTAGCGCCGCTGATTCCAGAGAACAGGCAGACAACGACAATAATTTTTCTCAGCATGATAGACAGCATCGGTAACAAAGATGACTCTGATTAAAGCGACAACCAAGGGGGAATGTCAAAAATTCCACATGATGATTGTTCGCAGACGGAAAAACGGTATGCAGCCCCTACATTATCCGGGTGATTCACTCAACCTGATATCGCCGTGTTACACTGTGAAGAATAATAGGGGCATGCCTAGAGTATAAGGACAAATGACTTTACAGCAGTGGTGTTTTTCATTTAAAGGCCGTATTGGTCGGCGTGATTTCTGGCTCTGGATGGCGGTCTGGGTGGTTTTGATGGCGGTGGCTTTTACCTTGGCTAATTACCAGCTGGTGGCGATCCAGTCTGTTGCTTTTTTTATCGTGGTGCTACTGTGGCCAACGGCAGCAGTGTTGGTTAAACGGCTGCACGATCGTAACAAAACAGGATGGTGGGCTTTATTGTTGGTCTTGGCGTGGATGTTGGCGGTGGGTAATTGGCAGATACTCGCCCCCATATGGCAGTGGGGGATTGGACGATTCATTCCGACACTGATCATTGTAATGATGATGATCGATTTAGGCGCTTTTGTCGGTACTGAGGGCGATAACCGGTTCGGCCCGGAAGCCGAACCGGTCAAGTTCTGCTGATTACCAGTAATGTTCGCTGGTGATATGCCCTGGTTTTCGGCGCAAGTGTTTGCGCATTTGACGATGTTCTTTCAGCGTGTGTTGAGTGTCGCGAACCATCTGTGGGTTTCCGCACAACATCACGTGACTGGTTTCAGCATCAATGGTTAGGCCTACCGCTGTCTCCAATTGCCCGCTTTCAAGTAGAATCGGGATCCGTCCGGTCAACGACCCACCTACCGCTTCGCGGCTGACCACGGTTTGAATATGTAGCTTACCGTTATAGCGCTGTTGTAATTGCTGCATCAACGGTAGGTAGTTGAGATCTTGAACGTAGCGTGCCGCGTGAACCAGAACCAGATTGTTAAACCGTTCCAGATCCTTACCTTCTTGCAGAATTGAGAGGTAGGGGCCGATCGCGGTGCCAGTCGCAAGCATCCATAACGTGTCGCAATTCGGCACTTCTTCCAGCACAAAGAATCCTGCGGCTTCCTTAGTGATCATCACTTCAGAGCCCGGTTTTAACTCTCGAAGCTGTGGGCTGAGTTTTCCCTCTGGCACGGTAACTAGGTAAAACTCTAGCTCAGGATTGCCGGGTGCATTGACGTAAGAGTAAGCACGTTGAATACGTTCTCCATCGATTTCCAGCGCCAGCTTGGCAAATTGCCCGGCTGTAAAATTGTCGATCGGGGCATTGACGATGATGCTGAACAGCCTGTCTGTCCAGTGTTGTACTCGTACCACTTTGCCACTAACCCATTCAGCCATACTTTTAATGCTCCCGTGGTTGAATCAAAAAAGCACAATGTCGTGAGCCGGACGTTGCATGTATGGTGCGTTCTATCCGGTAACCATTGCCAAAAATAGGGTATGCGCTGCTCCCAACAATATTCCGTCACTCTCCGACCTATCGCCTTTCAAGATGTAAGGGCTGCATTACTGGGTTCGCGGAGAGCCAGGTTTACTCGTAACAAACCAATTCACATAGTTTAAAAGATTTCAGATGTTAGCGGACATCTTTAGGCGATTATGCCCTGATATTGGCCAATAAAATCCAGGGTCTTTAACGATGCACCTTTCATAAACCAAATCCCTGCGCGGTATTCTATTTCAAGTTGATGAAAGCTATTATCGATTAAATGCTAAATTTAACCCCATGAAAGTCTGACGGTTTTGAGTTTTTTCCGTTATGCGTACACTTTAATTTACGTGGCTGGTTGCGATTACTGCCAGCATTAAGGTTGGCGATTTCAGCTCGAAACTCGCTAAAAAAAGCAGATTTGTTAGCTTATTTTACCAAAGAGGTGCGTCTTGAGTGTACGAGCCATAGATGCGTGCTGTGATGGTTAAATACGTTAGCGAAGACAATGAGAGAAATTAATAACTTTCACCTATTGGTGATGCTGATCCTGTTGATTGCCGTAGGTCAGATGGCACAAACCATTTATGTTCCCACTATTGCGGATATTGCCCGCGATCTTTCAGTACAAAACGGTGCTGTACAACGTGTCATGGCGGCTTACCTGATGACTTACGGTTTCTCGCAATTATTCTATGGGCCACTATCTGATCGTATTGGTCGCCGCCCGGTGATCCTGGCCGGTATGATGATTTTTATGCTGGGAGCGCTGGGTGCATTACTATCCACCAGCTTGGCGCTGTTGGTTGCGGCAAGTGCCATTCAGGGCATGGGCACCGGCGTGGCAGGCGTGATGGCTAGGACTATGCCGCGCGATTTATATTCTGGTACGGCACTGCGCTACGCAAACAGTGTGTTGAATATGGGGATACTGGTCAGCCCACTATTGGCCCCGATTATTGGGGGGATGCTGGCGATGGCGTTCGGTTGGAGAGCGTGCTATGCCTTCTTGTTTGTGTTATGTGCAGGCGTTGCATTTGCTATGTACCGTCGGCTACCAGAAACCCGACCGCAGCAAACAGAAAAACGTTTTATGCTTTCCTGCTTTCGTCAACTGTTAGCAGATGGCACCTTCAGTTGCTATCTAGTAATGCTGGTTGGCGCACTGGCAGGGATTGCGGTATTTGAAGCCAGTTGTGGCGTTTTGATGGGGGGCGTGTTGGGGTTGAGTGGATTTACAGTGAGTATCCTGTTTATCTTGCCGATCCCACTCGCGTTTTTCGGTGCATGGTATGCAGGCAGAGATGGAAAATCGTTTCACACTTTGATGTGGCACTCAGTACTCAGTTGCCTGTTAGCTGGTGTGATGATGTGGCTCCCCGGTTGGTTCGGCATAATGAACATTTGGACGCTGATTGTGCCTGCGGCACTATTTTTCTTTGGCGCCGGTATGTTATTTCCATTAGCGACGACGGGTGCTATGGAGCCGTTCCCTTATCTGGCGGGTGCCGCAGGTGCGTTGGTGGGCGGCATGCAGAACTTAGGGTCTGGTCTGGCGACCTGGGCTTCCGCCATGTTGCCACAAACCGGGCAATTCAGCCTTGGTTTGCTGATGTTTGCTATGGCATTGTTGATCTTGCTGTGTTGGTGGCCATTATCCAGCCGTATGCAGCACCAAGGGTACCGTGTTTGAGCAAAAACGGGGCTCAGAATGCCGAGCCCTTGTGACTTACAGCAGAAATTCGTGCAATGAGACGTCTTTACGGTCCAGATAATGGGTTGAGCGGATGCGGCGAATGGTGCGCGACTTACCACGAATCAGTAGCGTTTCGGTGGTGGCCATATTGCCCTTGCGGCTAATACCTTCCAGCAGATCCCCTTTGGTGATGCCTGTCGCTGCAAAGATGACGTTGTCGTTGCGTGCCATTTGGCCCAGTGTTAACACTTCTCCGGTTTTGATGCCCATTTGTTTACACCGTGCCAACTCGTTTTCGCCGATGCGGCGGTTTTCTTGGTTGTCTCCCTTTACCTGATGCCGTGGAAGCAGGCGTGCCTGCATGTCGCCATCCAGAGCTCGGATAACGGCGGCGGATATCACGCCTTCTGGCGCGCCACCAATACCATACATCACATCCACCTCGCTTTCAGGCATGCAGGTCAGGATTGAAGCTGCGACATCGCCGTCGGGAATGGCAAAAACTTTCACTCCGAGTTGCTGCATTTGCGCAATCACCGCGTCGTGACGAGGTTTTGCCAGTGTGATCACGGTAAGTTCGGTTAATGGTTTACCCAGAGAGTTGGCGATGTTGGTCAGGTTGGTGGCCAGTGGTAAGTTGAGATCGATAACGCCATGTGCTTGTGGACCAACGACCAGTTTTTCCATGTACATGTCGGGCGCATGCAGGAAGGTACCGCGATCGCCCACGGCCAATACTGCCAGTGCGTTAGATTGGCCCATTGCCGTCATCCGTGTGCCCTCGATCGGGTCAACGGCAATATCCACCGCATCCCCCTGCCCGGTTCCGACTTTTTCACCAATATACAGCATGGGGGCTTCATCGATTTCACCTTCGCCGATCACGATACGGCCATCGATATCCACTTTGTTAAGCATAATGCGCATGGCATTGACGGCAGCCCCGTCGGCGGCGTTTTTATCACCACGCCCTAGCCATTTATAGCCGGCCAGCGCGGCGGCTTCGGTAACACGGGAAAACTCGATGGCTAATTCACGTTTCATAGCAAACCTGTCTGAGGGAAAGGGGAGCAAGTTATACCTAAAGGATCTTGAATTGCAGCCAGCAATGGTGTGACTTGAAGAACCTAAAGTGGATAAAGTTTATCACAGTGCGATGAGCGCAGGGGGAGGCAAAAAAAGCGCCGCCAATCAGGCAGCGCGTGCTTGGTGTGAAACCGCAAGGTCGTTTACTCGTGATCTTCCCAAGCTTGTGCGCGGGTGACGGCTTTCTTCCAACCATCATAGCGGAAATTACGCTCGGTTGTTTCGATGCCAGGACGGAATTCACGCTCAATGTTGGCTTTGCTTTTCACTTCATCCAAATCGTTCCAATAACCCACCGCGAGCCCTGCTAGGTAGGCGGCCCCTAGAGCCGTTACTTCCCGCACTTCGGGGCGCTCTACACGGGTTCCCAGAATGTCGGACTGGAACTGCATCAGGAAGTTATTGGCAACAGCGCCACCATCTACTCGCAGCGATTGCAAGCGGGTATTAGCATCGGCCTGCATAGCATCCAATACATCGCGGGTCTGATAGGCGATGGACTCCAAAGTGGCACGGATAATGTGGTTACTGTTCACGCCGCGAGTCAGGCCAAAAATGGCACCACGGGCATATGGGTCCCAGTATGGTGCGCCCAGGCCGGTAAAAGCGGGAACCACGTACACACCGTTGCTGTCTTTTACCTTGGTGGCAAAGTATTCAGAATCGGTTGCGTCGCTGATCAGTTTCAGCTCATCGCGTAACCACTGGATAGATGCGCCGCCAATAAACACTGCACCTTCCAGCGCATAATTGACTTCACCACGAGGGCCACAGGCAATAGTGGTCAGCAGACCATGGTTGGAGCGTACCGCTTCATTACCGGTGTTCATCAACAGGAAGCAGCCTGTGCCATAGGTATTTTTTGCCATACCTGGTTGCACACAGAGTTGGCCATATAACGCCGCTTGTTGGTCACCGGCAATCCCCGCGATGGGAATACGTGTACCGCCTTTGCCCCCAATGTTGGTCTGCCCATAAATTTCAGAGGATGGACGAACTTTTGGCAGCATGGCTCGTGGGATATCCAGCTTTTCAAGCATCTGTTCGTCCCAATCCAACTTATGGATGTTGAACAGCATGGTACGTGAGGCGTTGGTATAATCGGTCACATGCACACGCCCTTGAGTCATTTTCCAAACTAGCCAAGTATCTACTGTACCGAACAGCAGTTCTCCGCGTTTGGCACGTTCGCGGGCACCTTCAACATGATCGAGGATCCATTTGACTTTTGTTCCCGAGAAGTAAGGATCAACCACCAAGCCGGTATTATGGCGGATATACTCCTCCATGCCATCGCGCTTGAGTTTTTCGCAGATTTCTGCAGTGCGGCGGCACTGCCAGACGATGGCGTTATAAACGGGTTTACCGGTTTCTTTTTCCCAAACGATAGTTGTTTCGCGCTGGTTGGTAATGCCAATACCAGCGATTTGATCAGAACTGATGTCGGCTTTGGCCAGTACTTCAACCAACGTTGAACTTTGTGATGACCAAATTTCCATGGGATCGTGTTCCACCCAGCCTGCTTTGGGGTAGATTTGCGTAAATTCACGTTGTGAAACCGCAACAATGTTTGCATCGTGGTCGAGCACAACGGCACGTGAACTGGTAGTTCCCTGATCGAGAGCAACAATATATTTCTTTTCGGTTGTCATATTTTAATCCTGCTGTTGTAAACCGTTAAAACGGGGTATCAATCACGCTTCACGTTGTTCTGGGGGGGATGTGGGCTGCTCTTCTTCTGCACAGACATCACAGGGCAATTGGCTGCCTATCAGTGCACGGTAGCCAAAAGCCCCTAGGCCAGCACCAACAATTGGGCCGAAGATGGGTACCAGAAAGTAAGGAATATCACGTGCACCAGTAAAGGCAACGTTTCCCCAACCTGCCAGACAGGCGAACAGCTTCGGTCCAAAATCACGTGCTGGGTTCATTGCAAAGCCAGTTAATGGTCCCATGGATGCACCGATAACGGCAATCAGAATACCGATTAACAAGGGGGCCAGAGGACCACGGGGAATACCGTTACCATCGTCGGTTAACGCCAAGATCAGGCACATCAGGATGGCGGTGATCACGGTTTCTACCAGGAAGGCCTGGCCGACAGAAATATGGGCGTTCGGATAAGTAGAGAAAATCCCGGCTAACTCGAGGCTTTCGTTGCTGCCACGAACCATCTGGTGTGTAGTTTCAAAATCTACGAACAGGCTATAGTACAATCCATAAACCAAAGCCGCGGCACAGAATGCACCGGCAATTTGCGCCACAATATAAGGCAGTACTTTGCGCCCATCAAAGCAAGCAAACAGCCACAACGCAACGGTCACTGCTGGATTAAGGTGCGCACCGGAAACAGCAGCCGTCAAGTAAATGGCCATGGCAACACCAAGTCCCCAAATGATGCTGATTTCCCACTGACCAAAACTGGCCCCTGCCAATTTAAGCGCGGCAACACAACCTACGCCAAAGAATATCAATAGACCAGTGCCGAGAAATTCCGCTATGCACTGTCCTTTTAAGGTGGGATGGGTGATTTGGCTCATAATGTCATTGTCCTGCAGACGACGGTTATAGTCTTATACCTTAGACGGGTATATAGGCTCGGCTAAGGGTACTGTTAATTCCATATCGTCCAGTTATCAGTTATCAGTTGAATGCGAGGTGTGAATTTATCGTTAGCGAACATAAACGAGAAATAGCGAAATCAAAATGTGTGTGCCTCGTCATAAAATTGAGCGAATTCGAGTGGGCAAGCGTTCTTTTTGTACCAATAAACGGGTCATGTATTCAATGAGTGTACTGCTACATAGTCTGGCGTATACAAAAGGGTGTTTAAAACCAGCCTGAATACCTGAAGAGAACACAGAGCATGGGTGCTATTTTTATTGCGGAGCAACATATTGAATACTTGACCCAATAAACGATGATTTAAGCCACCATCTGACAGCCATTTATTAACTATCCCATCAGTGCGCAAGGAGATTTTCGATTTTTACTGATGGTTACAGCATGAAAATTGCAACAGACTACACGTTGGACCGGTATGTCGCTAGACACTGAGAGGCAGGCTACTTACAATCGTCTCTATCTAGAGAGCGTTTTATCAAGACAAGCGTACTTTCTCTATACACTAGGGATTTCAAGTAGCAGGTAGACGGTAACTGAATGAAACCCCAGGAGCTTGGTAAAAACGGCTGGGGGAGAAGGCTGTTAATACCGTTGTCACTTGAAGGCAATAGGGAGAAAAGCGCGTGTCACTTGGCGCGAGCATATTCGCAGTAGCTACAACGTGTGTTGTGGCGCTACTTATGGATGTACGCCTTGCTATCATGAGGGGACTGAAGAATGTCATTTGAAGTATTTGAAAAACTGGAAGCAAAAGTTCAGCAGGCGATCGATACCATCACGTTACTGCAGATGGAAATTGAAGAGCTAAAAGAGAAAAATAATACTCTGTCTCAAGAAGTTCAGAACGCATCAGCAAATCATGAATCGCTGGTGCGCGAAAATCAGCAATTGAAAGAAGAACAGCACCTCTGGCAAGAACGCTTGCGCGCATTGCTGGGCAAAATGGAAGAAGTTTGATCTTCTATTCGCTGTGATCGCAAAGGGCGCGGAAGCGCCCTTTGTCATATTCCGCGATTACTCGATGTCGAGTGGGTATTCAGAAAGGATAATGCCGGTATTGTCGGCATACAGGTGATCGCCAGAGAAGAAGGTGACGCCACCGAAATTAACGCGAATATCACTTTCGCCGATGCCATCACTGGATGCACCTACCGGTATCGCTGCCATCGCTTGAATGCCGATATCCAGCTCTTCCAGATCGTCCACCTGGCGGACAGCACCGTAAACGACAATACCTTCCCACTCATTTTGAGTTGCCAAGCGAGCCAATTCCGCGTTGATGAGTGCACGGCGCACAGAACCACCACCATCGATCAGCAATACACGGCCTCGGCCATTTTCTTCGAGCAGTTCAAACAACAGGCCGTTATCCTCGAAGCATTTCACCGTTGTGATCTGCCCGCCAAATGAAGTACGCCCGCCAAAATTAGAGAACAGAGGCTCAACTACGTTGACCTCTTCCTGATAGATATCGCAGAGTTCGGAAGTATCGTATTTCATAGGATTTTACGTCTGTTTGCCGCTGGTGTAATCAGTATATCCCTTTATCCGCCCTGTTGGCAAAATCATCAATGCAAGGAAGGATATCCAAGCGATTGCAAGATTCAGGCAGGTGGTAAGAGTCTCTTACATCACCTTCAAAGTATTAGCGTTTATACGGGCTTCACAACGGTGTTGTTCATCGCTTAATTTTGCCCATCGAACCGCGTGTTTCCCGCCTTTGCGCCAGCGATGCTGGCGTGTAATCAAGGGATTCAGCCTAGCTGAGTACTACGCCAATAGCGAATAACACATTGGCCAGTAATGCCGCTTTTACCATATGTTCCAGCATTGGCCGCATACCGATGGCCGTTTGGTCTCGCAACACTCGCAGAGCATGCCGGAAAAGTAGCGGGGTGGCCAAAAGAAACAACCAGCCCCAGAGGCTGTGAAGATTAAGCAGGGTGAACAGAGCGAAGCACACCACGGCGGCGCTCAACAGAAATGCGTGATAATAGCGCCCATTCTTTGGGCCAAGGCGAACCACCAGGGTATGCTTTCCGTTGTCTCGATCGCTTTCGATGTCGCGCAGATTATTAATATTCAAAACCGCAGTGGCTAACAGACCACATGCTGTTGCTGGCAGCATGATGATGGTGTCAAAGGTATGGGTTTGCAAATAGTAACTCCCCGCCACACTGAGCCAACCAAAAAAGACCAGCACCGACATGTCACCTAACCCCATATAACCATAAGGTTTGGCACCAACGGTATAGGTTATAGCCGCAATAATCGCCAATCCACCCAACACCAGGAAACCAACAACATCGCTGGGTTTTTCACAGGCAACGGCTATCAGCCAACAGCCGGAAATGGTGATGAGGAGCACCATTAGCATCATTGCTCGTTTCATCTGGCTCTGTGTAATCATGCCTTTTTGCATGCCACGCAATGGGCCGATACGGTCTTCTTTATCGCTACCTTTCACTGCGTCGCCGTAGTCATTAGCTAGATTGGAAAGGATCTGCAACAGACCCGCAGTGATTAGAGCCAACGCTGCCACACTTGGCTTCAGACTACCTTGCCACGCAGCAATAGCTGAACCCACGAAGATAGAGGCAAAGGCCAATGGTAGGGTCCGCGGTCGTAAACTTTCCAGCCAGGCTCGAGCTGGGGTGGTGGGGGTTGATAGGCTCATTTTTCGCTTCAGTAAGTCAAAAAGACGGTGTCCATCAAAAAAACAAATGTGGGAGGCTTTGCCTCCCACATAGATAACTGACAGGACAGTGATAGAGCGATTATAAGATGAAACGGCTCAGATCTTCATCTGCTACCAGTTCATCCAGATGATTGCGCACGTAATCGGCGTCAATTGTAATGGATTGGCCGCTAATTTCACTCGCATCGTAGGATATATCTTCCATCAGGCGTTCCAGTACGGTATGCAGGCGGCGTGCGCCAATGTTTTCGGTGCGTTCGTTAACCTGCCATGCTGCCTCGGCGATACGGCGGATACCATCGGTGGTGAAATCAATGGAGACGCCTTCGGTTGCCATTAACGCCTTGTACTGTTCGCTCAGCGATGCACTCGGTTCTGTCAGAATGCGTTCAAAATCTTCTGTTGTCAGCGCTTGCAGCTCCACACGGATCGGCAGACGGCCTTGTAGCTCTGGGATCAAGTCTGAAGGGCTGGCAGTCTGGAAAGCGCCAGAGGCAATAAACAGAATGTGATCGGTTTTTACCATTCCGTGCTTGGTAGAAACCGTACACCCTTCCACCAAGGGCAACAGATCACGCTGAACACCTTCGCGAGAAACGTCCGGGCCAGAACTTTGACCACTACGCTTACAGATTTTATCGATCTCATCGATGAACACGATGCCGTGCTGTTCAACGGCTTCTACAGCCTGTTCTTTCAGCTCTTCCGGGTTGACCAGCTTGGCTGCTTCTTCTTCAACCAGCAGCTTGAAAGCCTCTTTGATCTTTAGCTTACGTGGTTTCTGTTTTTGTCCCCCCAGATTCTGGAACATCGATTGCAACTGGTTGGTCATCTCTTCCATGCCTGGAGGAGCCATGATTTCTACCCCAATCGGTGCCGCAGCCAGATCGATCTCGATTTCTTTATCATCCAGCTGACCTTCCCGCAGTTTCTTACGAAATGCCTGACGGGCGGCAGAAGGTTCTTGCTGCTCTTCTGGTTGGCCCCAGTTATTCTTGGCTGGTGGGATTAACACATCCAGAATGCGTTCTTCCGCCATTTCTTCTGCACGGGTACGGTTTTTTTCGATCGACTGCAAACGCACCATTTTCACGGCAGCATCTGTCAGATCGCGGATAATAGAGTCTACTTCTTTACCTACATAGCCCACTTCGGTGAACTTGGTAGCCTCTACTTTGATGAATGGGGCATTGGCTAGTTTGGCCAGGCGACGAGCAATCTCTGTTTTACCAACACCAGTAGGACCGATCATCAGGATATTTTTTGGCGTCACTTCGTGACGGAGCATCTCGTTGAGTTGCATCCGGCGCCAGCGGTTACGCAGGGCGATAGCGACAGCACGTTTGGCTTTGTTCTGGCCAATAATATAACTGTCCAGCTCACTGACGATCTCGCGCGGGGTCATTTCAGACATGGTATTCGATCCTTACGCTTTGGAAGGCAATTCTTCAATAGTGTGGAAATGGTTGGTGTAAATACAGATGTCACCTGCGATGCAGAGGGATTTCTCAACGATCTCACGGGCGCTTAATTCGGTATTTTCCAACAGTGCGCGGGCGGCAGATTGGGCATAAGGGCCGCCGGAACCGATAGCAATCAAATCATTTTCTGGCTGAACGACGTCGCCGTTACCGGTAATGATTAGCGAGGCATTTTCATCAGCCACTGCGAGCAGCGCTTCCAATTTGCGTAGCATGCGATCGGTACGCCAGTCTTTTGCCAGTTCAACAGCGGCTTTAACTAAATGGCCCTGATGCATTTCCAATTTGCGCTCGAATAATTCGAACAGGGTAAAAGCATCAGCCGTACCCCCAGCAAACCCGGCAATCACTTTGTCGTTATACAGGCGACGGACTTTTTTGACGTTGCCCTTCATTACCGTGTTGCCCAGTGTGGCTTGACCATCACCACCGATCACTACCTGACCGTTGCGGCGTACGCTTACAATTGTTGTCACGAGTAGACCCTCGTTGCAGACTTAAAAAGATCCCCGTAGCCTCCGGGGGGTAGTGGCTACGAGGCATATTGAGAGTATAGATGGGGGGGGATTAACGCTTTTCAACCCCCAATGGCTAGGGGAATGCAACTTGACATACCATTACCCTTCAGATGAGCTAAGGCTTTATCTGCAGCTGTACGGCTATTGTATGGGCCCAGCATAACGCGGTTCCAACCTCCACTTGAGGTGATGCGACTTTCGATGCCGCCAAATGCCAGCTGTGCCCTCACCGATTCAGCTTGTTCAGTTGCACGGAACGAACCACATTGCACCATCCATTTTTGTTTCTGTTCAGGTTTGGCCTCTTGTTTTGCAATTTCTGGTTTCACTTCTTGCTTTAGTTGTGACTTAACTTCTTTTTTGGGCTCAGGCTTAGTTTCTTGTCTTACTACAGGTTTTAACTCTGGTTTTGGTTCCACTTGCCGAATTGGTTCTGGTGGTGCGATCACCTGTGGTTTGGGTTGCGATACCGTTTGTTGATGCTGCTGAGAAGATACACCATTGTTGAACGGGTTGCGCGGTTGGGCTACCTGCTGCTGTGCCGGTGGTTGCTGCAATTGTTGTTGCATCGGCTGTTGACGGTCGCCTGCATTATGCGTCTGCTTGCTACTGTTATAAGGCACTTCAGACAGCTGCGTTGGGCGCTGTTGCATATCGGACTGCATTTGTTCCAGCAACTGGCGTTGTTCATCCGTCAACTGGGGTTTAGCAATGCTTTCACCCCCAGCATTTGGCTCGGTGGGTGACGGAATACTAATTTGGCGGTTTTCCAACTCTTTAATATAACGCCAGCGTTCTTCTGGCTTCGGTGGTAAACCGTTGCCTGAGCGACTGCTGTGTGTGGGTATGATTGTTTTATCATCTGGCTGGTGGTGCGTAATGAAATAGAGGCCACCGATAAACACAACCAAAATAGCAACCGCAAGCGTCACCATGGTTTTGGGTACCTGTGGCGAACTGCGTCTTTTACGGCTGGTGGTTTTACGCTGCGCGGCTTCTGAGCGCCCGCGGCCTACATAGTCTTTCTGTGCCACTATAATTCCGCTGTATCCTGATGGGGTTAAAAACCTATCCACTTATTGAGAACTATGGATATAAGCTACTTTATCAGCCATTTCACATCAGCTTAATGCACGTGATTAACGCGCTTGGAGCTGTTCTGGCAAAATGGCTACAACTATTATTATGCCAGCCTGACAGGTACTAGGTCAGCCATGTTACTTAACCCAAAATTATTTGACTAGCGTTTCGGGGCCGAAGTGCTATCCCTAATGATTAATTCGCTGTCTAAGAGCCTTGAACCGTTGTTGACTACTTGCCCGTGTAACTGCTCTAGCAACAGTAGCATTGCTTGTTGACCAATCTGGAAACGGGGTTGAGCCACTGTTGTCAAAGGTGGGTCACAATATTGGGTCAACTTGATATCGTCAAAACCGACAATAGAGAGGTCTTGTGGTATACGAAAGCCCATTTTTTTTGCTTGGGATAGTACGCCAATAGCAATGGTGTCGCTATGACAAAAGACGGCCGTAGGCGGTTTTGGTAGTGCCATCAACGATGCCAACGCTTTTGCCCCTGCTTCGTAAGAAAAATCACAGCGAGTTATATAGCTGCTCTCGATGTCAATGCCATTTCGACGTAAGGCCTGAATGTAACCTTGTAAGCGATAATGGCTGAGCGGCATATTTTCTGGCCCAGCCACACATGCTATCCGTTTATGGCCAAGTTGTTGTAGATAATTTACGGCTTCAAACGCAGCTGTCAGGTTATCGATATGAACGGTTGGTAGCTCAAGTTCCGGTGCAAACTCGTTGGCCATCACCATGGGAGGCAAGTTGCGCTGTTCCTCTTTGCTGGCGTCGAAGGGCAGATTTGAACCGAGCAGCAGCATTCCGTCAATTTGCTTGGTGATGATCAGATTGACGAAGGTTCGTTCCTGCTGATGTTGCTGAGCGCAATCACCGATCAGTACCAGATAGCCATGCTGGGCTGCAGTTTGCTCGATCCCCTGGATCACATCGGCGAAAAATGGATCGCAGATGTTCGGGACAATCACTAGAATGGTGCGGGATTCATTGCGTTTGACACTCCGTGACAGAGCATGAGGCGAGTAACCCACAGCCAACACGGCCTGCTCTACTTTCTGACGCGTTGGAGTTGATACCTTCTCTGGGTTCATGAGCGCGCGCGATACGGTTGCCGTTGAAACGCCAGCCATTTCGGCAACGTCTTTCATGGTTGTCATGGATAATTCTTTTTTGTGTTCCAACGCCTTTCTCCTTGCGTCAGCTTCATGCTAACGCCGCTACTTCAGTTTGTTCATACATTCTGGCATTTGTTGATGTAATTATTTTTTAGCGCCATTGACGTTCAAACATTCTAAACAGATTACGATCTGTTTTTGTTACCTAGTTTGCATAAAAAGTGTGATGTTAGAGGTTTTTTCGTATCAACTCGCAAAATCAAGGGCAAGTGTTTGGGTCTATCAGCCCTAGAATCAGGATTTTTCGTTTTAGCTATCGATGGGGTCGACGTCCAATGTCCATTTCACTTTACGTGCCTGTGGCAAGCTCCCAATCAGCGGTAATGTGTTTTTCATAAGTTGCTGCAATAGGCGCCGCGAAGGATGTTGTAGTAACAGTTGCCAGCGGAATCTGCCTCCGCGTTTTGGTTGCAATGCAGGGACTGGCCCCATCACCCACAGTGAATCATCTTTTAGTGGGCTTGCTTCTAACAGATTGCGCAGTTGCTGAAGGAACAACGAGGCTTGCTGGTTATCGTGGTCTTCCGAACGCACGATAACATGATTGGTATAAGGGGGAAGAAATACGCTGTTGCGCTCTGCCAGCGTTTGCTTGGCGAAAGCGTCGTAACCTTGCTGCAGTAATATCTGGAGTAATGGATGGTCCGGGTGATGGGTTTGCAACAGAACTTCTCCCTGTTTGCCAGCGCGCCCAGCACGGCCTGAAACTTGAGTATAAAGCTGAGCAAAGCGCTCAGCAGACCGAAAGTCCGCTGAGAACAGCGCACCGTCAACATCCAGTAGTGCAACTAGGGTTACATTCGGAAAATGGTGGCCTTTTGCCAACATTTGTGTCCCTATCAGGATCCGTGGGCCGCCGCGGTGAATATCGACCAGATGCTGCTCCAGTGAGCCTTTACGGCTAGTGGTA
Source organism: Serratia sp. UGAL515B_01 (assembly GCF_033095805.1). Classification (NCBI taxonomy): domain Bacteria; kingdom Pseudomonadati; phylum Pseudomonadota; class Gammaproteobacteria; order Enterobacterales; family Yersiniaceae; genus Serratia; species Serratia sp. UGAL515B_01. The sequence continues at coordinate 3,760,054 of NZ_CP109901.1, read as the reverse complement.
TCACGATCGATACGGGTAATGGCGGTTTCCGGGAACAGCGGGGCCAGTTCATTTTCCAGCTGTTCGGTTCCAACGCCAATAGAAACAAGGTGTGTCGAACCACACTGTGGACACTGATAGGGAACTGGGCGTTGACTGTCGCAGTGGTGGCAGCGTAACTGGCGCTGATTTTGATGGAACGTATAGTAGCGATCGCAGCGCTGACACTCGGCGATCCATCCGCACTCATGACAAAGAAGCGCAGGTGCGTATCCACGTCGATTCAGGAACAACATCACCTGATTGCCGTTTTTCAAATGATGTTGCATGCTTTTCAATAAAGGCTGAGAGAGCCCGACCTTCAGTGGCAGGCCTTTTAAATCTATCAGATGCTGATTCGCCAGTTTGGCATTACCTGCTCGCTGAGTCAGTTTTAGCTGACGATATTTGCCTAACTGCACGTTATGCAGTGTTTCTAGAGCAGGGGTGGCAGAGCCCATAACCATAGGGATATTTTCTTCATGGGCACGGAATACCGCCAGATCGCGGGCGTGGTAACGCCAACCCTCCTGCTGTTTATAAGAGCTGTCATGCTCTTCGTCGATAATGATTACGCCCAGGCGTGAGAAGGGGGTAAACAGCGCTGAACGCGTACCGATCACGATTGCGGCTTCACCACTGCGAGCACGTAGCCAAACGGCCAGCCGCTCGCTATCGTTAAGACCAGAGTGAAGCACGTCTATCGGGGCATTAAAACGTTCACGAAAGCGGGCGATAGTCTGCGGGGTTAAGCCGATCTCAGGTACCAGAACCAACGCCTGTTTACCTTGCGCCAAGATGTTTTCCAGGACGCTGAGATAAACCTCCGTTTTACCCGAACCGGTGACACCAGCCAGCAGCCAGGCAGCAAAGCTATCGTCTTCGCTGCGGATAGCGCCCACCGCCGTAGCCTGTTCGGTATTGAGTCTCAGGCGTTCACCAAGCACTTCAAAACCGGGTCGCCAGTCTAGCGTTGCCACCGCTTGCGCACGGATTTCACTCAACCCTTTGACACGTAACGCTTGTAATGCGCTTTCTGTCAGGTCCAACTCATTGATCTGATGGCGATACACCGGCCGCTGTAGCAGAGCTGCCAGTGCTTGTTGTTGTTTCGGAGCACGTCTTAGACTTTCCGGTGGTGTGGCCCGCCCCTGTTCGGTGGCAAACCATTGCCATAGAGGGGCACCTTCGGCGGGTTTTCCCTGCCGCAACAGGATCGGCAAGGCGTGGAAGAGTACTTCACCAATGGGATAATGGTAGTATTCGCTGGCCCACCGCAGTATGCGCCATAGGCTGTTGGAAAACAGCGATTGGTTATCCAGCAAGCCTTCGATGGGCTTGAGCTTTTCCAAGGGCAGTTCACTGGTCTCACTGCACCCGGTGATGATACCTATCGCCCGTTGTTTTCCCCAAGGTACTCTGACACGCGCGCCGATAACCGGCTGTAGGTCTTCTGGCAGCAGATAATCGAAGGTACGGGCGAGGGGAACCGGCAGAGCGACGTGTACAACAGGCATGTGGCGATCCAGCTAGAAAAGGTTGTCGGTTAGTTTACACTGCTGGCCGTTAAATGTGCTCATACTCGTCATGCATCAAGTTGCCAGTGTGTGTGCTGCGTCCACTCGGCTACCTTTTGGCTTATCCCTTTCTGGGCTTGCAAGTCGTGCACAAATTTATTTATGACGGATTTGTTGGGCGTCCTAGCCATCAATAATTCGCGATGCTGCCGGGGACTTACGAGTTTGCTGTCTGTCGGCAACTCGAATTATTTAGAGTACATGCGATTGCGCAGTGTATTTTATTCTGTATAATTTGCCGCCTTTGGTATAATTCCATACCAAAATCGATCATCAACTACGTGTGGTGTCTGGCGGAACAAGGCTGGATAGCGACACGGCCTTAACTGAGGTTTCCCATGAAACAAGGTATCCACCCAAAATACGAAGAAGTTACTGCTAACTGCTCTTGCGGTAACGTGATCAAAATCCGTTCTACAGTGGGTCACGATCTGAACCTGGACGTTTGTGGCGAATGTCACCCGTTCTATACGGGTAAGCAGCGTGACGTTGCTACCGGTGGCCGCGTAGACCGCTTCAACAAGCGTTTCAGCGTACCAGGCACTAAGAAGTAATATTTCTTGCTGTCGGATGAAAAAGGCGCCCTCGGCGCCTTTTTTCTTGTCTGCAATCCACACATTGCACCGGCCTCTGGCGGCGGCATCAATATTCCCAAGTATCTGGGTCAACACCCAACTCACGCATCAGCACTTTTGCGGCTTCCGGGATTTCATCACTGCGTTCTTTGCGCAGGTCTTCATCGTTCGGTAGCGGCTGGCCGGTAAAAGCATGTAGGAATGCTTCGCACAGCAGTTCGCTATTGGTGGCGTGGCGCAGGTTGTTTACCTGGCGACGAGTGCGTTCATCAGTCAGGATTTTCAGCACCTTCAGCGGGATGGATACCGTGATTTTTTTTACTTGCTCGCTTTTTTTACCGTGTTCAGCGTAAGGGCTGACATACTCGCCGTTCCACTCAGCCATGGGATACCTTAAAATTTGTCAGAAAATTTACAAAATTCTAAAAACCGGCTAATTATGCCCGATCTTCACTGTTCTCACTAAATAAATGTCAATTTTACGCGACAAGAGTCACTGAGTCCGGTCAATGAATAGGCATGGCCTACGCGTATCGGGTTAACATCTTACTGAGATCACAAATCTCCATAATTTTAGCGGTTATTGTCTCTTTGCTCAATCTATACGCAAAGAAGTTTAGATGTCCAGATGTATTGACGTCCATTTGCTCTGCGGTTAATCTTGAGATCTTATATATCCACTTTTCGAGAGCTGAGCCACCCTATGACGCGTAAACCAGCCACGATTGCCGTACGTAGCGGTCTGAATGACGACGAACAGTACGGTTGTGTTGTCCCGCCGATCCATCTTTCCAGTACCTATAATTTCCCTGACTTCAATCAACCCCGTGCTCATGATTACTCGCGTCGCGGAAATCCGACGCGAGATGTGGTGCAACGTGCGTTGGCTGAGCTTGAAGGGGGGGCGGGGGCGGTCATGACCGGCAGTGGGATGTCAGCAATTCACCTGGTGACAACGGTTTTTCTCAAACCAGGCGATCTGTTAGTGGCTCCACATGATTGTTATGGCGGCAGCTATCGCTTGTTCGATAGCCTGAGTAAACGTGGTGCCTATCGCGTGTTGTTTATCGACCAGGGTAATGAAGCCGCGTTACAACAGGCATTGGCTCAAAAACCGAAACTGGTACTGATTGAAAGCCCAAGCAACCCACTGTTGCGGGTGGTGGATATTGCGGCAATTTGTAACGCGGCGCACGAAGCAGGTGCCCTGACCGTGGTGGACAACACATTCCTCAGCCCTGCGTTGCAACGACCGATCGAACTGGGTGCTGATTTGGTTGTGCATTCCTGTACCAAATACCTCAATGGTCATTCCGATGTGGTTGCTGGGGCGGTGATCGCCAAAGATAAAGATTTGGCCGTTGAGCTGGCATGGTGGGCGAACAATATCGGTGTGACTGGTGCAGCGTTTGACAGCTATTTGCTGTTGAGGGGGATCCGCACCCTGTCGCCGCGAATTAAGGCGGCACAACACAATGCCGCGGCAATTGTCAGTTATTTACAGCAGCAACCGTTGGTCAAAAAGCTGTATCATCCCTCCCTGCCAGAACACCCAGGCCATGAGATAGCTCGCCGTCAGCAGCGAGGTTTTGGGGCCATGCTCAGTTTTGAACTGGACGGTGATGAAGCGCTTTTGCGCCGTTTTTTGTCTGCACTGGAACTGTTTACGCTGGCAGAGTCATTGGGTGGTGTAGAGAGTTTGATCTCACATGCGGCGACCATGACCCATGCAGGCATGGTTCCAGAGGCGCGTGCCGCAGCAGGTATTTCCGAAAGCTTGCTGCGTATTTCCGTTGGAATTGAAGACAGCGAAGATCTGATTGCCGATCTGGAACAAGCTTTCCAGGCGGCGGTAACGAGGTAAGCATGAATGCAATTGCGCTAGCAGGGCCGGTGACGGGTCGTCAACTGCACAAATTTGGTGGCAGCAGTCTGGCAGATGTTAAGTGTTATCTGCGGGTTGCCGGTATCATAGCCGAATACAGCCAATCAGGTGACATCGTGGTCGTCTCTGCGGCTGGCAGTACCACTAACCAATTGATCAACTGGCTCAAATTCAGCCAGAGCGATCGCCTTTCCGCCTATCAGGTGCAGCAGGCGCTGCGCCGTTATCATAGCGAACTGATCGGTGGCCTGTTACCACTAGAAATGGCAGAACCGTTAATTGCCGAATTTGTCCGCGATCTTGAACGCTTAGCGGTCCTGCTGGACGGTAACGTGGATGATGCGCTCTACGCCGAAGTGGTGGGGCATGGTGAAATCTGGTCAGCACGCCTTATGGCCGCAGTCCTCAATAAGATGGATATGCAGGCAGAATGGCTGGATGCACGTGACTTTCTCCGCGCTGAACGAGCGGCACAGCCGCAGGTAGACGCAGGCCGCTCTTACCCGTTATTGCAACAGCTGCTGGTGCAACACCCAGGCAAACGCTTGGTGGTGACGGGGTTTATTGCGCGCAATGACAAGGGTGAAAGCGTGCTGTTGGGGCGTAACGGCAGTGACTATTCTGCAACCCAGATTGGTGCGTTGATTGGTGTAGAACGCGTGACGATCTGGAGTGATGTTGCGGGTGTCTACAGCGCCGATCCGCGCAAAGTGAAAGATGCCTGTCTGCTACCTCTGCTGCGCCTGGACGAAGCCAGCGAACTGGCACGTCTTGCAGCACCGGTTCTACATACCCGTACCTTGCAGCCTGTGTCTGGTAGCGATATCGATCTGCAGTTGCGTTGCAGCTACCAGCCTGAACAGGGTTCTACGCGTATCGAGCGTGTGTTGGCTTCCGGTACAGGGGCCAAAATTGTGACCAGCCATGATGATGTTTGCCTGATCGAACTCAGTGTGGCTCCACGGCATGATTTCCAATTAGCGCAGAAAGAACTAGAGCTGGTTCTGAAGCGTGCACAGATCAAACCTTTGGCTGTCGGCGTTCATTCTGACCGTAATCTTATCCAGCTGTGTTATACCGCTGAAATCGTGGGTAGCGTTTTGCGCATCTTGCAGGAGGCATTGCTCCCTGGTGAATTGCAACTCCGTCAAGGGTTGTCGTTGGTAGCCTTGGTTGGGGCTGGTGTGTGTAAGAACCCGTTACATAGCCATCGTTTCTACCAGCAATTGAAGGATCAGCCCGTCGAGTTCATCTGGCAGGCAGAAGATGGCATCAGTTTGGTAGCGGTGTTGCGTCAGGGGTCAACCAGCTTGTTGATTCAGGGCTTGCATCAGGCACTGTTCCATGCAGAAAAACGTATTGGTTTGGTGTTGTTTGGTAAAGGGAATATTGGTTCTCGTTGGCTGGAACTATTTGCGCGTGAACAGAAAAATCTCTCGGCGCGTAGCGGCTTTGAGTTTAGCTTGGCAGGGGTAGTGGACAGCCGCCGTAGTTTACTGGCTTACGAGGGTCTAGACGCTAGCCGTGCATTGGCCTTCTTCGAAGAGGAGTCCAAGGAGCTTGATGAAGAGTCGCTGTTCCTGTGGATGCGTGCTCATCCGTTTGACGATCTGGTGGTGCTTGATGTTACTGCCAGTGAGGCTCTGGCTGAACAGTATCTCGACTTTGCCAGCTATGGTTTCCACGTGATTAGTGCCAATAAGCTTGCGGGGGCATCGGGCAGCGATAATTACCGTCAGATCCGCGATGCGTTTGCCAAAACGGGCCGCCACTGGCTGTATAACGCCACGGTAGGTGCCGGTTTGCCGGTAAACCACGCTGTACGCGATCTGCGCGACAGTGGTGATAGCATCTTGGCGATCAGCGGTATTTTTTCTGGCACGCTTTCATGGTTGTTCCTGCAGTTTGATGGCACCGTGCCATTTACTGAGTTGGTTGATCAGGCTTGGCAGCAAGGGCTGACGGAACCAGACCCGCGTGTTGATCTGTCCGGGCAAGACGTAATGCGCAAACTGGTGATACTGGCGCGTGATGCAGGTTACGACATTGAACCTAATCAGGTGCGCGTTGAATCATTGGTCCCTGCAGGCACAGAAAATGGTTCTATCGATCAGTTCTTCGAGAACGGTGATACGCTCAATCAGCAAATGCTGCAGCGTTTTGAAGCCGCGAATGAAATGGGCTTGGTACTCCGCCATGTGGCACGTTTGGATGTTAATGGTAAAGCTCGGGTGGGGGTTGAGGCTGTACGGCCTGAACATCCCTTGGCCTCGTTACTGCCCGGCGACAACGTGTTTGCCATTGAAAGCCGTTGGTATCGTGACAACCCTTTGGTGATCCGTGGGCCGGGTGCTGGACGTGATGTTACTGCTGGTGCGATCCAGTCGGATCTTAACCGTTTGGCACAGTTACTTTGATTCCTGAAGGGCGCAGTTTATGCCTGCGCCCTTTTACTGTCTGCGATCATGAAATTCTCTCATGCTGTTTGAGGATTACTCATGGTATTCCCTTCACTTTCCTGTTGACTCTTCAAGTTATATACGGCATTTTCTATCTAGACGTCTAAACGTATAGACGCTTATTCTCTAAGTGATTCGAGTTGTATGCAGGCGGAAAGTCCGAGAGTCGCTAGGAGCTAGCCCACTGTGTGACTGGTGCGACAAATCTAGCCGGATGCAGCCAACGCTCATGCAACTTGAAGTATGGCGAGTGAAATAAAGTAGAACAGTGATCGATAAGGAACGGACAGGGTATGAGTTTTTATCACGCAAACCAGCGGGAAGCGCTGAATCAGAGTTTGGCAGAGATAAGTGGCCAGATTAATGTGTCGTTCGAGTTTTTCCCGCCGCGTACCAGCGAGATGGAAGATACCCTGTGGCAGTCAATTGACCGGCTGAGCAACCTCAAGCCTAAGTTTGTTTCCGTCACTTATGGTGCAAATTCAGGTGAGCGCGATCGCACTCATAGCATTATCAAAGGAATTAAGGACCGGACCGGCCTAGATGCAGCACCGCATCTGACCTGTATTGACGCCAGCACGGCACAACTGCGTGATATTGCCGCTGACTACTGGAACAACGGTATCCGCCATATTGTTGCTTTACGTGGCGATCTGCCACCGGGTGGAGGTAAGCCCGACATGTACGCTACCGATCTGGTTGCGTTGCTGAAAGATGTCGGTGATTTTGATATTTCTGTGGCAGCTTACCCGGAAGTGCATCCAGAAGCGAAAAGTGCACAGGCAGATTTGATCAACCTGAAGCGTAAAATTGATGCCGGAGCTAACCGAGCTATCACTCAGTTTTTCTTCGACGTAGAAAGTTATTTGCGTTTTCGTGACCGTTGCGTAGCCACGGGTATTGATGTGGAAATCGTGCCAGGTATTCTACCCGTGTCCAATTTCAAGCAGTTACAGCGTTTTGCGGCTATGACCAACGTGCGTGTACCAAACTGGATGAGCAGCATGTTTGCAGGTTTGGATGAAGATCCGGAAACCCGCAAGATGGTTGGTGCTAACATCGCCATGGACATGGTGAAGATCTTGAGCCGCGAAGGTGTTAAGGATTTCCACTTTTATACGTTGAACCGTGCGGAAATGAGTTACGCTATCTGCCATACTTTGGGTGTACGCCCAGTGGCGGCATAACTCGTTAATCATCCAGAAAAGCGCTGTGTTATCACGGCGCTTTTTTATTGTATGCAGAAAACCCCCAGCTAGGCTGGGGGTTCAGAACGGTTTACCGTTCTAGCCGGTATTGCGCATTCCGGCAGCGACACCAGCAATGGTGACCATCAGCGCTTGTTCGACCCGCGCATCCGGTTGTTCTTGCTGGCGTGAACGGTGCAACAGTTCGGCCTGTAAGACGTTGAGCGGATCGGTGTAAACGTTGCGTAATGCAATCGACTCAGCAATCCAAGGCAAATCAGCCATCAAGTTGTCGTCGTTGGCGATGGTCAGAATAACTTTGATATCACTTTCCAACTGTTCGCGCAGCTGTTTGCCCAGCGGCCAGAGGGACTCATCCACCAGACGCTGATCGTAGTATTCGGCCAACCACAGATCGGTCTTGGCGAACACCATTTCCAGCATGGCGATACGGGTGGAGAAGAATGGCCAATCGTGACACATAGCTTCCAACTGTTCCTGCTTACCGGCCTTAACGGCTTCCTGCAGACCCGCACCGGCACCCAACCATGCAGGCAGCATCAGACGGTTCTGTGTCCAAGCAAAGATCCACGGGATGGCGCGCAGGCTTTCTACTCCGCCATTGGGGCGACGTTTGGCTGGGCGTGAACCTAACGGCAATTTCCCCAGTTCCTGCTCTGGCGTAGCAGCGCGGAAGTAATGAACGAAGTCCGGATTTTCCCGCACATAGGCGCGGTACATTTTGCATGAAGTTTCCGACAGCTCATCCATCAGCGAACGCCACTCTTTCTTTGGTTCTGGCGGCGGCAACAGGTTAGCTTCCAGAACGGCTCCGGTATAGAGCGCTAGGCTACTGATAGTGACTTCTGGTAGACCGAACTTGAAGCGGATCATTTCGCCTTGCTCGGTTACGCGCAAGCCTCCTTTCAGACTACCCGGTGGTTGCGACAGCAGTGCCGCGTGCGCAGGTGCGCCACCCCGGCCAATCGAACCGCCACGGCCATGGAACAGGGTCAGTGCGACACCGGCTTTCTCACAGGTTTTGATCAAGGCATCCTGTGCACGGTATTGCGCCCATGAGGCGGCCATCACACCAGCGTCTTTTGCCGAATCTGAATAGCCGATCATCACCATCTGCTTGCCTTGAATAAAGCCGCGATACCAGTCGATGCTCAGCAGTTGCGTCATGACATCATCGGCGTTATTCAGATCGTCGAGTGTTTCGAACAGTGGGGCGACCGGCAGCGCGAATGGGCAACCCGCCTCTTTCAGCAACAGGTGTACGGCCAGTACATCAGACGGTGTGCGTGCCATAGAAATCACGTAAGCAGCGATTGAGCCTTGCGGTGCTTCGGCGATAACCTGACAAGTTTCCAGCACTTCTTGAGTTTCAGGGCTTGGTTCCCACTTCAACGGCACCAACGGACGTTTGGAATTCAGTTCGCGGATCAGGAAGGCCTGTTTGTCGGCTTCCGACCAGCTTTCGTAATCACCCAATCCCAGATAACGAGTCAGTTCAGCAATAGCTTCAGTATGACGGGTGCTTTCCTGGCGCACATCAATGCGAACCAGCGGTACGCCAAAGCAGCGAACGCGGCGCAGGGTATCCAGCAATTGCCCGTTGGCAATGATACTCATGCCACAGGCCGCTAATGATTGATAGCAGGCGTACAGCGGTTCCCATAGCTGTTCGTTGTTTTCCAACAGGTCGTGTGGGCGCAGCACACGCTCGCCTTTCAGCTGGCCTTCAAGATAAGCTTGAGAGTTCATTAGTTGGCTGCGCAGGCGCTTCATCAGTTCGCGGTAAGGTTCCTGAACCTCATCACCACCCGCCAGCTCACGCAGTTCAGGGGTGCATTCGGTCATCGATAGCTCGGACACCAATACCTGAATGTCGCGGGTGAACAGATCGCAGGCCTTCCAGCGGCTCAGTAACAAGACATGACGGGTGACTTCTGCCGTTACGTTCGGGTTACCGTCGCGATCGCCCCCCATCCAGGAGGTAAAGCGAATGGGTACCGCTTCTACCGGCAGGAGGTAATCGATGGAATTTTCTAATTGCTCGCTAAACTCACGCAGGAAGGCAGGCACCCCTTCCCACAGGCTATTTTCCACCACCGCAAAGCCCCACTTGGCCTCGTCGATAGGCGATGGGCGATTTTTACGGATCTCGTCGGTATGCCAGGATTGCGCAACCAATTGACGCAAACGACGCATGATTTTATTACGTTCGTAGTCAGCCAGATCGTTGTGGTCTAGCTGGCTGAGGCAGGTGTTAACCTCAACCAGTTTATGAATCAGGGTACGGCGGGTAATTTCTGTTGGGTGTGCCGTGAGTACCAGCTCGATAGAAAGGTCATTCACTGCCTTTTGCAGCTCTTTGTTACTCAGCTGTTTGTCTTTAAGCCGTACAAACAGTTGGGCCAGTGCTTCTGGATTACTGGCAGCCTCACCATGAGGTGAAATGCTGTGATATTGCTCGGCAACGTTGGTCAGGTTCAGGAACTGGCTGAAGGCGCGGGCAACGGGTAGCAGTTCATCGTTAGACAGGTTTTGCAATGTTGATAGCAACTCCTGTCGATGCGCTTCATTACCGGCACGTGAAGATTTGGAAAGCTTACGGATGGTTTCAACGCGATCGAGAATATGCTCGCCTAGCGCTTCTTTGATGGTATCGCCGAGCAATTTGCCGAGCATACTGACATTACTTCGCATTGCCGAATATTGTTCGTTCATATAACCCCTGGCCCAGTTCTCTGTATACTCACTATCTCCCGGGTGGTGGTGCTGCTGCTCACCACCACCTGAAAGCCGTGAGTACATGATTTCTCATCTTGTAAGTAAATTTCACGTGTCTGGCAAAGACCGACTGTTTTTCCAGCCACGTTCCTGTCCAATTATCAATTGACACTATTTTTAGCAAAAAAACATCAAATTCAGCGAATTTTCTGAAATTTAATTACGGAACGTTGATTATCAGTCTGGCTTATTAGCCTCATTGCCTACTTGTTAGGAGGTAGAGAAACGATAAGCCATCCCCCTACCTGTACTCAGGATTTATTGCTGGCAAAAATGGTCGACCAGCTGCCCCAATAGCTTGCGCGTCGGCTCAATAAACGCGGTATCGAGATACTCATCGGGTTGATGCGCTTGGTTGATCGAGCCCGGGCCTAGAACCAGCGTCGGACAGACTTCTTGGATAAATGGTGCTTCAGTGCAGTAGTTAACAACCTCGGTGCGTGAACCCAGCAGTTTTTCGATCACGGCCACCATATGATGATCGGTTGGGCATTCGTAACCAGGGATTGGCGGATGCAGTTCATCGATCGACAAACGTCCCGGCCAACGCTGGCTAACAGGTGCCAGTGCTTCATGTAACAGTTCGTTGATGTTATCCAGCGTCATGCCTGGCAGTGGGCGGATATCCATATGCAACTCACAGCAGGCGCAGATGCGGTTAGCGGCATCACCGCCGCTGATATGGCCGAAGTTCATGGTTGGATAGGGGACAGCGAACGCCGGGTTGTTGTAGCGCTCTTGTAGCGTCTTACGCAATTCCATCAGATGACCGATGGATTCATGCATCAGGTCGATCGCGTTGACTCCACGGGCCGGATCGCTCGAATGCCCTGATTTGCCGACGATACGGATTGCATTGGAGATATGCCCTTTGTGTGCGCGTACCGGCTTCAAGGAAGTGGGTTCACCAATAATGGCAAAATCCGGGCGAACTTTGTTAGACGCTGCGAAGTAACGTGCGCCAGCCATCGTCGTTTCTTCATCTGCTGTTGCCAAAATATACAGTGGCTTGGTCAGTTTGCTGGCATCGATATCGCGTACTACGTCCAGGATAAAGGCAAAGAAGCCTTTCATGTCAGCGGTACCCAATCCATATAGCTTGTTGTCGTGCTCAGTCAGGGTAAAGGGATCTCGTGTCCAGCGGCCTTCATCGTAGGGTACCGTATCGGTATGGCCTGCCAGCAACAGGCCACCGCTGCCTTCACCGATGCTTGCCAGCAGGTTGAATTTATTGCGGGTGCCTGGCACGGGTTGGACGTCGACGCGAAACCCCAAATCGTGGAACCAGCCAGCCAGCAAGTTGATTAATGCTTCATTACTCTGATCGAGGGCACCATCGGTGGCACTGATCGATTTTGTCTCGATCAATGCCCGGTACAACTCAATAAATGGAGGTAATTTCATCTTCACTGTTGACAGCCTTTGGTTAGGATAGTATCAATATTCATGCATTTATTTTGAATAAAAATACAGTAAACAAGAGCGTAAGGGAAATATGCCCATGTGTGTCGAAAAACATCAACGCTCTACCACGTGGGTGAACCGCGCAACAACGCGACCAAGCCCCATTACCTGGGTCGCCAGAGACTCTGATTGCTAGCCAAGAAGGTGAAAAGCCACATGTTGAATACGCTGATTGTTGGTGCCAGCGGTTATGCTGGAGCAGAGCTTACGGCTTACCTGAATCGCCACCCACATATGAACATAACCGCTTTAGCGGTTTCAGCGCAAAGCACAGATGCAGGAAAATTACTTTCTGACCTGCATCCTCAATTAAAAGGTGTCGTCGATCTGCCTTTGCAACCACTGGTTGACGTTGCTGAAGCGGCTAAAGGCATCGATGTTGTATTCCTTGCGACCGCACATGAAGTCAGCCATGACATCGCCCCTGCTTTTTTGGCGGCCGGCTGTGTGGTGTTCGATCTTTCAGGTGCTTTCCGCGTTCAGGATATTGATTTTTATAGCCAATATTATGGCTTTAAACACCAGCATGCGGATTGGTTGGCAAAAGCGGCATATGGCTTGGCGGAATGGCAGAGTGAAAGGATCCGCCAGGCTCAACTGATTGCTGTGCCGGGCTGTTACCCAACGGCGGCACAACTGGCGTTGAAACCCCTACTCGATAAGCAGCTGTTGGATCTGAATCAATGGCCAGTCATCAATGCCGTCAGCGGTGTGAGTGGTGCCGGGCGTAAAGCGAGTATTACCACCAGCTTTTGTGAGGTCAGCCTTCAGCCTTACGGCCTTTTCAACCACCGTCATCAACCGGAAATTGCTGCCCATCTCGGCGTACCGGTCATTTTTACCCCTCATCTGGGTAATTTTTCGCGTGGTATTTTGGAAACCATCACCTGCCGTCTGCAAACCGGTGTTACCGAGCAGGATGTGGCTGCGGCGTATCGTGCGGCTTATGACGACAAGCCGCTGGTACGGCTATATGAAAAAGGTATTCCAGCACTGAAATCGGTGGTGGGCCTACCATTCTGTGATATCGGTTTTGCCGTGCAAGGCGAACACCTGATTGCGGTGGCTGCTGAAGACAATCTATTGAAAGGGGCGGCTGCTCAGGCGGTTCAGTGCCTGAATATCCGTTTTGGGTTCTCGGAAACCCAGTCATTAATCTAAGGTCTGCCCAACAGATTTCAAGCTGCAATGATGCGCTAACCGGTGACATGCGGTAGCTTGAAAGAGAGTTGGCAAGTGTGAGTAAAACAGCAATGAATCCATTAATTATCAAGTTGGGTGGCGTGCTTCTGGACAGTGAAGAAGCGCTGGAGCGCTTGTTTTCCGCGCTGGATGTCTATCGCCAAGCACATCAGCGGCCGTTGGTGATCGTGCACGGTGGCGGTTGCGTGGTGGACGAGTTAATGAACAAGCTTTCCCTGCCGGTCGTCAAGAAAAACGGTCTGCGGGTTACACCTGCCGATCAGATCGACATCATAACGGGTGCCTTAGCGGGTACGGCGAATAAAACCCTATTGGCGTGGGCTGTAAAACATAAAATCGATGCGGTTGGGCTCTGCCTGGCTGACGGTGGGAGTGCTATTGTTACGCCGTTGGATCCCGAGCTAGGCCACGTCGGTAATGCGCAACCAGGTTCTCCGGCACTGCTCAATACCCTGTTGGCTGCCGGTTATCTACCTGTGATCAGTTCCATCGGCATTACCGCCGAAGGTCAACTGATGAACGTGAACGCCGATCAGGCCGCGACGGCATTGGCCGCCACGCTGGGGGCGGATTTGATTCTGCTGTCGGATGTCAGTGGCATTCTCGACGGCAAAGGGCAGCGTATCGCGGAAATGACAGCACAAAAAGCAGAACAACTGATTGCTCAAGGCATTATTACCGATGGTATGGTGGTGAAGGTGAATGCGGCACTGGATGCGGCGCGCACGCTTGGCCGCTCGGTGGATATCGCCAGTTGGCGTAATGTCGAAAAGCTTCCTGCTCTCTTTAATGGTGTGCCTATTGGTACCCGGATCCTCGCTTAAATTTAGTATTAAAAAGGAATAATACAATGAAAAATAAAGGCATAAAAAAAATCGTCCTGGCGTACTCTGGTGGCCTGGATACCTCTGCCATCATTCCGTGGCTGAAAGAAAACTACGGTGGTTGTGAGGTTGTTGCCTTCGTAGCGGATATCGGCCAGGAGCGTAGCGATCTGGAAGGCGTTGAGCAGAAAGCGCTGCAATCCGGTGCCTCTGAGTGTCATGTTGTCGATCTGCGTGAAGAGTTTATCCGTGATTACGTTTATCCGGTGCTGCAGACGGGGGCATTGTACGAAGGCAGTTATCTGCTCGGTACTTCGATGGCGCGTCCGATTATCGCCAAAGCCCAGGTTGAGTTGGCACTGAAAGTAGGCGCAGATGCGCTGTGCCACGGTGCGACGGGTAAAGGCAACGATCAGGTGCGTTTTGAAACCACCTATACCGCGCTCGCACCACATTTGAAAGTGGTAGCACCGTGGCGTGAGTGGGACTTGCGTTCCCGTGAGGCGCTGTTGGATTACCTGAGAGAACGTGATATCCCAACGACCGCATCATTGGAGAAGATCTATAGCCGGGACGAAAATGCCTGGCATATCTCTACTGAAGGTGGCGTGCTGGAAAGTCCATGGAATGCGTCAAACAAAGATTGCTGGGTATGGACAGTTGATCCACAGGAAGCACCGGATCAGCCTGAACAAGTGACGGTGACCGTAGAGAAAGGGTGTGTTGTTGCCGTAAATGGTAAAGCAATGAGCCCGTATAAATGCTTGGAAACCCTGAACGTGCTGGGTGCCAAACACGGCGTTGGCCGTATCGACATCGTAGAAAACCGTTTGGTTGGCATTAAATCCCGTGGTTGCTACGAAACCCCTGGAGGCACCATCATGGTGGCCGCACTGCGTGGTGTTGAGCAATTGGTTCTGGATCGCGATAGTTTTAAATGGCGTGAGCAGTTGGGCCTAGAGATGTCCTACGTAGTCTATGATGGCCGCTGGTTTGCCCCATTGCGTCGTTCCATTCAAGCTTCTGCGCAAGCACTGGCTGAAGAAGTGAACGGTGAGGTGGTATTACAACTGTATAAAGGCCAAGTGACGGCGATCCAGAAAAAGTCTGCCAATAGTCTGTACTCAGAAGAGTTTGCCACCTTTGGTGAAGACGAAGTTTACGATCACAGCCACGCGGGTGGCTTTATCCGTCTGTTCTCGCTCTCTTCCCGTATTCGTGCGTTGAACGAGAAGAAAAAGTAACCTTGGTTTAGCGTCAATTCTAGGGGGCGCAGCATGCTGCGCCCTTTCGCATACTTATTCAGGAGTAAGATTATGGCACTTTGGGGCGGAAGGTTCAGTCAGGCGGCAGACCAGCGGTTCAAACAGTTAAATGATTCTCTGCGCTTCGACTATCGCCTGGCGGAACAGGATATTGTGGGTTCCGTCGCCTGGTCAAAAGCGCTGGTGACCGTCAACGTATTGACGCCAGCAGAACAACAGCAACTTGAGCAGGCACTGAATGTGCTGCTGGAAGAAGTGAGGGACGACCCGCTGGCGATTGTTAAAAGTGATGCTGAAGACATTCACAGTTGGGTGGAACAGAAGCTGATCGATAAGGTCGGCGACTTGGGTAAAAAATTGCATACTGGCCGCAGCCGTAACGATCAGGTCGCTACCGATTTGAAATTGTGGTGCAAACATCAGGTCAGTGAACTACATCAGGCACTGGTACAGCTACAACAAGCGTTGGTTGAAACCGCAGAAGCCAATCAAGACGCGGTAATGCCAGGTTATACCCACTTGCAGCGTGCACAACCTGTGACTTTTGCCCACTGGTGCCTGGCATATGTTGAAATGTTGGCGCGTGATGAAAGCCGCTTGCAGGATACCTTGAAGCGTCTTGACGTTAGTCCGTTAGGTAGCGGTGCTCTTGCGGGAACGGCGTATCCGATCGACCGTGATCAACTCGCTGGGTGGTTGGGTTTTGCGTCTGCCACGCGAAACAGTCTGGACAGCGTTTCTGACCGCGATCACGTGCTGGAACTGCTGTCTAATGCCGCTATCAGCATGGTACACCTGTCGCGTTTCGCCGAAGATCTTATCTTCTTCAACAGCGGAGAAGCCGCATTTGTCGAGCTTTCGGATCGGGTAACGTCGGGTTCATCTTTGATGCCGCAAAAGAAAAACCCGGATGCGCTGGAACTGATCCGTGGCAAGTCTGGCCGTGTGCAGGGGGCGTTAACGGGCATGATGATGACGTTGAAAGGCTTACCGTTGGCCTACAACAAAGATATGCAGGAAGACAAAGAAGGGTTGTTCGACGCGCTCGACACCTGGATGGACTGTTTGCAGATGGCTGCCTTGGTTCTCGATGGTATCCAGGTGAAACGCTTACGTTGCCGAGAGGCGGCGCAGCAGGGTTATGCCAACGCCACAGAACTTGCCGATTACCTGGTAGCTAAAGGGGTTCCATTCCGTGAAGCGCACCACATCGTTGGTGAAGCGGTGGTGGAAGCCATTCGTCATGGAAAACCGTTGGAAGACCTGCCGCTGGCAGACCTGAAGAAATTTAGCAACGTGATTAGCGACGATGTTTATCCGGTTCTGTCACTGCAATCCTGTCTGGATAAGAGGGCGGCCAAGGGAGGGGTTTCCCCGCAACAGGTCGCTGAGGCGATAGCCGAAGCCAAGAAACGGTTGTTTTAATTTGTGGATTGAGAACTGACTTCGTTATGGCGCAGCAAGCTGCGCCTTTGTTATTCCACTTAATTATTCGCCAGAATAACGCTCTTGCCTCGCATCACAGCCTAGTTGTCTCGAGAGTGTAGAAAGCAACTTGAGATGTCTTTTTGCCTTGTTGATAGGCAAATACTGATTAACCCTTTAATTAAGATGATAAATTTTTAGCGTTGACGATATTCTTTTTCCTTGGCGAGTATTATTCACTCTAGGGGTTGATAGTTATAATCACTCGTTGGTATCTTATCTATCGCCATGAGCTATCATGGTATGGAGGGTAACAATGAATATTCGTGATTTAGAATACTTGGTCGCCTTGGCTGAGCACCGCCATTTCCGGCGTGCTGCCGATTCGTGCCATGTCAGTCAGCCTACATTGAGTGGGCAGATCCGCAAGCTGGAAGATGAGTTGGGTGTGATGTTGCTCGAGCGAACCAGCCGTAAAGTGTTGTTCACTCAGGCGGGTTTATTGCTGGTGGAACAGGCGAGAACCGTGCTGCGTGAAGTCAAAGTTCTCAAGGAAATGGCAAGCCAACAGGGCGAAACGATGTCCGGACCTTTGCATATCGGTCTTATCCCCACCGTCGCACCTTATCTCTTGCCACATATTATCCCAACGCTGCATAAAACGTTTCCCAAGCTGGAATTGTACCTGCATGAAGCGCAGACTCACCAATTATTGGCACAACTGGATAGCGGTAAGTTGGATTGCGCCATCTTGGCTTTGGTGAAGGAAACCGAAGCTTTTATCGAGGTGCCGTTGTTTGATGAGCCGATGAAATTAGCGGTGTATTCGGACCACCCATGGGCGCACCGTGACAGTGTGGCGATGCCTGATTTAGCGGGAGAGAAATTGCTGATGCTGGAAGATGGTCACTGTTTGCGTGACCAGGCTATGGGTTTTTGCTTCCAGGCCGGTGCAGATGAGGATACCCATTTCCGTGCAACCAGTCTGGAAACACTGCGTAATATGGTGGCGGCAGGCAGTGGGATAACGCTGTTACCCGCTCTTGCAGTACCACGTGAACGTGAGCGTGACGGCATTTCCTACCTAGATTGTTACAAGCCAGAACCGAAACGTACCATCGCTCTGGTATATCGCCCCGGTTCTCCGCTGCGTAGCCGCTACGAGCAGTTGGCTGAGGCGATCTGTCAGCACATGCAGAATGTCATGGGCATGGCCTTAAAACAGGCGGTTTAAACCGTTGAGTGCGGCAACACGGTAGGCCTCCGCCATAGTCGGATAATTGAAGGTGGTATTAACAAAATACTCGATAGTATTGCCTTCACCTTTCTGTTCCATGATCGCTTGGCCAATGTGAATGATCTCTGCCGCACGTTCACCAAAACAGTGGATCCCAAGGATCTGCAGCGTTTCACGGTGGAAGAGGATCTTCAAGCTGCCAACGCTCACTCCGGCAATTTGCGCTCTAGCCAGATGTTTGAACTGAGCGCGTCCCACTTCGTAGGGCACTTTCATTGCGGTCAACTCTTGCTCGGTTTTGCCAACAGAGCTGATTTCCGGAATGGTGTAAATACCGGTTGGAATGTCTTCAATCAGGTGCCTGCTACCCTCGCCAGAGGAAATTGCCCTGGCGGCAATACGTCCCTGATCGTAAGCTGCTGAAGCCAGGCTTGGGTAACCAATGACATCGCCGACAGCATAGATGTGCGCCACCGCGGTTTGGTACATGCTGTTAACCTTGAGTAGACCTCGGCTATCGGCTTCCAGGCCGACATTATCAAGACGCAGCGAATCGGTGTTACCGGTACGGCCATTGGCGTAAAGCAGGCAATCCGCCTTCACTTTTTTGCCGGATTTAAGGTGAACGATAACACCGTCATCCGTCCCCTCGATCTTCTCGAACTCCTCGTTGTGGCGGATCACCACCCCGTTATTCCAGAAATGGTAAGACAAGGAGTCTGACATTTCCTGATCGAGGAAGGCCAGCAAACGATCACGCGTGTTAATCAAATCTACTTTCACGTTCAATCCACGGAAGATTGAAGCGTACTCACAGCCAATCACCCCTGCGCCATAGATAATCACATGACGTGGTTCATGGTTCAGTTCAAGAATGGAGTCACTGTCATAAATACGTGGATGCTTAAAATCAACGTTGTTTGGATGATAGGGCTTTGAACCGCAGGCGATGACGATATGATCGGCGCGGATGGTATCTTGAGTGCCGTCCTTATATTTCACGCTGACGGTATTTGCGTCGACAAAGTGAGCATCACCAGCAAACAGTTTGCATTGATTACGTTCATAAAACCCTTGGCGCATTCGGGTTTGCTGGTTAATGACGTTATCAGCGTGGTGTAAAATGTCGGGGAAGGTTGCACTGAGAGTGCGTGAATTATTGTAAAGTGGGTTTTGATTGAATTCGATGATACGGCTGACAGCATGGCGGAGGGCTTTCGAGGGGATGGTTCCCCAGTGTGTACAACCGCCACCCACATTATTATACCGCTCAATCACGGCAACGTGAAAACCCTGTTTTACCAACCCCATAGCGGCGCCTTCACCACCAGGGCCCGAGCCAATAACAATGGCGTCAAATTGATAGTGCTGTTGCATGTGGAAGTGACCTGTTCTTATACAAATTTACAACGGTATCTTAACACCATCGTGTTGCCAGCCCAATGAACATTAGGCTTTTTGGGACAAAGCGCAATCGATGTGATACGGAACTGTGACAAGACGTGTTTGTCTATAATGTTGTTGCCATAAATTTGCTATATTGCCAGTTCTGCGACGTTAGACTGAGAGAAGGGATGTTATCCAGATATGCATATGGGCGTCAGAGCACAACAAAAAGAACGGACGCGTCGTTCCCTGATTGAAGCGGCTTTCAGCCAACTCAGTGCTGAACGTAGTTTTGCTAGCCTTAGCCTGCGCGAAGTCTCGCGTGAAGCAGGTATTGCTCCCACTTCGTTTTATCGTCATTTTCGCGACGTGGACGAACTTGGCCTTACCATGGTGGACGAGAGCGGTTTGATGCTGCGCCAGTTGATGCGACAAGCACGCCAGCGGATTGCCAAAGGTGGAAGTGTGATCCGAACGTCGGTTTCTACCTTTATGGAGTTTATCGGTAATAATCCTAATGCCTTCCGATTATTATTACGCGAGCGTTCCGGAACTTCCGCCGCCTTCCGTGCAGCGGTAGCGCGAGAAATTCAACATTTTATCGCTGAACTGGCAGATTACCTTGAGCTGGAAAATCATACGCCGCGCAGCTTTACTGAAGCGCAGGCGGAAGCCATGGTGACTATTGTGTTTAGTGCCGGTGCCGAAGCTTTGGATGTTGATATCGAGCAACGGAGGCAGCTTGAAGAACGTTTAGTCTTGCAGCTACGGATGATTTCCAAAGGGGCTTACTACTGGTATCGCCGTGAACAAGAGAAAGCATCTGTATCCCACGTATATAAAGGTGAAAGTGATGGAAAAATCATGTCGTGAGAATGGAACGTTGATGCTGGCATTTATTGCTGGCCTATCTATTAACGGCGCTTTCACCGCGCTGTTCAGCTCTGCAGTGCCGTTTTCGATCTTCCCGTTGATTGCTTTAGCGCTGGCGGTATATTGCCTGCATCAGCGTTACCTGAATCAGCCTATGTCCGATGGTATACCAAAATTGGTCGCAGCCTGCTTCCTGTTGGGGATACTCGCATTCAGTGCCTACGTGCGTGCGGAATATCCACAGATGGGTTCTAACTTCCTGCCGGCGCTTATTTGCGTGGCACTGGTTTTCTGGATTAGTTTGAAACTGAAAGCGCGTAAAGCACAGGTAGAAAGGTCTTTGCAATAAAAATAAGCAGATGGGGTAGTGTGGCCCCCATCTGCATCCCAACCGGTTAAGCAAATTTTTCCAGTAGCACACCGCATTCCATATGGTGGGTATAGGGGAATTGATCGAACAGCGCTAGCCGGGTGATTTGATGAGTTGCCTGCAATGTGCCCAGATTGGCGCACAGCGATTCAGGATTGCAGGAGATATAAAGAATGCGTGGATAGGCTTGTACCATCTTCACCGTTTCGTCATCTAATCCACTGCGCGGAGGATCGACGAAAATTGTTTCACAATTATAGCTACTCAGGTCTATGCCTTGCAGACGGTTAAACTCACGAATGCCGTTCATCGCTTGTGTAAACTCTTCCGCAGCCATACGTATAATCTGTACGTTGTCGATATGATTGGCCGCGATGTTGTATTGTGCTGCTGCCACGGAAGGCTTGGCTATCTCAGTGGCCAATACACGTTCGAAGTTGCGTGCCAGGGCCAGAGAGAAGTTGCCATTACCACAATACAGTTCCAACAGATCGCCTTTTGAACCTTGGGTAACGGCTAAAGCCCATTCCAACATTTTCACGTTCACTCCGGCGTTTGGCTGGGTGAAACTGTTTTCTACTTGGCGGTAAATCATGTCTCTGCCACCAACTTGCAGCACTTCATCAACATGGTCCTGGTCTAGCAGGACTTTCATCTTCGAAGCGCGGCCAATCAGATGCAGGTCGAACCCTTGTGCACGCAATACGTCACGTAACGTTGTGGCTTCCTGTTGCCACTGCTCATCCAGCTTGCGGTGGTAAAGCAGGGATGCCATGATTTTTCCGCTCTGCGTCGACAGATAATCAATCTGGAACAGTTTATGGCGTAGCGTAGGGTTTGGCTTGATGGCCGTCATCAGCGCACACATTAGCTGATTAATCAGTTTGCTGGCGGCTGGGAAAGCGTCGACACGGATGCGCTGTTTTGTCTGCTGATCGAACATGATGTGGTACATATCAGCTTCATCGTGCCAAATACGGAATTCAGCACGCATACGGTAGTGCTCAACCTGTGAACTGAACACCTCCGGCTCAGGAGCCGTGAACGGCAACATCATCGTCTTCAGACGGGTAGTTTTCTCTGCCAGTTGGTCCTCATAGCGTTCAATAGGCAAAATTTCGGGTGTCATGCTCTTCTCGTCAGGCAAATTGGATCTGCGGGGGATTGTAGGGAATCAGTCCGTGAAGTCCAGTTTTGTGATGTCTACGAGTGATAGTGGCGTTGGTGGTCTAGCTATCTATTTTCATTGATCGTAGCATTGCCATCCGGCCTCAAGCAGCGAGTTAAAAGGGAATCCAGTGCAAATCTGGAGCTGACGCGCAGCGGTAAGGGGAAGTCACGGCGATAGCGTCTTAACCTGGAATACGTTTCACCCATTTCTATACCCGAATAACTTCGAGCAGCAGGCGGAGGACAACGCCGCTGCAACTTAAAGGGCGACGGGTATAAACGTTAAATGACGCAGACACTGTCCACTGCTGGATGGGAAGTCATCGCCCGGTGTAGGTAGAGAAACAACCTGCAAATCCCAAGCCCGAAAACCTGCCGGTGTACGTCGCAATATCCATGGCCGTCGCGAATTATCGGCTGTGGGCCTGCGGCATCCGCCAATTAAGTTTGGATGCTTTTCGTAATGACAATGATAAAAAATACCCTGCTGGCGGTGGTTTCCTCCGTGACGGCCTTTTCTGGTTTGGCGCAAGACAACACCTCCGATAATAATCACGATAAGCTGGTGGTAACTGCCAACCGCTTTCCTCAGCCGGTATCTTCCGTATTGGCCCCCACTTCTGTGGTGACGCGTGATGATATCGAGCGCTGGCAGGCTAAAAGTGTGATTGATGTTATGCGTCGCTTGCCGGGTGTTGATATTTCCCAAAATGGTGGGTTGGGGCAGAGTTCCGCCGTGTTTATCCGCGGTACCGAATCCCGACATGTGCTGTTATTGATTGATGGCGTTAGGCTGAATCAGGCCGGGCTCAGTGGCTCATCAGACTTGAGCCAGATCCCGATTTCCTTGGTACAGAGGGTTGAGTATATCCGCGGCGCTCGTTCTGCTGTATATGGCTCCGACGCTATCGGCGGGGTCATCAACATCATTACTACACGCGAGAAGATTGGCACCACGCTTTCAGCGGGTATAGGCTCCAAAGGTTTTCAGGCATATGACGGCGCGACTCAACAACAATTAGGTGAAAATACCCTTGTGACCGTAGCGGGTAACTACACCTATACCAAAGGCTATGATGTGGTAGCGAATCTGCCTGACAGTTTTGGTAATCCGGCACAACCCGATCGCGATGGTTTTATGAGTAAATCGCTGTATGGTGAACTGCAGCATCAATTCACCGAGCAGTTGGGCGGTTTTATGCGTGGTTATGGATATGATAATCGCACCGGATACGATGGTAACTATCAGGACCCTCTGCATTCTGATGCATTGCCAGATACTCGCCAGCTATACAGTCAGTCTTGGGATAGCGGTTTGCAATATCGCAAAGGAATTTATGCAACACGGCTGACGGCGAGCTACGCCCACAGTAAAGACTATAACTATGATCCCAAATATGGCCGTTATTCGACCTCTTCCACTCTCGATGACTCCACACAATATAATGTGCAGTGGGGAAACAACTTCCGGGTTGGGCAAGGGAGTATCAGCACGGGCATTGATTGGCAGCAACAGAAGTTGGAGCCAGGCACGGCTTCTGTCACCGACAGTAAGAGTCAGCGCAATGCGGGTCTTTACCTCACGGCCCAACAAAAATTTGACGCTGTCACTCTGGAATGGGCGGTGCGGGGGGATGATAACTCGGCATTCGGCTGGCATGATACTTGGCAAACCAGCGCTGCTTGGGAGTTTATTGCAGGGTATCGTGCGATTGCTTCTTATGGCACAGCGTTCAAGGCACCCAATCTTGGACAACAATACGGCCACTTTGGCGGTAATCCCAATCTGAAGCCAGAAGAGAGTAAACAGTGGGAAGGCGGATTTGAAGGATTGACCGGCCCAGTGAACTGGCGTATCACGGGTTATCGCAACGAAGTCAATAATCTGATTGACTACATTTATAGTGGTTCTGGTTCACTGTATTACAACGTGGGGCAGGCAACGATTAAAGGTATTGAAGCTAGCGCTTTATTTGATACTGGCCCGTTAACACATCAAGTCAGTTATGACTATGTTGATCCACGTAATGGGCAGACCCATGAAGCCTTACTGCGGCGTTCCAAGCAACAGGTTAAATATGAATTGGATTGGCAGCTCTATGATTTGGATTGGGCGGTAACGTATCAGTATCTGGGGGAACGATACGATCGTGATTACAGTGGCTATCAGACTCGTACTCTTAAATTGGGTGGTGTCAGCCTGTGGGATCTCGCAGTTTCGTATCCTGTCACATCACATCTGACAGTTCGTGGTAGAATCGCCAACCTGTTTGATAAAGATTATGAGACAGCTTATGGCTACGTCACCCCAGGAAGAGAATTCTATCTCACTGGAAACTATACCTTCTAACACCAATGCGGCTGTGCGACCAACGGTACTGGTCTTTGATTCAGGTGTTGGTGGCCTGTCAGTGTATCAGGAGGTTCGGCAGCTATTG
The DNA here is from genome assembly GCF_033095805.1 of Serratia sp. UGAL515B_01. Taxonomy (NCBI): domain Bacteria; kingdom Pseudomonadati; phylum Pseudomonadota; class Gammaproteobacteria; order Enterobacterales; family Yersiniaceae; genus Serratia; species Serratia sp. UGAL515B_01. Next base: position 3,735,899 of record NZ_CP109901.1, on the reverse strand, counting down.
CCGGATCTCCACTATATTTATGCCTTCGATAACCTGGCATTCCCCTACGGTGAGAAATCCGAAGAGTTTATCATCGCGCGCGTGCTGGAAATTGTTAGCGCCGTTCAGCAGTATCATCCTTTAGCGCTTGTCATCATTGCCTGTAATACAGCGAGTACCGTATCTCTGCCTGCGCTGCGTGAGCATTTTGTTTGCCCGGTAGTGGGTGTCGTGCCGGCTATCAAGCCTGCGGCGAAACTCACAGCTAATGGTATTGTTGGTCTGTTGGCAACGCGCGGTACCGTCCAGCGTACCTATACCCGTGAGCTCATTGAGCGTTTCGCAGCAGATTGCAAAATTGAACTGCTCGGCTCCTCAGAATTGGTGGAATTGGCAGAAGCCAAGCTGCATGGCGAATCAGTACCGTTGACGACGCTGAAGAGGATATTGCAACCGTGGTTGAACATGCGCGAACCACCAGACACGGTGGTCCTTGGGTGTACTCATTTTCCTTTATTATCTGAAGAGTTGGTACAAGTGTTACCTGAAGGGACCCGTCTGGTCGATTCTGGTGCCGCCATTGCGCGTCGAGCTGCCTGGCTTATTTCTACTCAGGAAGATTTGGTCTCATCTCAGGAAGAAAATCTGGCCTATTGCATGATACTCAATGAAAGCACTGACGCTTTATTGCCTGTATTGCAGGGCTATGGCTTTAATTCGTTGAAAAAACTGCCGATTTGCGAGAGTATTGATTAAACATTCGACGGTTGGAAAAAAAAATGAAATTAGGGGTTGCGGTGTTTTTAGAACGCCCTATAATGCGCCTCCACTGACCGGGAACAACGACTTCTTTATAGCAAAGCAGGTTGCCCAGGCAGGAAGCAGCAAGCCGGTGAAAACACCACTTCTTAATAAGAAAATGGCTTGACTCTTCAGCGGGAAAGCGTATTATCTGCCTCCCGCGTTACCGTGAAAGTTTCCGGTAACCAACGCTCTTTAACAATTTATCAGACAATCTGTGTGGGCACTCACAAGACGATATCCAGCTGCTTAGGCAGCAAAAAAATATCAAGTCTTGAAGAGTGACCAAGCAGTAATTCATGCGAATGAATTATTACGAAAGTTAATTTTCGAGCATCGCTTCACGAGTTGAAGCAAATCAAGCTTTTAATTGAAGAGTTTGATCATGGCTCAGATTGAACGCTGGCGGCAGGCCTAACACATGCAAGTCGAGCGGTAGCACAGGGGAGCTTGCTCCCTGGGTGACGAGCGGCGGACGGGTGAGTAATGTCTGGGAAACTGCCCGATGGAGGGGGATAACTACTGGAAACGGTGGCTAATACCGCATAACGTCGCAAGACCAAAGTGGGGGACCTTCGGGCCTCACACCATCGGATGTGCCCAGATGGGATTAGCTAGTAGGTGGGGTAATGGCTCACCTAGGCGACGATCCCTAGCTGGTCTGAGAGGATGACCAGCCACACTGGAACTGAGACACGGTCCAGACTCCTACGGGAGGCAGCAGTGGGGAATATTGCACAATGGGCGCAAGCCTGATGCAGCCATGCCGCGTGTGTGAAGAAGGCCTTCGGGTTGTAAAGCACTTTCAGCGAGGAGGAAGGGTTCAGTGTTAATAGCACTGTTCATTGACGTTACTCGCAGAAGAAGCACCGGCTAACTCCGTGCCAGCAGCCGCGGTAATACGGAGGGTGCAAGCGTTAATCGGAATTACTGGGCGTAAAGCGCACGCAGGCGGTTTGTTAAGTCAGATGTGAAATCCCCGAGCTTAACTTGGGAACTGCATTTGAAACTGGCAAGCTAGAGTCTTGTAGAGGGGGGTAGAATTCCAGGTGTAGCGGTGAAATGCGTAGAGATCTGGAGGAATACCGGTGGCGAAGGCGGCCCCCTGGACAAAGACTGACGCTCAGGTGCGAAAGCGTGGGGAGCAAACAGGATTAGATACCCTGGTAGTCCACGCTGTAAACGATGTCGATTTGGAGGTTGTGCCCTTGAGGCGTGGCTTCCGGAGCTAACGCGTTAAATCGACCGCCTGGGGAGTACGGCCGCAAGGTTAAAACTCAAATGAATTGACGGGGGCCCGCACAAGCGGTGGAGCATGTGGTTTAATTCGATGCAACGCGAAGAACCTTACCTACTCTTGACATCCACGGAATTTGCTAGAGATAGCTTAGTGCCTTCGGGAACCGTGAGACAGGTGCTGCATGGCTGTCGTCAGCTCGTGTTGTGAAATGTTGGGTTAAGTCCCGCAACGAGCGCAACCCTTATCCTTTGTTGCCAGCGATTCGGTCGGGAACTCAAAGGAGACTGCCGGTGATAAACCGGAGGAAGGTGGGGATGACGTCAAGTCATCATGGCCCTTACGAGTAGGGCTACACACGTGCTACAATGGCGTATACAAAGAGAAGCGACCTCGCGAGAGCAAGCGGACCTCATAAAGTACGTCGTAGTCCGGATTGGAGTCTGCAACTCGACTCCATGAAGTCGGAATCGCTAGTAATCGTAGATCAGAATGCTACGGTGAATACGTTCCCGGGCCTTGTACACACCGCCCGTCACACCATGGGAGTGGGTTGCAAAAGAAGTAGGTAGCTTAACCTTCGGGAGGGCGCTTACCACTTTGTGATTCATGACTGGGGTGAAGTCGTAACAAGGTAACCGTAGGGGAACCTGCGGTTGGATCACCTCCTTACCTAAAGATATTAGTTGAGTGCAGTGTCCACACAGATTGTCTGATGAAAAGTAATGAGCAAAAAACCTGTGGTATGGGTGGTTAAGTGCTGTGCGGTTTGTGGCTGTCAAATGCAGTGACAAATCACAATGGCGCTCGATTTTTCTTGAAAAATCTCACCTTTACCCGAAATTATCGAATCGGTGATTCGATAAGCAAATTTCGGGTCCCCATCGTCTAGAGGCCTAGGACACTGCCCTTTCACGGCTGTAACAGGGGTTCGAATCCCCTTGGGGACGCCAATTCGATAATGAGTGAAAGACATTATCACCGAATATCTTAAAGATGACTTTCGAGTCGTGTTTAAGATATTGCTCTTTAACAATCTGGAACAAGCTGAAAATTGAAACCTGACAGCTGAAACTTATCTCTCCGTAAAAGTATTGAGATAAGGACTAACCTGTCAGAGAGTCTCTCAAATGTTTGCAGCACGAACGATGGAAACATCTTCGGGTTGTGAGGTTAAGTGACTAAGCGTACACGGTGGATGCCTAGGCAGTCAGAGGCGATGAAGGGCGTGCTAATCTGCGATAAGTGTCGGTAAGCTGATATGAAGCGTTACAACCGGCAATACCCGAATGGGGAAACCCAGTGCAATTCGTTGCACTATCCTGTCATGAATACATAGTGGCAGGAGGCGAACCGGGGGAACTGAAACATCTAAGTACCCCGAGGAAAAGAAATCAACCGAGATTCCCCCAGTAGCGGCGAGCGAACGGGGAACAGCCCAGAACCTGAATCAGGGTGTGTGTTAGTGGAAGCGTCTGGAAAGTCGCGCAGTAAAGGGTGATAGCCCCGTACACTAAAATGCACATTCTGTGAGTTCGATGAGTAGGGCGGGACACGTGACATCCTGTCTGAATATGGGGGGACCATCCTCCAAGGCTAAATACTCCTGACTGACCGATAGTGAACCAGTACCGTGAGGGAAAGGCGAAAAGAACCCCGGCGAGGGGAGTGAAATAGAACCTGAAACCGTGTACGTACAAGCAGTGGGAGCCTTCTTAATGGGGGTGACTGCGTACCTTTTGTATAATGGGTCAGCGACTTATATTTTGTAGCAAGGTTAACCGAATAGGGGAGCCGTAGGGAAACCGAGTCTTAACTGGGCGTCTAGTTGCAAGGTATAGACCCGAAACCCGGTGATCTAGCCATGGGCAGGTTGAAGGTTGGGTAACACTAACTGGAGGACCGAACCGACTAATGTTGAAAAATTAGCGGATGACTTGTGGCTGGGGGTGAAAGGCCAATCAAACCGGGAGATAGCTGGTTCTCCCCGAAAGCTATTTAGGTAGCGCCTCGTGAACTCATCTTCGGGGGTAGAGCACTGTTTCGGCTAGGGGGCCATCCCGGCTTACCAACCCGATGCAAACTCCGAATACCGAAGAATGTTATCACGGGAGACACACGGCGGGTGCTAACGTCCGTCGTGAAGAGGGAAACAACCCAGACCGCCAGCTAAGGTCCCAAAGTCATGGTTAAGTGGGAAACGATGTGGGAAGGCACAGACAGCCAGGATGTTGGCTTAGAAGCAGCCATCATTTAAAGAAAGCGTAATAGCTCACTGGTCGAGTCGGCCTGCGCGGAAGATGTAACGGGGCTAAACCATGCACCGAAGCTGCGGCAGCGACGCTTAGGCGTTGTTGGGTAGGGGAGCGTTCTGTAAGCCGTTGAAGGTGGACTGTGAGGTCTGCTGGAGGTATCAGAAGTGCGAATGCTGACATAAGTAACGATAAAGCGGGTGAAAAGCCCGCTCGCCGGAAGACCAAGGGTTCCTGTCCAACGTTAATCGGGGCAGGGTGAGTCGACCCCTAAGGCGAGGCTGAAAAGCGTAGTCGATGGGAAACAGGTTAATATTCCTGTACTCGGTGTTACTGCGAAGGGGGGACGAAGAAGGCTAGGCTAGCCGGGCGACGGTTGTCCCGGTTTAAGCGTGTAGGGGGTGTGACCTGGTAAATCCGGTTGCATATCAACCCTGAGGCGTGATGACGAGTCACTACGGTGGCGAAGTGGTTGATGCCCAGCTTCCAGGAAAAGCCTCTAAGCATCAGGTAACACAGAATCGTACCCCAAACCGACACAGGTGGTCAGGTAGAGAATACTCAGGCGCTTGAGAGAACTCGGGTGAAGGAACTAGGCAAAATGGTGCCGTAACTTCGGGAGAAGGCACGCTGGCACGTAGGTGAAGAGACTTGCTCTCGGAGCTGAAGCCAGTCGCAGATACCAGCTGGCTGCAACTGTTTAATAAAAACACAGCACTGTGCAAACACGAAAGTGGACGTATACGGTGTGACGCCTGCCCGGTGCTGGAAGGTTAATTGATGGGGTTAGCGGCAACGCGAAGCTCTTGATCGAAGCCCCAGTAAACGGCGGCCGTAACTATAACGGTCCTAAGGTAGCGAAATTCCTTGTCGGGTAAGTTCCGACCTGCACGAATGGCGTAATGATGGCCAGGCTGTCTCCACCCGAGACTCAGTGAAATTGAACTCGCTGTGAAGATGCAGTGTACCCGCGGCAAGACGGAAAGACCCCGTGAACCTTTACTATAGCTTGACACTGAACATTGAGCCTTGATGTGTAGGATAGGTGGGAGGCTTTGAAGTGTGGACGCCAGTCTGCATGGAGCCAACCTTGAAATACCACCCTTTAATGTTTGATGTTCTAACTCTGCCCCATAATCTGGGGTGAGGACAGTGTCTGGTGGGTAGTTTGACTGGGGCGGTCTCCTCCCAAAGAGTAACGGAGGAGCACGAAGGTTAGCTAATCACGGTCGGACATCGTGAGGTTAGTGCAAAGGCATAAGCTAGCTTGACTGCGAGAGTGACGGCTCGAGCAGGTACGAAAGTAGGTCTTAGTGATCCGGTGGTTCTGAATGGAAGGGCCATCGCTCAACGGATAAAAGGTACTCCGGGGATAACAGGCTGATACCGCCCAAGAGTTCATATCGACGGCGGTGTTTGGCACCTCGATGTCGGCTCATCACATCCTGGGGCTGAAGTAGGTCCCAAGGGTATGGCTGTTCGCCATTTAAAGTGGTACGCGAGCTGGGTTTAGAACGTCGTGAGACAGTTCGGTCCCTATCTGCCGTGGGCGTTGGAAGATTGAGAGGGGTTGCTCCTAGTACGAGAGGACCGGAGTGAACGCACCACTGGTGTTCGGGTTGTCATGCCAATGGCACTGCCCGGTAGCTAAGTGCGGAAAAGATAAGCGCTGAAAGCATCTAAGCGCGAAACTTGCCTCGAGATGAGTCTTCCCTGGGCCTTTAAGGTCCCTGAAGGAACGTTTAAGACTAAGACGTTGATAGGCTGGGTGTGTAAGTGCAGCGATGCATTGAGCTAACCAGTACTAATGATCCGTGAGGCTTAACCTTACAACACCGAAGGTGTTTTGGATTTGAGAGAAAAGAGTCGGTTTTCAGCGAAAGTTCCGGATTGGTTCTGATGGCTGCACGCGAGAGAAGCGTGAGCGGTTGGGATGAAACAGAATTTGCCTGGCGGCAATAGCGCGGTGGTCCCACCTGACCCCATGCCGAACTCAGAAGTGAAACGCCGTAGCGCCGATGGTAGTGTGGGGTCTCCCCATGCGAGAGTAGGACACTGCCAGGCATTAAATAAGCGTTATCAGAGTGACACCTGGTAATAGGCATAGACACGAGCGTGTTTTTGCCAGCATTGAAAAATGCAACGTAAAAGAATCGGTGGAGCGGTAGTTCAGTTGGTTAGAATACCTGCCTGTCACGCAGGGGGTCGCGGGTTCGAGCCCCGTCCGTTCCGCCACCCTATTTAGGGGCGTAGTTCAATTGGTAGAGCACCGGTCTCCAAAACCGGGTGTTGGGAGTTCGAGTCTCTCCGCCCCTGCCACAAATTTAAAACCCTTTGCTTACGCAAAGGGTTTTTTTTCCTTGAATATTTCTCTCATGCTCATTTTTTTATAAAGCTTGCCTGAAACTCCTGCTGAAGAAGTTGTACCCAATTCAATACTGTTTATATCGGAGGCGTGCCCCTATATTTTCAAAGCGATGATAAAACTGTGCGGTAAATAACTCCAAACATGGCCTGTTGGTAATGAAGAAAAATATGAGGTTATTGATAAGCAACAAGCTGATTACCCATTGAAATTTTTGGCGTAAAGATTTTTACCAATGCTACTTCAGGCGAGTTCAACTTGAAAAACATCCTAACCGCTGCCGTCGACGAATACACTTTACTGGCAGTATAGCCATCCTATTTATGGCTCTGTTTGGCGTATTAATCCCGAGTTATATTATTTCAATGATACGGATTACCCCTAGCAGATAAAATATTTCAAAGTATCCCGTTGTTTTATCGGCTGCCAGAAGGCGATGGGTGACATACAGTGCTCTGAATCTGAAGACGTCATAACGCCTCATATAGAGGTGTTTAAAGGCATTTTTAGCAGTTCTCGGATTAATTGTTGTTGATCGCTGTTTTGCAGCCAGACTGCATACAGAGGGCGAATGATGGGTTGTACATCTGCGACAGCGCTCAATTGTGGATATTCTTTTTCCCATTGGCAGGGAAGAAAAGCACAGCCGCCAGTTGTTTCGAGCAATTGGCGAGTTAGGTGTGCCGAAGTGGTAGTCAATACTGGCATGTTATCGTTTTCTAACATGCTGTTTTCATGTGTGTGAAAGTCTGCTCCCCATTCTAGTTTGACATAAGGCATGGGCGCTTGTTTATCGCGTAATGCAGAGGAAAACAATCGCAAAGAAAAGTTACCCAAAGCTTGGCTTGCCAGCTCATCCATCTTTGGTGGCTCTGTGGTAATGAGCAAGTCGAGCTGCCTTTCATGCAACTGTTTCACCAATGAATGACGTAACGCAACCCTCGCCTCAACTTGCAGTGATTCTCGGTACTGGTAAAGAGATTGCAACCAGGTTGTCAGGTAAGCTTCCCATAGCGAGGCCGTAGCACCAATTGAAAATTCGGTATGTTGCAGCGAGCGTACCACGTCTTTTTTTGCCAACTGCCAGGTATGCATCAAGTTTTCTGCATAGGGTAACAAACGTTCTCCCGCCGGTGTCAGACGAATATTATTGCGGTGACGGGTGAATAAACTTGCACCTAGTTGATTTTCAAGTTGTCGGATGCGGAAACTTACCGCAGATTGCGTTAAGTACAGTGATTCCGCTGCTCTGCCAAAGTGACGTGTCCTACTGACCTCCAAAAAGGTTTTCAGTAATTCGGTATCCACACTAGTCTCCAAAATTATTTATCTTCTAGATATAAATTTTTTGTTTTACACAATCTCAAGCCTATCTAATACTCCGCGCCATAAACAGCGCGGCCATGAGAGAATTAGGAGCGTGTCAGATGGCGGATAGCTTCACCACGACCAATCGTTTTTTTGATAATAAGCATTATCCTCGCGGGTTCTCCCGTCACGGCGATTTCACCATTAAAGAAGCACAATTACTAGAGCGTTTCGGCTATGCCTTCAATGAACTGGATGCCGGCAAACGTCAGCCAGCCACAGAAGAAGAACAGCTGTTCGTCGCTGTGTGCCGTGGTGAACGTGAGCCAGTTACCGAGCAAGAGAAAGTATGGTCCAAATATCTTGCGCGTACCCGTCGCCCGAAAAAGTTCCATACGTTATCAGGCGGCAAGCCACAGGCTGACGCGATAGAAGATTACACGGAAACTGACGATTGATCATCATGGGGCCTTTTGGCCCCGTTTTACTCTAGACTTCGATGCAACTGCAGTAAAAGGCGATCCATACTACGGTAGCTGAGTGCTTCGCTAAGGTGACGTTTATCTATATCTTTTTCTCCGTCCAAATCGGCCAATGTACGAGCCACTTTTAGGATGCGATGCCAGGCTCGAACTGATAACCCCAATTTACTCAGTGTTCCCTCGAGAAACTCCGCTTCTGCCACAGGCAGATGACAATACCTATCAACCTCTTGGTTACTCAGCAGCGCATTTATCTTTCCCGAACGTTCCATCTGTCGTTCGCGGGCCCTTAGTACTCGTTCTCGGACCTGTGAACTATTTTCTCCGAGATTACGTTGTTTGCTGAGTACTCCCGGAGGTAACAGTGGCACTTCGATCGATAAGTCAAATCGGTCGAGAAATGGGCCAGAAAGGCGCCCTAGATAGCGCAAGATTTGCTGTGGAGGCGTACGGTTGAGCATTCCCTGATAGTGCCCTGTTGGGCTTGGATTCATCGCTGCAATTAACTGTACCCTAGCGGGAAAACAAACTTTGGCACTGGCACGTGAAATGACAATTTCGCCCGATTCCAGGGGTTCGCGTAGTGCGTCCAAAACACGCCTTTCAAACTCAGGTAATTCATCGAGAAACAGTACACCATTATGCGCCATCGATATTTCCCCAGGGCGAGGCAAAGATCCTCCACCGACCAAGGCAGCCATGGATGCGCTGTGGTGTGGGGCTCGAAATGGCCGCTGGCGCCAAGGCAACTTTTCATCTCGGTGATGGGATAAGCTGGCAATGGCGACACTTTCAAGAGCCTCTTGGTCGCTCAATGGGGGTAACAAACTGTTAAGGCGGCTGGCTAGCATGGTTTTTCCGGTACCCGGTGGACCAAGCAATAATAGGTTATGGCCACCTGCTGCTGCGATTTCCAGTGCTCTTTTGGCTTGCTCCTGACCGATAATTTCCTGAATGTCAGCGGTTTCCGTTGTTCCTTCAGCTGCGGGAGACGTGACAGCAATCGGGAGCTCACTTTTTCCTTGCAGGAATGCACATACCTCCAACAAATGGCTTGCTACCCGTGTGGTGCTTTGGGGTAGTAGCCCTACTTCTTGACCGTTGGCGGTAGCCAGAATAAGTTCACGTTTTGCCTCAATAGCGGCTATCGCTGCAGGTATAGCACCGTTGACCGGTCTTAGTGACCCTGAAAGCGCTAGCTCACCGAGAAACTCATGGTGTGCCAGCCGATCTGAAGGGATTTGTTCTGAAGCCGCGAGAATGGCGAGCGCAATGGGTAAATCATAACGCCCACCTTCTTTAGGCAAGTCAGCTGGAGCCAGATTGACCGTGATTCGTTTGGCCGGAAAGGTGAACCCATTGTTGATTAATGCACTACGTACCCGATCGCGTGCTTCTTTTACCGTGGTTTCTGGTAGACCGACCAGTGTTAGGCCGGGTAATCCATTACTGATATGAACTTCTACCGTAACAGAAGGTGCCTGCACACCGATCGTGGCGCGTGTATAGATTACTGCCAATGACATATTACTCTCCTTGCAGAAGGCATTCATGATGCGGTATTCCGTTGATATCTGCGCTCAGGGAATGAGTAATTTGCGTAGTGATAGACGGTTAAAATTACTCTACTTCAGAAAGTTAATTATTCATTTCGAGTTGATACGCATTTTTTCGCCATGTTTATTACTGATTACAACAGGGCCACGAATGCTGAGTATGATGGGTAAAAGCAAAGAATGACGATTGCCGTTACTGTGAGGGATAGCGCCGGTAGAGCCAATTTCGTATCGGGAACGGAAATGTCAGTTAATACCAACATACTAAGTTACCGTATTACTAATTGAATTAATTGATTTTTTATTAATAATCGGTTGGGTGATGACGAAAATTAACGCAAAAAAATGTTGTCATACCACATGTGGCTATGATAACTCTGTAGGCATTAGTTCGTACTGAGCACAGTGAACAGCCCTATTATGAAATCCCTAACCCAAGTGATTAGCCTAGTTTTGATTAACGTGGTGGTGATTATTATCCCACAGTGCGGGGCTGCACTTGGACGAAGAAAGGCTTAGAAAACAAGCCGGAATCGCAAGAAAACCCCCGCACCACAAGGTTCGGGGGTTTTTTTATGCAATGGAAAAGTGAATCGAGGAGCAGAGAATGAATAACGGAAGAAAATACTGCAAATCTCGCAGCAAGGTGGGGGAATAACCATGAATGGTGCTCAGTGGGTAGTTCAAGCGTTGCGAGCGCAGGGAGTGGATACCGTATTCGGTTATCCGGGGGGCGCAATTATGCCTGTCTATGATGCGTTGTATGACGGTGGGGTAGAACACCTGCTGTGCCGCCATGAACAGGGTGCGGCGATCGCCGCTATCGGTTACGCCCGTTCGAGTGGTAAAGTTGGCGTTTGTATCGCCACTTCGGGGCCAGGAGCGACCAATCTGATCACTGGTTTGGCAGATGCACTGCTGGACTCAGTACCGGTAGTCGCGATCACTGGGCAGGTTGGGTCGCAGTTGATTGGCACCGATGCTTTTCAAGAGATCGATGTTCTGGGCCTGTCTTTGGCCTGCACAAAACACAGTTTCCTGGTTGAGTCGCTTGAAGCACTGCCGGGGATTATGGCGGAGGCTTTCGCCATTGCTACCAGCGGCCGCCCTGGCCCGGTATTGATCGATATCCCGAAGGACATCCAACTGGCGCAAGGGGATTTACCACCTCACCTGTTGCCGGTAGAAGATGAACTCGAACATCCTGTGTCTGAACTGGTAGTAGCGAAACAACTACTGGCTCAGGCGAAAAAGCCGATGCTGTATGTCGGGGGTGGCGTAGGCATGGCGCAAGCGGTGACGACATTGCGTGATTTTGTCGCTGTAACCAGAATGCCAACGGTTGCCACGTTGAAAGGATTAGGTACACCAGACGCCGATAATCCGTACTATCTTGGTATGTTGGGTATGCACGGGACTAAAGCGGCCAACTTAGCGGTACAGGAGTGCGATCTGTTGATCGCCGTTGGTGCGCGTTTTGACGATCGCGTGACCGGCAAATTGAATGCTTTTGCGCCACATGCCAAGGTTATTCATATGGATATTGACCCGGCAGAGATGAGTAAGCTGCGCCAGGCGCATGTTGCTCTTCAGGGGGATTTAAAAAAGCTGCTGCCAGCACTGCAACAACCACTGAGTATCGCAACCTGGCTGCAGCGAGTTGCTGAACTGAAAGAGCTTCACCCTTGGCGTTACGATCACCCTGGTCAACCTATTTATGCTCCCCTGTTTCTCAAACAACTCTCTGAATGCATGCCCGCGAATACCGTCGTCACAACTGACGTAGGCCAGCACCAGATGTGGGCGGCTCAGCACATGACCTTCGAACGTCCCGAAAACTTTATTACCTCCAGTGGGTTGGGGACGATGGGGTTTGGCATTCCTGCCGCGGTTGGGGCACAGGTAGCCCGCCCGGAGGATGCGGTGATCTGCGTGTCTGGAGATGGCTCTTTCATGATGAACGTTCAGGAACTGGGTACCATAAAGCGAAAACAGTTACCGCTTAAAATCGTTTTACTGGACAACCAACGCTTGGGAATGGTTCGTCAGTGGCAACAACTGTTTTTTGATGGGCGTTACAGTGAAACCAATCTTTCTGATAACCCTGATTTTCTGATACTGGCCAGTGCCTTCGGTATTCTTGGTCAGCGCATTACCCGTAAAGATCAGGTTGCAGATGCCCTCGATGCCTTGCTAAACAGCGAAGGCCCGTATCTGCTTCAGGTTTGTATTGATGAACTCGAGAATGTTTGGCCACTGGTACCACCAGGTGCAGGTAACGAAACCATGTTGGAGAAAGTATCATGATGCAGCATCAACTCTCGATTCAGGCCCGCTTCCGCCCTGAAATGTTAGAGCGCGTATTGCGTGTTGTACGCCATAGAGGCTTCCAAGTCTGCGCTATGAATATGGCAGCGGGCATCAACACTAACGACATTAATATTGAATTGACCGTTGCCAGCCAGCGCTCTGTGGATTTACTGTCTTCCCAGTTAAGTAAGCTGATGGATGTCTCCAGCGTTGAGATCCAGCAGCTAACCTCACAACAAATACGCGCCTGAGGGTGCAAAAGGAACAGAACAATGACGAAGAAAGCTGATTATATTTGGTTCAATGGTGATATGGTTCCTTGGGCTGATGCCAAAGTACACGTTATGTCACATGCGTTGCACTACGGAACTTCGGTATTCGAAGGTGTGCGTTGTTACGACTCTCACAAGGGCCCGGTTGTTTTCCGCCATCGCGAACACATGCAACGTTTACATGATTCAGCAAAAATTTACCGTATGCCGGTAACGCAAAGCGTTGATGAGTTAATGGAAGCCTGCCGCGCTACGCTACGTAAAAATAATCTGGTCAGTGCTTATATTCGTCCGTTGGTATTTATTGGGGATGTTGGTATGGGGGTTAACCCGCCTGCAGGTTATAAAACCGACGTGATCATCGCTGCGTTTCCTTGGGGCGCTTATCTGGGTGAAGAAGCGCTGGATCAAGGCATCGATGCAATGGTTTCATCGTGGCACCGTGCTGCACCTAACACCATCCCTACCGCGGCTAAAGCCGGTGGTAACTATCTTTCCTCACTGTTGGTGGGCAGTGAAGCACGCCGCCATGGTTATCAGGAAGGGATTGCTCTGGATGTACATGGTTACATCTCTGAAGGAGCAGGCGAGAACCTGTTTGAAGTGAAGGATGGGGTATTATTTGCTCCGCCATTCACCTCGTCTGCACTACCGGGTATTACCCGCGATGCGATCATCAGGCTAGCGAAGGATATGGGCTTTGAAGTGCGTGAACAGGTACTTTCTCGTGAGTCTCTGTACTTGGCGGACGAAGTCTTTATGTCGGGAACTGCAGCCGAGATCACTCCAGTGCGCAGTGTTGATGGTATCCAGGTGGGTATTGGCAAGTGCGGTCCTGTCACCAAGGAGATCCAACAGGCGTTCTTTGGGCTGTTCACCGGTAAAACTGAAGACAAGTATGGCTGGTTGGATCCGGTCAATCAGTAACAACGCTACCCGTCGTTTTCACGCTGTAGCTTGAAATCGTCAGGGGAGTAACGACAGACACGAACAAACGGGCGGTTCGTTTGCCGCCTGCAAAATGACAATATTTGGAGTGAAAAGAGCATGCCTAAGTACCGTTCCGCCACCACAACGCATGGCCGCAACATGGCGGGTGCCCGCGCATTATGGCGCGCGACCGGGATGACCGACGCCGATTTTGGCAAACCGATTATTGCGGTGGTCAACTCCTTTACCCAGTTCGTTCCGGGGCATGTGCACCTGCGCGATCTGGGTAAGCTGGTTGCAGAACAGATAGAGGCTTCTGGCGGCGTCGCCAAAGAGTTCAACACCATTGCGGTAGATGACGGTATCGCCATGGGCCACGGCGGTATGCTCTATTCCCTGCCGTCACGCGAACTGATTGCCGACTCGGTAGAATACATGGTGAATGCTCACTGTGCCGATGCGATGGTCTGTATTTCTAACTGCGACAAGATCACCCCAGGGATGTTAATGGCGTCATTGCGCCTGAATATTCCGGTGATCTTTGTTTCTGGTGGTCCGATGGAAGCGGGCAAAACCAAGCTTTCTGACAAAATCATTAAACTGGACCTGATCGACGCGATGATACAAGGGGCCAACCCCAACGTCAGCGACGCTGACAGCGCGCAGATAGAGCGCTCTGCCTGTCCAACCTGTGGTTCTTGTTCGGGCATGTTTACTGCCAACTCGATGAACTGCCTGACCGAAGCCCTGGGTCTGTCACAACCGGGTAATGGCTCGTTGCTGGCAACGCATGCCGATCGTAAAGACCTGTTCCTGAATGCCGGGAAACGCATTGTTGAGCTCACTAAGCGTTACTATGAGCAGGATGATGAAAGTGCGCTGCCACGTAGTATTGCCAACAAGGCGGCGTTTGAAAACGCCATGACCTTGGATATTGCAATGGGTGGTTCAACCAACACGGTGTTGCACCTGTTGGCAGCGGCGCAGGAAGGTGAAGTCGATTTCACGATGGCAGATATTGACCGTCTTTCCCGCAAAGTGCCGCATCTGTGCAAAGTGGCACCAAGTACCCAAAAATATCATATGGAAGATGTGCACCGTGCTGGTGGGGTATTGGCCATCCTTGGTGAGCTGGATCGTGCGGGTTTAATGAATCGTGACGTCAGCAATATTCTAGGGATGAAACTGCCCGAAACGTTAGAAAAATACGACATCATGCTGACCAAAGATGATGCCGTGAAGAAGATGTTCCGTGCCGGTCCAGCGGGTATCCGCACTACGCAGGCATTTTCACAGGATTGCCGTTGGGACACGCTGGACAACGATCGTGCTGAAGGTTGTATCCGTTCTTTGGAAAATGCCTTCAGCCTTGAAGGCGGCTTGGCGGTGTTGTACGGCAACATGGCAGAAGATGGCAGCATCGTCAAAACGGCTGGCGTTGACAGCGATAACCTGACCTTCCGTGGGCCAGCAAAAGTTTATGAGAGCCAGGATACCGCCGTTGAAGCGATCCTCGGTGGGAAAGTGGTAGCCGGTGACGTGGTTGTGATCCGTTACGAAGGGCCAAAAGGTGGACCCGGAATGCAGGAAATGCTGTATCCAACCACTTATCTGAAGTCAATGGGGCTGGGTAAGTCCTGCGCATTGATCACCGATGGTCGCTTCTCTGGCGGTACTTCTGGCCTGTCGATTGGCCACGTTTCTCCTGAAGCGGCTAGCGGTGGCCTGATAGCGCTGATCGAAGAAGGCGACATGATCGATATTGATATCCCGAAACGCAGCATGGTGCTGGATGTGCCAGAGAGTGTATTGGCTGCGCGTCGTGAAGCGGAATTGGCTCGTGGGGACGCTGCATGGACGCCGAAAGCGCGTGAACGTCAGGTATCTTACGCGCTGCGTGCCTATGCCACATTGGCGACAAGTGCCGATAAAGGCGCGGTGCGTGACAAAAGCAAGCTGGGAGGCTAAGCATAATGGCAGTATCGCAACCCCTACCCGACGCTCCCTGTGGCGCGGAATATTTGCGAGCGGTTCTCCGCTCGCCAGTTTACGAGGTGGCTCAGGTCACCCCGTTACAGACGATGGGCAAGATCTCTTCGCGCCTCGGTAATACGATCCTGGTGAAACGCGAAGATCGTCAGCCGGTGCACAGCTTCAAGCTGCGTGGGGCTTACGCGATGATCGCCAGCCTGGATGAAGAGCAGAAAGCGCGTGGCATAATCACCGCCTCTGCGGGAAATCATGCGCAAGGCGTAGCGCTCTCTGGCAACCGGTTGGGGATCAAAACCCTGATTGTGATGCCCGTGTCCACTGCGGATATCAAAATAGATGCGGTGCGTGGTTTTGGTGGTGAGGTGTTGCTGCACGGGGCAAACTTCGACGAGGCTAAAGCCAAGGCGATCGAGCTTTCGCGGCAACAGGGGATGACTTTTGTACCACCGTTTGACCATCCCGCAGTGATCGCTGGGCAGGGTACGTTGGCGATGGAACTGTTGCAGCAGGATGCGCATCTGGATCGCGTTTTTGTTCCCGTAGGTGGTGGTGGCTTGGCGGCAGGGGTCGCGGTACTGATCAAGCAATTGATGCCTCAAATCAAGGTGATTGGTGTAGAAGCCGAAGACTCAGCCTGCTTGCGTGCTGCGCTGGATGCGGGGCATCCTGTCGATCTGGCTCGCGTAGGGCTGTTTGCCGAAGGTGTCGCAGTAAAACGTGTTGGTGATGAAAGCTTCCGTCTGTGTCGCGAGTATTTGGATGATGTGATCACTGTCGATAGCGACGCGATTTGCGCAGCGGTGAAAGACCTGTTTGAAGACGTACGTGCTATCGCTGAACCTTCTGGCGCGCTGGCGCTGGCAGGGTTGAAGAAGTATGTGCAGCAGCACAATATACGGGGTGAAAGGCTGGCACACATCCTTTCCGGCGCGAATGTGAATTTCCACGGTCTGCGTTATGTTTCCGAACGCTGTGAGTTGGGGGAACAACGCGAAGCACTACTGGCAGTGACCATACCGGAACAGAAGGGCAGTTTCCTGAAATTCTGCCAACTGCTTGGTGGGCGTTCGGTAACCGAGTTCAACTACCGTTATGCGGATGCCGACAGCGCTTGCATCTTTGTTGGTGTGCGTCTGAGTAGAGGCCATGCTGAACGGTTGGAAATCATTGATGAATTGAACAATGGTGGCTATCAGGTGGTTGATCTGTCTGACGATGAGATGGCGAAACTGCATGTACGTTACATGGTCGGTGGCCGGCCTTCTAAACCATTGCGGGAGCGGCTCTATAGCTTTGAATTTCCAGAGTCACCGGGGGCATTGCTTAAGTTCCTGCAAACGCTGGGTACTCATTGGAATATCTCTCTATTCCATTATCGCAGCCACGGTACAGACTTTGGCCGCGTATTGGCGGGTTTTGAGCTTTCGCAGACCGATCCCGAGTTTGAGCAGCACCTGACTGCGCTAGGTTATGATTGTCATGATGAGACTGATAACCCGGCATTCCGTTTCTTCCTGCAGGGATGAACGCAGCGAAAAGGACAGCGTATGGTCAATCAGTTTACCGGCTTCAGTCAGCAAGGGTTGAATTTCCTTCAACAGGTGCGGATCGAAAACGACAAAGCATGGTTTGACGCCAATCGTGCGGTGTATGACCGTGAGTTATTAACGCCGTTTCGTTCGCTGGTGGATGCGCTGAGCCCGACGATGCTAACGATTGATCCGCAGTTCGAGACTCGCCCGGCAATCGGCAAAACGCTGTCGCGTATTCATCGCGACACGCGCTTTTCTCATGATAAATCCCGTTACCGCAGCCGCATGTGGTTGACCTTCAAGCGGCCAAGCAAGGATTGGAAAGATGCGCCGGTGTACTTTTTTGAACTGGGGCCAGACATGCTGCGCTATGGCTTGGGATATTACAGCGCCAACAAAGCCACGATGGACTTATTTCGCCATACCCTGCAGCGCAGGCCAAAGCCGTTTTTAGAGATAGCGGCTTGCTGCCGAGCGCCGTTCGAACTGATGGGCGAGAGCTATAAGCGCCCGCTGGTGAAAGAGCAGGCAGCAGAAATTGCCACCTGGTACAACCGCAAATCCTTTGCGGTCATGGTCACTGACAGTGAAGTGGAAAAACTCTTCAGCGCCAATCTGGTCACGTTGTTGGCGCAGGGCTTTCAGCAGTTGGAACCGCTGTACCACTGGTTGATGCAGGTTGAGGCGATGAAGCAGGTTGACCCGCAAGATTTATGAATACCCGTCGTCTTTCAAACCACAGCGTTGTTGGCTGCGCTTACTCACCCCAGTCACTTACTTAAGTAAGTGACTGGGGATGAGCACGCTCGCCGCCTAGCTGTGACTCGAAATCCATAGGGTATTTTCAGTTTTTAATGAATGAGTTAATGGAGTTCATAACGAAATGGCATTTCGTTCATAGTAAATGCCAGAATGCCTCGATCAGCGGTTCGTTGAGGCGTTTCTTCAGCACGCATACGCCCAGTTCAAAAGGCTCGACCATGGAAACATTCTCCAACTGGGAAATACGGTTGCGTACCGGTTCCGGGCTATTGTCTACAACCACGCTAGGGATCAACGCGATACCACAGCCCAAAGCAACCATCGAGACGATCGCTTCGTGTCCACTGACGGTGGCGTAGATCAGCGGGTTAGTGATGCGCTGGCGGCGGAACCATAACTCAATGCGTTTTCGTGAAGGGCCATGTTCCGGCAGAATAAAGGGCATATTGGCCCAGTCGGGTTGTTCAGCAAAAGCCTGGGTACGAACCGCACAAGGCAGGGCTGGAGCAATCAGCACCAATGGGATTTCACCAATTTGGGTGAAAGCCACGCTGGTGGGCAGCGTTTCCGGCCTCCCGGCGATCCCGAGATCGGCTTCATTTGATTGCACTTTGTCTACCGCATCGGCGGCATCACCCGTAGTCAGTTTGATTTCCACCAACGGATGCTGGGCGCGGAAGCGGTCAAGGATCGGGGGTAGATGGCTGTAGGCGGCGGTAACTGAGCAGAACAGGCGAAGTTCACCGCTAAGCGATGGCCCATGCTGGCCAAGCGCATGTTTCAACTGCTGATATTGCAGCAGCGTTTGCTGAGCAAAAATTTTCAGTTGTTCACCAGCATCGGTGAGTTGTACGGTGCGGTTATCTCGCAGAAACAGCGGTTGTCCTAGAGTCTCTTCCAGCCGTTGGATTTGCCGGGAAAGTGTTGAAGGACTGACGTGCATCACTTTGGCTGTGCGGCCAAAGTGATGACTTTCAGCAAGATGCAGAAACAGCTTGAGATCACGTAAATCCATTTTAGTATGCTCGCAGCAGAAGTGTTGCATAAATTGCAATATCACATTCGTAATATATCAATTTAAGCAACGCAATTCCTGTTATACATTGGATCCAACAGATCTCGCTCACACAGAGCGGGGGTGAAAATAATTTTGCTATACCCAAGTAACTTGAAGGACGGCGGGTATAAATACAACATCTAATTGGAGTATCACCATGGCTAACTATTTCAACACATTAAACCTGCGTCAGCAGTTGGCGCAATTGGGTAAGTGCCGTTTCATGGCGCGTGACGAGTTTGCAGATGAAGCCGGTTACCTGAAAGGGAAAAAAGTGGTGATTGTCGGCTGTGGTGCGCAGGGTTTGAACCAGGGTCTGAACATGCGCGACTCTGGTTTGGATATTGCCTATGCATTGCGTAAAGAAGCCATTGATGAGAAGCGTGCATCATGGCGTAAAGCGACCGAGAACGGTTTCAAAGTCGGGACTTACGAAGAGCTGATCCCACAGGCCGATCTGGTTGTTAACCTGACGCCAGACAAACAGCATACTTCCGTTGTTCGTGCCGTACAGCCGCTGATGAAAGATGGCGCCGCCTTGGGGTACTCCCATGGCTTTAACATTGTTGAAGTGGGTGAGCAGATCCGCAAAGACATCACCGTGGTGATGGTTGCACCTAAATGCCCAGGCACCGAAGTGCGTGAAGAATACAAGCGTGGTTTCGGTGTGCCGACGCTGATCGCCGTTCACCCGGAAAACGATCCAAAAGGTGAAGGCATGGCGATTGCCAAGGCGTGGGCAGCGGCAACCGGTGGTCACCGTGCTGGCGTACTGGAGTCGTCTTTCGTTGCAGAAGTGAAATCTGACCTGATGGGTGAGCAGACTATTCTGTGCGGTATGTTACAGGCCGGTTCTTTGCTGTGCTTCGACAAACTGGTATCTGAAGGTACCGATGCCGCTTACGCGGAAAAACTGATTCAGTTTGGCTGGGAAACTATCACCGAAGCGCTGAAGCAGGGTGGGATCACCCTGATGATGGATCGCCTGTCCAACCCGGCGAAGCTGCGTGCATACGCGCTGTCTGAGCAATTGAAAGGCATCATGGCTCCGCTGTTCCAAAAACACATGGACGACATCATCTCTGGTGAATTCTCCAGCGGTATGATGGCCGACTGGGCAGCAGACGATGTGAAATTGCTGACCTGGCGTGAAGAGACCGGTAAAACTGCCTTTGAAAATGCACCACAGTTCGAAGGGAAAATCAGCGAACAGGAATACTTCGATAACGGCGTACTGATGGTAGCGATGGTGAAAGCGGGTGTTGAGCTGGCGTTCGAAACCATGGTGGATTCCGGTATTATCGAAGAGTCTGCATATTACGAATCCCTGCACGAACTGCCGTTGATCGCTAACACCATTGCGCGTAAGCGTCTGTATGAAATGAACGTGGTTATCTCTGATACTGCCGAATACGGTAACTATCTGTTCTCTTATGCTGCAGTACCGCTGCTGAAAGAATTCATGACCACACTGCAGGCTGGCGATCTGGGTAAATCCGTTGCAGGAACCACCGTTGACAACGCGCAACTGCGTGATGTGAATGAAGCGGTACGTAACCACCCAATCGAAACCGTTGGCCGCAAGCTGCGTGGCTATATGACCGATATGAAACGCATCGCGGTTGCAGGCTAAATACTCTTTGTCCTTCAAGTTGCAGCCTACCTGCAACTTGAAATCGATAGGGTATAAAATTGCCCTATCGAGCCCAATAAAAAGGCCAGCATTGTCGCTGGCCTTTTGCTTTTCTTAGCGTTGAATTACTTCGGCATCGCGTCTCGTGGGATGATGGCCCCACGGTATTGGATCACCGTACTGGCGGTCAGGTGGCCGCGTTTAGCGGCATTGGTTTCGTCACCACCGGTTAGGCGTACTGCCAGATAGCCGGCGCTAAATGAATCACCTGCTGCTGTCGTATCGATCACTTTCTCTTTTGGTAATTTGACGGCAGGCACGTCGTGGATTGTTCCATCCGCACTGAATACCAGGCACGAGTCTGCCCCACGCTTGATGATGATCTCACTTACACCAAAATCTCGTGTGCGATTAACAACCTGCTCAATAGGTTGTTTACCCCACAGTAAATCTTCATCATCCAGCGTGAGGAAAGCGATATCGGTACATGAAAGGATATCACGATAGGTTTGCTGGGTTTCGTCCTGGTTCTGCCACAGCCTTGGGCGGTAGTTGTTATCGAAAATCACCTTGCCACCGTGAGCTCGGCATTGACGCAACAGATTCAGTAGTTTTTTCCTGCTGGCAGGGTTGAGGATGGCAACGCTGATACCGCTTAGGTAAAGGTAATCAAACCGTGCCAGTTGGGCACACAGGCTTTCCGCTTGTGGGCTATCCAACCAGTAACGGGCAGCGGCATCATTACGCCAGTAATAGAAGGTACGTTCACCGGCATCGTCGGTTTCGATCACATACAGCCCTGGCAGTTTATTGTCCAACTGTTGAGTCAGATCGGTTTTTACCTGCTCTTGTTGCCAGGCTTGAAGCATTTCCTGACTGAAGCTGTCGGTGCCCAGAGCGGTAACATAATGCACACTCAAGGCATGCTGAGGGACTTGGCGAGCAATATAGACAGCGGTATTCAGGGTATCGCCGCCGAATCCGCGGCTGAGATTTGCGCCTTTTTGCGACATTTCGATCATGCATTCGCCGATCACGGCGAGGTTTTTACGGTTCATGATAATCTCTGGCTGAACAATGAATGAAATAGGGTTGAGGCGAAATATATCCAGTCTCAACGCAAGGGAGAATTGAGTCAATATAAATAAAACGGCGTTTTAATTATTTCATGATCGCGATCGGGAAACCTGCTGTTTCCCGATTATTGATGAGGGGAAACTATTTGGCTAACGCGCGCAGGTCGGTGACGCATTGACCACCGATGCCCCAGTTATCGATGTCTACTTCATCGATCACGACCACGGTAGTGGCCGGATTCTTACCTAACGTGTCGACCAACAGTTGAGTAACGCCGGCAATTAACTGTTTCTTCTGCTCTGGGGTAGCCCCTTCACGGGTAATTTTGATATTGACGTAAGGCATTTTATTTTCCTTTATGATTGATGTACTGGCTGTTTCCGGAAGCTGAAATATATTATTGCAGGACCTTGCAGTTATGATCCTGGAGTTCTTCTGCTGAAGCCATATTCAACTGCAAGAAATTGCGTTTAATAGCCAACAATAGAAAATTGCCATCGGGTAGTACGGACATCGCCATGCCATAGCTACCCATATTTTCACTTGCGCCGTCGACACCTTGTGCTAACAAACGGAATGCGCCCTGCTGTTGCAGCTCACTGGTGGAAACGCGGCGAAACAGATAGGGTTTATCCATCAGCCCGCCAGGAAATGGTTGCCATTGTTCGCTGGGAGTGACTTGTAACTGCGCCAGTTTATTTTTTACCGCAGGTTGCAGGCAGGAGATATGGATGTGCAGCTGATTTTGTGTACGGCCATATTCAGAATTGACAGCCAGTGAGATATTGGCATCATCGATCTGCTCGCCGTATCTATTCGCCATAAAATGGCGTGCTTGCCAGGCTAATACGAAGAAATTTGCCGTTTCTGGCTCTAAAATCTGCGGGCTTTCTATACCGGAGATTTTTGTGCTTGGCAGTAACAGATATTGCAAAGGTCCGTTACGGTCTTTTAGCACCACAAATCCTGCTTGCTCGTCCACTTGAGTGCAAGGGGCTGGATGGTGGTTTTGCCGTTGGTTTGGTAAACACTGTTGGTTGATGATGTGCCAGAGTGCGTCTGGGTGAGCGGGTTTAAGCCAGGCATAGAGAGCAGTAGCGGCGGCCACCACTAATGCAGCAGACAAAAAAAGCCAATGGCGCAATAACATGAGCGTTTTCCACACTTATGAATTTGTCTGACAGCATAGCCGGGTTTTATGACCGCAACAAACGGCCCCAAAGCAGGGGCCGTAAAAGTACCCTAAGGAATATGGCCTAAAGTGACGTGTGACGGGTTTCTTTCATCAACAGTAGAGCAATCAGTGTCAGGCTTGCCATGGCTGCCAAGTACATCCCTACGTAAAACAACCCGTAATTATTAGCCAACCAGGTTGCAATATAGGGGGCAACCGACGCGCCCAGGATCGAGGCTACGTTATACGAGAACGAAGCTCCGGTATATCGCACTTCGGTCGGGAATAGCTCTGGCAGCAACGCCCCCATCGGGCCGAAGGTTAGCCCCATAATGCTTAGCCCTATCAGTAGGAATGCCATAACCAAGACCTGATTGCCCGAACCTAACATGCTGGGGAACAAGAATGCAAAGGCGATCATCAGCATCGTAATTACAATCATGGTCTTGCGGCGGCCAAAAGCATCGGCCAGCAAGCCCGCAATGGGTACCATGACACCAAAGCCAATCACCGCTACCATCAACATCCAGAGAAAGCTATTGCGTGAGTAACCTAATCCTAAAGGTTCTGGGGCCGTCCCGAAGGTCATAGAGTAAACGGTCATCAGGTAGAACAGCGTGTAAGTGGCTAACATGATGAAAGTACCCAAGATGGTTGCCTTCATATGTTTGCTCAACAATGTCCCTAGCGGGATCTTCACTTGTTTGCCAGCTTTGGCTATCTTGGCAAATACGGGAGTCTCATGCAGTGAAATACGGACGTACAGGCCAACGAGAACCAGCGCAGCAGAAAGGATAAAAGGTACGCGCCAACCCCAAGTCATAAACTGTTGGTCCGTCAGCAGCCAGGAAAGCAGCAGGAAAGTGCCGTTGGCGAAGAAAAATCCAATCGGTGCACCTAACTGAGGGAATGATCCATACAGCGCCCGTTTGTTCGCTGGGGCGTTCTCGGTTGCCAGCAGAGCTGCGCCCCCCCATTCACCACCTAATCCAAGCCCTTGGCCGAATCGCGCCAGTGCCAGTAGGATAGGGGCAAAGATGCCGATCGCTTCATAACTTGGTAGTAGCCCGATCAACACAGTGGAGATCCCCATGGTCAACAGCGAGGCCACCAGAGTGACTTTACGCCCAACGCGATCGCCAAAGTGACCAAACAGGGCTGAACCGATTGGCCGTGCGACAAAAGCAATTGCGAAAGTGGCCAAAGATTGTAGCGTGGCCGCAGCCGGATCGCCTTGCGGGAAGAAGATATGGGGAAACACAAGCACCGCAGCGGTGGCGTAAATATAGAAATCAAAGAACTCGATGGCGGTACCGACAAGAGAGGCGACAATGACTTTGCTCCGAGAGTTAACCGGGGCTGACGCTGTTTCGGCGTCAGGGGGTGTTGCAATGGGGGTTTGCATAGTGATTTCTTATAGTTGGAATATTAAAAAAGCCATCTTAGTCATAGCAAAATACCTTTTCAACGGCGAAATTTCAAACAGAATGGTAATTTAACCTTCTAAAAAGATTAATGTTTTAATGTGGTTGTTTTTTATGGTTTTAAGCGGGCTCTGTTGCATTAGCGTAAAGAGGTTAGCAAAAGTTGTGCTGCCTGTTTTTTAGGCGGCCAACAGATAGAATTGTTCCGCCGGGGATAAACCCTCGCCGTCGAGATGCTGAAACTGACCTTTACGTATCATCTGCACACATTCAATGCCGGTCAATATCGTCTGTGCTCGACGAGATGAGTTGAATCCCAGCATCGACCGTATCCGGCGTTTGATGTTTCGGTGGTCTTGCTCTATCAGATTATTCAGGTATTTACTCTGTCTTACCGTGATACTCTCTTCTTCCGCCTTGTCAGCATTGAGCGTAGCCAGTGCCGCTGTATTAGCTCCGCTTTTATCGAGGGTCACCACTTCCGGTTCGCCATGATGACGAATGGCCTTACGGAAGAAACGCAAGGCTGCCGCCGCATCCCGCTTGGCCGTCAGCAGAAAGTCGATGGTCTGACCTTGAGTATCTACAGCCCTGTACAGATATTTCCACTGACCTTTGATTTTGATGTAGGTTTCATCCATTCGCCACCGAGGTCCAACACTGCGCTTGTGCCTGCGGAAGGCCTTATCAAGCAGTGAGGTTAACCGGATAACCCAGCGATACAGGGTAGAATGGTCAACGACAATATCGCGTTCTGCCATCATTTCTTCCAGGTTGCGCAGACTCAGGGCATAGGCCAAGTACCAGCGAACACACTGGGCGATGACATCCACGGGATAGTGCAGACGTTTGAAGGCTTTTCTTATCAGAGACATTGTCAGATAACATCATAAAAAACGGCATGTTAACCGACGGCAGCTTAATGCAACAGAGCCAGGTCAACTTCATCTCCTACGCCGACAATTTCGTTGTCACAGGTGCCTCAAGGGAGTTGCTGGAGAATACGATAAAACCGTTAATTGTGTCGTTCCTGAATGAGCGCGGACTGGAACTCTCTCCCGAGAAGACCATCACGACGTCCATTAGTCAGGGATTTGATTTTCTGGGGTTCAATATTCGTAAATACAGAAATAAGCTGCTGATTAAACCCAGTAAAGCCAACGTATTAACGTTTATCAGGAACACCAGGGCACTAATCAAATCCCATCCCACAATGGCGACAAGTGAATTAATCAGGCTACTCAATCCCAAATTACGGGGCTGGGGAAACTATTACAGACACAGCGTCGCCAATCAAACCTTTGGATATGTTGACTGCCAGATATTCAAAACATTACAGCGCTGGGCAAAGCGAAGGCATCCGAATAAAGGCGCAAGATGGGTAACCAGAAAGTACTTTTTACCGGAATATGCGCGGCACTGGTGTTTTCAGGGAAGATCGCATTTTGATGGTGTGACGACCTCAGAATATCTGACTCAACTGGTCACTATCCCGATAAAACGGCATACCAAAATCCGTGGTGAGGCGACACCTTATGATCCGGCGTTCGCCAGTTACTGGCGTTCACGCAAGGAAAATCGGGATAAAAGTCGAAACAGCTGGCATATATCGCCGGAAACCGCGTTATGAGAAGCCTTGCCGGGTAACAATAAATGCCTTTGAGAGGCTTGAGCGGAGTGCGGTGAAAGTCGCACGCTCCGTTCTTAGGAGAGCACAGTCAGGCAACTGGCTGTGCTTATCCGACTTTATAGCACCAACTGTTGGCCGTTATTGCCCCCTATCATTACCCCAAACCGTAAGTTTCTGCGAAAGTGCTCCCGCTAGCCCAACCCGGACTGGACACGCTAAAGCCCCACTGGCAGCAGCCATTGGTAACTGGACTTTTGCAGGAACAGACGGAGCGATTTAGATACAATTCTGCTTGAAGGGTGGTGCAACTTGAGGCTACACTCATCAGACAAATTTGGCGACTGTTCCTGCCAAAGTCCAGTTACCGCCCGGTTTCGAAGAGTTTGCAGCTCAACGAACCCGAACCAACCCGCCATCTGTTTTAGCGGGTTTTTTCGTTTACAGGGCAGGACATTACGCGCAGAACTCCACGATCTCAAGAGTATCTTTGAAAGATCCGCCTAAAAACGAGATCACCAACGTAAATCTGCCGTCGGCATAAGCGTGATAGACCCTAGTCTCATGACGAGACACTCACATGAATAACCACACATTTTGGGATGGAGATACCATATGGATGAGTCACTACTTAGCATTATGCGCACTGGTCGCAGGAATCAGGGTTGGGCAGAGGCAATGATTAACCTTGAAGCAAGAAAACTTATAAGTACAGCCAATAAGCTTTCCTCATTGCATCTTCAGGATGCGATGACAAGAATGAATTTCGTTGAGGAAATCAAACAGGTTATTGAAAGGCAGTTCTTAACTGCACGCAGCGCAAAAACCGACGAGGAGTGCATAGCGTGTGTAACAGCACTTAGGGCTGAGAATGAAAGCCTTGAAGAGCAGAGTAATATGTTGCGAATGAAAACAGCCCAACTCTATGCCAAAGTTGAGTTTATCCGCGAAAATAATATAATTGTTGGCTATGTTATCAGCGCAGTTAAAGTAGTTGTCTCAGGTATGGCTATTGTCGGTGGCGGCATGATGATTGCTACAGGAACACCAATAGGAGTGCTTGCTGGAGCAATTCTTATTGCCGATGGAGTTAATCAGATATCAAAAGAGATTATCAATTTAACGAAAATGGATAATTCAAAATCTGAAGGAATCATTGCAGATCAAACTATGGAAATAGCGAAATTCATCGGATTTAGACCAGAGTCAGGACTTGCTGTATATAATTCAGTTTCATTAGCAGCCAGCATTTATAGTATTGCTGGACTAATGAGAAAACCCGAAGCATGGCGACTTTTTCGTTACATCAAGAGTGATTTCCACAGAAAAGTAACCACCATGAGCAAACCAAAACTGACGATGAAAATAGTTGGCTTTGGCATTTCTGCCAAAGTAATATTTGACCTAACCAGCACAGACAGTGGCAACAGTTAATTATTTCCTACTCTGCAAAACCGCCATGATTTATAAGAAATTATTGGCGGTTGAATCAGTGCAATAATCAGCACCGCAATAAGCAAAGAAACACCGCCAGAAAAAACATACAATAAATCATCATGCTTTGAGTAAATAAGAAATAAAAAAAACGCGAGACTACAAAAAAAAACCCACAGAAAAATTTTAAACCTTTTAGCTAAATCCCTTATAACCTCTTCCATTGTTCCACCAAAACTGTCGATGTTGTTTTGCAGGATCTGCAATTCCCTCTCTGTAAACCCTGACGCTAAAAGGCGCTCTTTGCTGAAGTCCATAACATCAACATCCTTAATCTAGTAACTTAAACCTGTATCATCATCGCAAAAACAGACAAAACTTTCCATAACACCCGTGAAATTGCGTGCATTTCGTTGGGGTTCTACGCCGGAACCCCAGATTTTTCGGTTCTGTTGCATTAGCGTAAAGAGGTTAGCAAAAGTTGTGCTGCCTGTTTTTTAGGCAGCCAACAGATAGAATTGTTCCGCCGGGGATAAACCCTCGCCGTCGGGATGCTGAAACTGACCTTTACGTATCATCTGCACACATTCAATGCCGGTCAATATCGTCTGTGCTCGGCGAAATGAGTTGAATCCCAGCATCGACCGTATCCGGCGTTTGATGTTTCGGTGGTCTGGCTCTATCAGATTATTCAGGTATTTACTCTGTCTTACCGTAATACTCTCTTCTTCCGCCTTGCCAGCATTGAGCGTAGCCAGTGCCACTGTATTAGCTCCGCTTTTATCGATGGTCACCACTTCCGGGTCGCCATGATGACGAATGGCCTTACGGAAGAAACGCAAGGCTGCTGCTGCATCCCGCTTGGCCGTCAGCAGAAAGTCGATGGTCTGACCTTGAGTATCTACAGCGGCTCTGTTGCATTAGCGTAAAGAGGTTAGCAAAAGTTGTGCTGCCTGTTTTTTAGGCGGCCAACAGATAGAATTGTTCCGCCGGGGATAAACCCTCGCCGTCGAGATGCTGAAACTGACCTTTACGTATCATCTGCACACATTCAATGCCGGTCAATATCGTCTGTGCTCGACGAGATGAGTTGAATCCCAGTATCGACCGTATCCGGCGTTTGTAGTGGATCAGTAATACCGGACACCTCAATAGCCTGTTAATTTAATGACAGCCAATTGAGGTAATTGATAATGACTCAACCTAAACAGACCAAACGCCGTTTTTCTCCTGAATTCAAACTGGAAGCTATTGAGCAGGTCGTTAAGTATCAGCGGTCAACCATCGAGGTTGCACGCGCTCTGGAGTTGGACCCCAGCCAATTGCGTAAATGGATACGCCAGCACAAAGAAGAAGTCAGCGGGGTGACGCCGGACAATCCTGCACTGACACCAGAGCAACGTGAAATCCAGTCGCTCAGAGCGCAGATTAAACGGCTAGAAATGGAAAAAGAAATACTAAAGCAGGCAGCCGTGTTGATGAGCGAGCTCCCCATCAAATCTTTGCGTTAATCACACGGCTGAAAACAAAATGGTCGGTGGTCGAATTGTGCCGCCTGCTCAAAGTAACGCGCAGTGTTTACTATGCCTCGCTGAATTCGCGGGTTGATGTAAAACGTCTGCAACTGCGTGCTCAGGTGCGGAAATTGCATCAACAGAGCCGGGGAGCAGCCGGCAGCAGAACACTGAGTCTGCTGATGCGTCAGTCGGGTTATAACGTGGGGCGCTGGCTGGCCCGCAGGCTGATGCAGGAATGTGGTCTGGCGAGTCGCCAACCCGGCAAGCCTCGTTACCGAGGTGAACGGGAGACGTCACTGGCATCGCCAGACTTACTGAAAAGGCAGTTTAAGCCGTCGGAGCCCAATCGTGTGTGGAGTGGAGATATCAGCTATATCAAAGTCAATGGTGGCTGGTGCTACCTGGCACTGGTGATTGACCTTTACTCCCGTCGGATAGTGGGCAGTGCCATATCGTCATCCCCGGATGCCGAGCTGGTGTGTCGAGCCCTGCGTAATGCACTGGAGACGCGACCAAAGGAAAAGAGGCTGCTGTTTCATTCGGATCAGGGAGGGCAGTACAGGAGTAAGAAATACAGGCAGTTACTGTGGAGGAACGGAGTGATGCAGAGTATGAGCCGCAGGGGTAACTGCCTGGATAACTCACCAATGGAAAGAGTGTTCCGAAGCCTGAAAAGTGAATGGCTGCCTGTCGGGGGTTATATGGATATCCATCATGCGGTACGAGATATCGGTGAATGGATACAAAGTTATTACAACACGGTACGCCCCCATCGGCACAATGGTGGATTACCGCCCTGTGAATACGAAGAGCAGTGGAAAAAGGCTACGAAGGTGTCCTGATTTTGTGATCCACTACAGTTTGATGTTTCGGTGGTCTTGCTCTATCAGATTATTCAGGTATTTACTCTGTCTTACCGTGATACTCTCTTCTTCCGCCTTGTCAGCATTGAGCGTAGCCAGTGCCGCTGTATTAGCTCCGCTTTTATCGAGGGTCACCACTTCCGGTTTGCCATGATGACGAATGGCCTTACGGAAGAAACGCAAGGCTGCCGCCGCATCCCGCTTGGCCGTCAGCAGAAAGTCGATGGTCTGACCTTGAGTATCTACAGCCCTGTACAGATATTTCCACTGACCTTTGATTTTGATGTAGGTTTCATCCATTCGCCACCGAGGTCCAACACTGCGCTTGTGCCTGCGGAAGGCCTTATCAAGCAGTGAGGTTAACCGGATAACCCAGCGATACAGGGTAGAATGGTCAACGACAATATCGCGTTCTGCCATCATTTCTTCCAGGTTGCGCAGACTCAGGGCATAGGCCAAGTACCAGCGAACACACTGGGCGATGACATCCACGGGATAGTGCAGACGTTTGAAGGCTTTTCTTATCAGAGACATTGTCAGATAACATCATAAAAAACGGCATGTTAACCGACGGCAGCTTAATGCAACAGAGCCAATAAAAGTGATGCCTCAGTCTCTTATGCTGTTTTTCCCGGTTTAACATCTATTTTTTGAAGTTATATTCTAATTAATCGCCGCGTTCCTAGCATAGGAAACTAATTGTGTTGCCAAGGTTAGCATGAATACACTGTAGCCTATGGTGTGACCAATTCACCTACAACTTTTTTTATCCTGATTGTATTGTGCTGTCGCAATCCATGCGGCGCAAAACAATGTCAGTCGAGCAAAGAAGTAGAAGAACGCCATCAAACCAATCACAGAACCAAAGGCGGCACCTGAAGGCGATCTTGCGAGTTGTGGCAGTGTCATGGTCATCACAAACTTAATCGCTTCAAAACCGATAGCGGCGAGTAATGTACCCCGCAGCAGTGCTTTTTTCTTTGGTTTATGGCGCGGTAGCATCCAGAAAATCCACAAAAACAGCAGGTAGTTGGCGAAGATAGAAATAGACAGCGCGATCAAGGTCATCGCAGGACGAAGCCATTCGATGCCATCCAGCCCTAATGCGTGAACAATAGTGGCTTGGGCTGAACCGGCAATAGACGTTAGCGATAGCGTGATGATCAGTGCAACTACTAAGCCGATCAAGGAAATAAAGTCGCGGGTGTATCTGAAGTAGATTTTCTCTCGATCTTGCGGATGACGTTCCCAAACATCACGCGATTGGGCTCTGATAGCTTCCCGTAGGTTTCCCATCCAACTGATACCTGAATACAACGCTAACGCTAAACCGGTAAGGCCAACGGTTGTACGCTGCTGAACAGCCGTATTCACGGTGTTTTTTAGCGTAGCTGCTAGGGAGGGGTCGCTGATGCTATTGACAATTTTATTGATCAGTTCAGCCAGTAAGTCTGGATTGGAAGCCAGCACAAAACCGACCGTGGCAAACGAGACCATCAGAATCGGGATCAGCGAAAGGAAAGAGAAATAGGTTATGGCTGCACCAAACTGGCTACCCAGGCGATCGTTAAAGCGTTCTGTCGCTCTTAGCCAATGCGCGATACTAGGCCATGCTTTCACATGTTTTACCCAGCGAGAAAATACAGATAGGCCGTTATCCAGTTTTGCATGGCCCGTTTTAAGGGGCATCAGCGTAGGCTCTTTAGTCTGGTGCTGAGTTTGTTGAGTGTCTTTATCTTGTTCTGTCTGCATTACTTCACGGTTTCCTTAGCCTAGGTTCTATCTAATTGCACGCGAGCGCCGTTGGCGGTCATTTTAGCGTAAGACAAGGCGTCAGGTTTGGTGGGCCAAATAAGCGGCGAACAACGCAGCAATGCGCTCAAATAGCACCCGCCTTTAGGGAAAACAGCCTAGCATACCCTCGATTATAACCAAATGTGTTGTCGATTCGGACACAGCTAAGGCGAGTGGCTTAACAGCAAAAGAAATGTTGTGGCCTTTACCTCTAACGGTCGCAGCTTGAAATTGATTGGCAACGTTTGGAAAGCGAAGAAGTTTCCTTTTGTATTATTCACTATGCACACGCTTTTATGAATACTTCCAATTTTTATCTATTTAACTGCCAAGAAGGGGTTTACTCATCTTATGGCGCTGCATTTTCAAGCTGTCTGCGCCTACTGCAGCCATTAGGGCTGGAACGGTTACCACTTGTTATAAATAGATAAATGGAAGGTCCTATGAAACTATTCAATCATCCAACCTGTCGCCCATTCACCGAAGCGGGCAACTTGTCACAGCTTTCCGCTTATTATGAGGAGGATCGTCACATAATGTGGATGATGTTACGTGCTGAACCTCGTCCTTGTTTCAATCAGGCATTGATTGAAGACATTATGACGCTGGCGCAGGCAGCGAAAGAGTCTACATTGCAGTTCGATTTTTGGGTTACCGGTTCTTTGGTGCAAAATATGTTCAATGTCGGGGGTGATTTGAGCTTTTTTGCGGAAGCGATCAAAAACCGTAAACGAGAAGCGATGATGGCTTATGCCCGTGCCTGCATTGACTGTGTACATGCGGCTGCCCGTGGTTTTGATATCGGTGCAATCAGCATTGCCATGGTGGAAGGTAGTGCATTGGGCGGTGGTTTTGAGGCTGCTCTGGCGCACCATTTTGTCTTGGCACAGAACAACGCACGTATGGGGTTTCCCGAAATTGCTTTCAACTTGTTCCCAGGCATGGGGGGATACTCGCTGGTGGCTCGTAGAGCTGGGATGCGTCTGGCAGAAGAACTGATTTGGAGTGGCGAATCCCACTCCGCTGAATGGTTTGAAAGCCGTGGGTTGGTTGATCACTTGTTCAACCCAGGAGATGCCTATGTAGCTACACGCACTTTCATTGATACCATCAGGCCGAAATTAAACGGTATGCGGGCCATCTTGCGTGCACGTCAGCGGGTATTGCAATTGACACGTTCTGAACTGATGGACATTACTGAAGACTGGGTTCATTCGGCCTTTACCATTGAGGAGAAAGATCGCCTGTATATTGAACGGCTAGTGAGACTGCAGGATAAGCATGCGCTTAACCTGCGTCGCGCAGTCTAACTTAAACTCGTGCCCGCTTCACTCTAGCGGTGAAAGCGGGCTATATGATTGCAGCCAATGTTCCAACTGTTCCGGTAACATTGGCTGTGCAAACAGGAAACCTTGCTTCTCGTCAACGCCTACGCAATCTAGAAACTGGTTTTCACTTTCCGTTTCTACACCTTCAGCAATCACCTTAAACTGCAGTGCTTCAGCAACGGCTACGATGGCGCGGATCAATGATTGCGACACTGGGGCCATATTTACCCCACGTACAAAGCTTTGATCCAGTTTGATGGCGTCAAGGGGTATACGCGCCAACTGCGCCAAAGAAGAATAACCCGTACCAAAGTCATCAAGGTGCACCTGTGCGCCGAATGTTCTTAACCGGGTAATCACTTCCCGTGCCCGTTTCTCATCCTCTATCAGGCTACTTTCGGTCAGTTCAAAATCCAACATACAGGGGAAAAGTTGGTTTTCTTCAAGCGCCTCGGCAAGATCATCGACGACACTATCATCGATCAACTGCCGGGCCGAAAGGTTGACCGCTACGCGGATATTCAAACCTTGTCGCTGCCACTTGGCTGCCTGCTTGGCTGCGGTTCGCAGTACCCAGCGACCAAGCGGGATGATAAGCCCGGATTCTTCGGCATAAGAGATAAACAGCGAGGGAGGAATCAGCCCCCGTTCTGGTGAGTCCCAGCGAACCAAAGCCTCCACGTTACTTACTGCCCCATCGCGTGACCTGATCTTAGGCTGGTAATACACTACCAGTTGATGCTGTTCGAGTCCTTTTCGCAGGTTGGTATCCAACCACATGTATTCGGCAACGCGACGGTTCATTTCTGATGAAAACACGATATAGGTGCGTTTACCCTGTTCCTTGGCGACGTACATAGCGGTATCTGCACAGCGGATCAGACTGTCAAGATCGTTACCATGTTCTGGGCATAGCGCAATGCCGATAGAACAACCGGTATAGACCTCGATCAGGCCAATGCGAAATGGGCTTTTCAGACGTTCAATAATACGTTGAGCCAAATCTTGTAGTTGGATACGGTCAGCGTGAGATACTAATACCAAAAACTCGTCTCCCCCAAGGCGGGCGAGCATATTTCCCTGGTTAATACAACCGAGAATGGCATGGGCAACTTCAACCAGTAAGCGGTCTCCAAACATATGGCCGTAGGCGTCGTTCACTTTTTTGAAGTTATCGAGGTCAAGATAAACCAAGCCGACGCTGCTTTCGCCTCGTTCGCTGATTGCCTGATTGATAACATCCTGAATGGCATTACGGTTTGGCAGGCCGGTAATGATATCGGTATTAGCCAGCACACGCAGGCGTTCCTGCGCGCGGCGCTCCTCGGTAATATCCGTTCCTGAACAGATGAGGTATACCTCTTTTTTCCCACTACCACTATGAACGAATTTATTGCGAAACAGGAATAATCGCTCACCTTTCACCGTTTTTATCCAACGTTCCACCTCGTAGGAGGAACCGTTACGAAAAAAACCGGCAATATTACGGCGGGAGGCGGCGGCTTCTTCCGGGCTCATAAACATCTGGAAGACGTTTTTGCCGATCACATCCTGTTCCTGCAAACCCGTGTACTCTTCGCTTAGACGGTTAAAACGCTGGATGCGGCCATGCTGGTCAACAATGACAATGACGGAATTGGCCTCTGAAACGACCTGCTCGGCAAATGACAGACCGTGAACCAGATCGCGGGCTACTGCTTGAGTATCGGTATAGGCAGAAGCGGTTCCTGCCCATTTAAACTTGTTAACCCGCCTGCCCACCAGATGTAGATGGATGGGTTGCCCACCTAGTTGAATCGTGATATCCAAACTGGCAGTGATCCCACTCAAACGGCGGATTTTTGCTGCCTGCATGTCGCTAAGTGCTACTGCAACGTGGGTTTTATCTTTGACTGCTGTTAACTCCAGAGCGTTACTATCAAACGCCAGATGCCAATATGGGCTGCAGGTGCCAAAATGGGTGTTAAGTAGCGTAGGGCCTTGGTCTGCGGACATGATCATTCCTCAACAAGCAGGGCGGTCGGGCATGCAGGCCCGGTATCACCGATTTCTCACCACAGGATAAACGTCTTTTGCGAGTCATTTCTATTATATAGGTAAT
This sequence comes from Serratia sp. UGAL515B_01, assembly GCF_033095805.1. NCBI lineage: Bacteria > Pseudomonadati > Pseudomonadota > Gammaproteobacteria > Enterobacterales > Yersiniaceae > Serratia > Serratia sp. UGAL515B_01. Next base: position 3,701,092 of record NZ_CP109901.1, on the reverse strand, counting down.
CATTCACTTTGATAGGCAACTTTCACGCAAGTGGTATCCAGACATGGTGGTGCTGGTAAGCTGAGACTGGGGAGGGTAAAATGAGCGGAATGCGCGTTAAGAATAGGAAAATACTGTAAATTCAGATGATTAAATATAGGTATGCGATTTCAATCTTCTGTTTAAAAACATCACTAAAATCAAAGGTAATAATCTTATATTCCCTTATGGCATTAAAGGATAACCCGCCACGTGAGCGTGTTTTTATTGTGTGAAGCAGGCGCCGATCCCGGCGCCTTGTCTATTTTGGCTGAACGTTGGCAACTGACTTGTGACGAAGATGCGCCAATTGCGTTAGTACTAACACCTGAAAGGCTGGAGTTGCGTAAGCGTGACGAACCAAAACTGGGTGCGATCTACGTTGATTTTATCACTGGCCCAATGGCGCATCGGCGGCGTTTCGGAGGGGGACGGGGTGAGGCGGTAGCTAAGGCCGTAGGGATCAAGGGTAGCTATCTGCCCAACGTGGTGGATGCCACAGCCGGACTGGGACGTGATGCTTTCGTTCTGGCATCACTGGGGTGCCGGGTACGCATGCTGGAGCGTAATCCAGTGGTTGCAGCTTTGCTGGATGATGGTTTGCAACGGGGTTATCAGGATGCTGACATTGGCCCGTGGTTGCGCGAACGCATGACACTATTGTATGCCTCTAGCCTCATCGCACTTGCCGATCTCGATCCGCGCCCGGAGGTGGTGTATCTCGATCCGATGTACCCGCATAAACAAAAGAGTGCGCTGGTGAAAAAAGAGATGCGAGTATTCCAGTCGCTGGTGGGGAGTGATGACGATGCTGACGGCCTGCTTGAGCCTGCCCGTAGGTTGGCTAGCAAACGGATCGTGGTGAAACGCCCTGATTACGCGCCACCGTTGGCTGATGTTTCAGCCCACGCCGCCATTACTACCAAGAATCACCGTTTCGATATATACATGCCTTATTAGGTCGTGTCCTTTAAATGCACGTGAGCGCAGCTTGCGGTTATTTGACTGCAGGGCAAGGCAAGGCAAGGCAAGGCATGAGGTGTGGTAGACCATGCGCGCAATGTGCCCAGTCTTGATTACGCTAAAAGACGGCTATTTGTGCTGGGCCTGTAGTACGACTAGAGGCACTTAATGGACTCAGTCTAAAGTGAAAATGCCTGTTTTTGAAAAGTGGTGGCAGCTAAAAGGTGCGTTTGACACTGCTGCACAAAGAGCAAAGAAGGGTAACTTAAGAGAGCGATACTGCCGGCAGTATCGCCGGCATTGAAACATTTGACTGGTTAGCGCCGGTGGACACTCTGAGCAAAATGTCAGAGCACACCTTGAGCCAGCATTGCATCGGCAATTTTGACGAACCCGGCAATGTTGGCACCGTGCACGTAGTGTGTTTGTTTGCCTTCGCCGCCGTAATTGACGCAGGCCTGATGGATATCCGCCATGATATGCCGTAAACGGTAATCCACTTTCTCTGCTTTCCAATTTAAGCGCGCGGCGTTTTGTGCCATCTCCAGGCCTGAAGTGGCAACCCCACCGGCGTTTGCGGCTTTACCCGGAGCGAACAGTACACCTGCGTTGAGGAAGGCGTCTGTCGCCTGGATAGTGGTTGGCATATTAGCACCCTCAGCCACAGCTTTTACCCCGTTGCGAATGAGTACCTGTGCGGCTTCAAAACCTAGTTCGTTCTGGGTGGCGCATGGCAAGGCGATATCCACCGGTATATTCCACGGCTGTTCACCTGGCAGATAGGTTAGGCCACGTTCACGGGCATAATCTTCGACTCGACCATAACGTTGGTTCTTAATCTCTGAAAGGTGTGCCAGTTTCTCGGTAGTGAAACCTGCTTCATCAACCAGAGTACCACCGGAATCTGAAACGGTAATCACCCGAGCACCCAACTCCAGCGCTTTCTCAATGGTATATTGCGCTACGTTACCGGAGCCGGATACCGCGACCCGCATACCTTCAAAGCCCAAACCATGACGCTGCAACATTGAATCGGTGAAGTAAACCAAGCCGTAACCGGTGGCTTCCGGGCGGATCAGGCTTCCCCCAAACGACAGACCCTTACCGGTAAATACACAACCGGTATTGTTCGACAACTTCTTCATCATCCCAGCCATGAAACCCACTTCACGGCCACCTACACCGATATCCCCTGCAGGCACGTCTGTATCAGGACCTAGATGACGGTAAAGTTCTGTCATCAGTGATTGGCAGAAGCGCATGACCTCACCTTGGCTTTTACCTTTAGGGTCAAAGTCTGAGCCACCCTTGCCGCCACCCATTGGCAGAGTAGTCAGAGCATTCTTAAAGGTTTGTTCAAAGCCGAGGAATTTAAGAATGGAGGTGTTAACCGAAGGGTGGAAACGCATTCCGCCCTTGTACGGCCCGATAGCTGAGTTGAACTGGATACGATAAGCCCGATTAACCCGAACCTTGCCCTGATCGTCTATCCAACTGACGCGAAACTGAATGATGCGTTCTGGCTCTACCAAACGTTCCAGCAATGCATAGTCACGATAATGAGGATTACGCTCAATGAATGGCCACAGCGAGGTAAAAACCTCCCGCACTGCTTGTAAATATTCTGGTTGGTGAGAGTTATGGCGTTGTAATGACTTTAGAAAGGATTCTAATGATGCAGCCTGTTCCATTGAGATAGCTCCTGTTTAGCATTTTATTTCCCCCTGTTTTTATAGATTAGGATCACAGTTGGGGAGGATGTTGTGTCTTTATCGACTATATCATTGGGGGGGAGTTGTTTAACAAGAAATAAATAAAGGTATTGTAATGAAAAACGCCTGCATGCTGCAGGCGTAGGTTAGTAAGGTTTGCGAGTGCTTACTTTTCTTCGTCGCGCAGCGGTACGATCAGCATGTCAACGTGGATAGAGTTAATCAACTGGCGGGCGGAAGACATTAGTTTGCTCCAGAAGTCCTGGTGATGCCCACAGAGAACGAGGTCAATATCATATTTATTGATGGCGTCGATCAATACTTGTGCCAGATCTCCACTGCCACTGAGAGTTTCAGTAACCGGATAGCCTGCATTTTGTGACAGCTCTGTTAAGGCATGGTGGGTTTCTTCAGAGATCCGTTTTTGCATATCGCCAAGGTTGACATCAATCAAGCCGGTATAAAGGTCAGAATAATTCACATCAACGTGGATCAAGGAGACTTTGGCATTGTAAGGCTGAGCCATTGACACTGCTTTTTCTACCAGGACCTTGCTTTCCGGCGATAGATCAACCGCAATCAAAATGTGTTTATAAGCCATGAGAATACTCCTTCCGTATAATGCCGGTTAAAGGGGGATACAGGTATTCAGATGTTCTGTCTTGGCGTTTTTGCCCTACCTGCATCGTACCATCCTGATCACACTGCGATATGTAATAGCGATCACACTGTATTGCATCAATAAGGTATTCCCGAAATGCGGGAAGCGGTGATATATCCGTTTTTCTCCAAGATGAAGGGTTTTTGACTGTGTGACTCGGCCCATCCCTTGATATTGCCTTTTCGGGGCAGCGGTCAAATCGGTTTCTGACCTCCTTGCTCCCTAGTTTAGCCATACTGGCCAAATAACTGAGTACAACCAACATGCATGTAACTTGAAGAGGCATGAGTAGATTAACATTATGAATTATAAGCGCCCAGAGTAAAACATAGCTCACTTTTTCAAATCTGGTGGCTAATACTATATTTACTGCGACGCGACGCTACTGAGCAAAATTTACGGACTACGATAAATTTTGCTCAGCATTTGGGCCTGTTTGCGCTTCACTATTCTACAATAGTGAATGTGGGCCTCACCATTTCCTCTCTAGGACAGAAGACGCCTCAGTAAGCATCTTTTGTATTAATGGCTGAGAGGTATTGCAGGGGTATATACCCTAAATAATTCGAGTTGCATGAAGGTAACGATGTCACGACGAGTCGGACGATTTCCGGTTTGAACGCTGTCAGTGACTCCTTAGGGAGCGAGGCTTTACAATCATGCAACTTGAAGTATGACGGGTGTTAACGGGTATAAGGTGCTAGGAGGATGGGAGCCAAAGGCTCCGGCAGCATTGGGGTGAAGTAGGGTCGTTGGTCCGGCGGTTTGCCGTGATAACAACGCCTTGAGGGGGTAATCATGATTAGTACCGTCGCGCTGTTTTGGGCTTTGTGTGTGGTATGTGTAGTTAACATGGCTCGGTATTTCTCTTCTCTGCGGACGCTGTTAGTAGTTTTACGCGGCTGCGACCCGTTGCTGTATCAATACGTCGATGGTGGAGGGTTTTTTACTTCGCATGGACAGCCAAGCAAACAGATACGATTAGTACGCTATATTTTCGCGCAACGTTATGTTGAGCACCATGATCCTGAATTTATCCGTCGCTGTCAGCGTGTACGCGGACAGTTTGTGCTGACATCTTCGCTTTGTGGACTGGTAGTGATCAGTCTGGTAGCGATGGCGATTTGGTATTAATACCCTCTTCACGAGGTAAAAAAATGGCGGCTTACTAGCCGCCATTTTTACCATGGTAACGGGTTAAATCAGTTTGAGCGCTATCCAGTACAAGCTGCCTGAAAGCACAATCGATACTGGTAGGGTAAGTATCCATGCCAGCGCAATGTTCTTCACGGTCTTGCCTTGTACACCGCCACCATCAACGATCATCGTACCGGCAACCGCCGAGGAGAGGACATGAGTGGTAGAAACTGGCATACCGGTGTAGCTGGCTACGCCAATAGATAGCGCTGCAGTCATCTGGGCTGATACGCCTTGGGCATATGTCATCCCCTTTTTGCCGATTTTCTCACCAATTGTTGTGGCAACTCTTCTCCAACCTATCATTGTGCCGAGAGAAAGTGCCAGTGCAACGGCAACAATTATCCAGATTGGCGCATACTCAACGGTTTGCAGCAGATCAGAGCGTAGTTTTTTCAGAAAACGTCTGTCGTCTGCTGAGATTTCCGGTTGCTTAGCTACTTCATCTGCGGTTTCCGTTACGCACATCAGCAGTCGGCGCAGATGGCTACGCTGTTCTACGGTCAGTTGACTGTAACTTTGCAGATTATTCAGCAAATCAAGTGAATGTTCTACCGCAATCAAGGCACGCGAACTTTCACAATGGAACTCGACCGGCTGATTTGGTGTTGGAGATGCCTCTTCAGGTGTCTGGCCCAGTGGTTTTTGCATGACCACATGTGTCAGCGAATTTCCATGCTGTTGGTAGAATTGCTGAAGGTGAACCACAGCATCACGCGTTCGTGATATGTCATAGCCGCTCGCATTCATATTGAGTACGAAACCTGCAGGTGCAACACCGATCAGCACCAGCATAATCAGACCGATCCCCTTCTGGCCGTCGTTTGCACCGTGTGAGAAGCTCACACCAATCGCGGACATGATCAGAGCAATGCGCGTCCAGAATGGCGGTTTGCGTTTGCCATCGACCTTCTCACGTTCTGCCGGTGTCATATGAATACGCTGACGTTTCTTGGTGTTACTCCAACAACGGCGCAACACGAACACCATCAAACCGGCAATCATCATCCCCACGAGTGGAGAAAAGATTAATGACAGGAAGATACTGATCATTTTAGGAACGTTCAGCGCGTCAACCACGGATGTGCTGGTTACTAGCGCATTGGTTAAACCGACACCAATGATGGCGCCAATCAGCGTATGCGAACTAGAGGCCGGCAGACCAAGATACCAGGTACCGAGGTTCCAGATAATCGCCGCCAACAACATGGAGAAAACCATGGCTAATCCATGTGCTGAACTGACATTCAACAACAGATCGGTTGGCAACAGGTGAACAATGGCGTAAGCGACACTCAAACCGCCTAGCATAACGCCAAGAAAGTTGAACAAACCCGCCATCACGACCGCAAGTTGCGAGCGCATAGCGCGGGTATAAATTACAGTAGCAACCGCATTGGCCGTATCATGGAAGCCATTGATAGCTTCATAAAATAATACGAATAACAATGCGAGAATTAACATCAGGCCGGTATGGAAATCCAGGCCAGCGAACAAATGCAGCATAAGCGTTACGCCAGGTTTTTTGTGGACATGAACGGCGCGCATTATCGGCGACAATTGGTGCTGGATAAAAGGAAAATATGACGTTTTTTTGATTTCCATGTTGTAGCAGAGCACTAACTCCTAAGGAATCAAAACAATTTCATGGTCTTACTGGCATTTACGCAGGCTAATATTTTCTTACATTGGCGTTGGCACACCGATACCTTTACAATCCTTCGCCGGTTTACAGGTAGCGAAAAGGCGCAAAATGCGCCTTTCTTGCTGCGATTTTGATTTATTGTTGGGAGAGGTTTGAGTGGAACAGTTTGATGTTGTTGTCATTGGTGCGGGAGCTGCGGGAATGTTTTGTGCCGCACAGGCGGGGCAACTCGGCTGCCAGGTACTATTACTCGACAACGGTAAGAAGCCGGGCCGCAAAATCCTGATGTCAGGTGGCGGGCGTTGTAATTTTACCAACATATATGTTGAACCCGCAGCCTACCTCTCCAATAACCCTCATTTTTGCAAATCGGCGCTGGCCAGATATACCCAATGGGATTTTATCGACCTGATAAATCGCTATGGTATTGCCTACCACGAAAAGACGTTGGGGCAGCTGTTTTGTGATGACTCAGCACAACAAGTGGTTGATCTGTTGGTCAAAGAGTGCGAACAAGGGAACGTGGTATTCCGCCTGCGTAGCGAAGTGTTGAGTGTCGAGAAAACAACCAGTGGTTTCGAGTTGACACTCAATGGAGAAAAAGTTAGTGCTCGCTCACTTGTTGTGGCAAGTGGTGGTCTTTCCATGCCGGGCTTAGGAGCATCTCCTTTTGGTTATAGATTGGCGGAACAGTTTGGCCTTAACGTTTTGCCAACTCGTGCAGGGCTGGTGCCTTTCACTCTGCATAAACCCTTACTTGAACAATCTCAAACGCTTTCTGGGGTCTCAGTTCCTGCTGTTGTTACGGCGGAAAATGACACTAGCTTCCGTGAAAGCATTCTGTTTACTCACCGTGGATTATCTGGGCCGGTAGTTCTGCAAATTTCCAACTACTGGCAACCGGGTGAGTTTGTAAGTGTTAACTTACTTCCTGAGCTTAGTTTGGAGGAATTTCTGAATGAGCAACGGCAAGAACATCCCAACCAAAGCCTGAAGAATACGCTGGCCTTGCATATGCCGAAACGTTTGGTGGAATTCTTGCAAGGTTTGGAGCAATTGCCAGATGTAACGCTGAAGCAGCTCACACCAGCGCAACAGGCCGTTGCGATCGAAAACTTGCAAAATTGGCGCATACAACCCAACGGTACCGAAGGTTATCGCACTGCGGAAGTGACATTGGGAGGCGTCGATACCAAAGAACTCTCCTCTAAGACCATGGAGGCAAACAAGGTGCCTGGCTTATACTTCATTGGTGAAGTGGTGGACGTTACGGGATGGCTAGGAGGGTATAACTTCCAATGGGCTTGGAGTTCTGCATGGGCTTGTGCGCAAGCCGTGGCTGGGTAATAAGTCCCTGTGATAGGCAGTGGGAATGTAGTGCAACGGCACCACCGGCAATTGATGGACACAGCCTAGTCATTTGACCTTCATTAGTACCTGAGAATTATGAGTTTCACTCTTCGGATTTGCGTTGTGGCTTCCATATTCAGCTCAAATAATTTTAAGTGAAAGTTCTACCGCTCATAGATGAAATAGATACAGTGATTTCACTGTCAGCATCACGCTTCACAGGCAACTAGCATAAAATGTTAACTATCTTTATCTAATGTGACCTAAATCAATATGTTGTTCCTGAAAAAAACTATCGTGTCATTTATAGTTGCCTACTCTAACGGCATATTTTCTGCCAGAGTAGTAAGAAACTCTCAAGTAAATTATTATTAATATCTTGACAGACGGGTAAGTTTTTGAGGAATGCTGTTATGCCATGGAGTCTTGAAATTCAACGGGCAATCAACTTGCTACATGCGTGCCAGCATCGACATTCGGATAACATTCCTTGCCCGGCTAGGGCTGATGAACCCGGAGCATGTGGTACTTGTGCTGAAAAGATCATGCCATCAATCATTCTGCTTAATGCTTTCGCTGATGTGCTTCCGCAGCATCAGGAATTACATCGTTTTGGTATTATTCTCGAGGAGAAAGGCCTTATCAATAAGTTAGAGCGGGGTGAGAGTTATAGCCAAAAGGCGCTAGAGTATTTGCGCAGGCAGGTCGAGTCGTGATGAATCCGAAATCATTTTATTGCCTTAGCTGACTCGCCATGCTTCAAGCTGGCGGTGGTGATCGTGTTCGTCAAGGGGGATGTTGTAGAAAGCGCTCAAATCAGTCAGAAACCACATCCTTGTGATTTCCTCTTCGTGCTGCTGTGTTGCGGTATTTAAATCGGTTCTCACAGGTTCTTCCTAGCAATTGTTGTTCACCTTCGCCACATGCTAAGGCATGCACCAAGGTATCCTTGCTCCTGTATCCTCCTGCATCTTGAAGCTGCTTAGGTATAGATCATACTTCTTTCAAACGAAAATCGGGTGAATCAGCAGATAACCTGTGAGTTGAAGCAACGGTTTTTGGCGCTAAGTTTAATGTATTGTTTACTGAACTCCTGGTAAAAATTTTTAGTGTGATTGGTTATTGCAGCAAGCATTCGCTGTGCCCAACTCGTTGTCCTGTTTGCCGAAGAAGCAATATCTGCCATTGTCCTTGAGGGCGCTTGAACTACGCTTGCAATAACGCGATGCTTTGCCGAATTTCACGTTCTATATCGCTTTCTGTCCAGTTATTTAACTGTGAAGAGAACGGCTCAAAAGAGTAGGTGCCTTGGTAACCCAAGCGTTCGAGATTATGTACTTGGCTAATGCTAGCTAACCGATCTTTATCACTAAGCATAATGCGTTCTTCATCAGTTAGCGCTTCTTTAGCCAGTGATTCCTCAACGCCAGAGAGGTGTACCAAGCCAATTTGGTCAATCTGGATCTGCGCATCAAAGTCTTGCTGGGCTGTGTCAGTCAGGTAGTGATGGAAGGTATCCAAAACAATCTTATAGGGCGCAGCAGAATCGCGAATAATTGACTGGGTCAACAAAGAAGAACGTAACGAACTGGAACCAAAACCCAAAGGTTCAACATAGCCTTTTACGTTGTAATGCTTGAACAATGGGGCAAGTAGCTGCAGCGCTGTTAGCGTATCAGCTCTCTTTTGCGTGTCACTGCGCTGATCGCCTGCATTACAGTCTGGGCACATAACGACTGCCGTGCTATTAATCGCTTTTGCCTGTTTTAACAATGTTTCTGCTTTTTTCAGTAACGTAGCTTTGTCTTCTATCCGATTGAACATTTCCAGAGCGTTAATGGTGACGATCTCAATGTTGTATTCTGTTGCTAACCTATTCAACTGTGTGTCACTCAGATTATCCGTCACTTTGCCGCCCTGCATATCGTTACGCAGCTCAACTTTACTTAACCCACAACGAGCTACCAAGCGGAAGAAGTTCTCTAACGTGAGATTAGGTGCGATCTTTCGGTTAACACAAAAGCGTTCTGAACCAATGACCATGATGCGTTATTCCTGGAGTTATTGGTGGTGGGTTGTTTTATTCTTCAAATTGCAGTGTGTTTACTTAGCTGCAACTTGAAATCCATAGTGTATGTTTCAAGGCTTGCCGTGTTCTATTGATGCGGTCTTCACATCTGATAATGGCTGGCGATAGCGTTTCGCCATTACTACGTCCTCCATTTTCTCCAGAGATATCCCTTTTGTTTCAGGGATAAAGCGGCCGATAAACCAATAGCTGAATAGACAACAGATAGCAAAGATCCACATAGGAAAAGCACCGTGGAAGGTCGAGAACAGATAAGGCTGGTCATTGATCATCGGGAAGCTCTGTGACACGACAAAGTTAGCCAACCACATGCAACCGACAGCAATGCTCATTCCCTGTGAACGCATTCGATTAGGGAAGATCTCGGAAACCAGCACCCAAGCTCCCACGCCCCATGACAAAGCGTAAAACACCATAAAGAACAACATGCCAAACAGTGCAAAATATCCAGTAGCCTGGGTATAAAGTGCATAAGAGGTGATCAACAAGCCAGCAATGCTTCCAAGTGTTCCCCAGCGCATCAGTGGAATGCGTCCCATACGATCCATCAGCATGGCACCAATCACTGAACCGACAAGCTGCAAAACGCCGATCCAGATAGTTTGGAATAACGCTTCCTGTGCATTTTCAGTGACGGTTTTCAGCACAACGGGTGCGTAATACATCATCACGTTAACCCCAGTAACCTGTTGCAGCATAGCGATCATACAGCCGACAAACAGAATGAAACGGACACGCACATCGCTGTAGTTTAGTTTCTGTTTATGGTCTTTCTGATCTTGGCGGACGGAGTCCTTGATTTCCCGTAGTACGCTTTGTGCATGCTGCGCATTAGAAACTCGGGTCAACATCGCCAGAGCTTGATCATCACGCCCCACCATCACATTCCAGCGCGGTGATTCAGGAATGATGAAGACTAGAATACAGAACAATATGCAGGGAATAACGCCCGAGGCGAACATCCAGCGCCACCCCATCTCAATTAACCATGTTTCGCTGGCGATACTGGCAATCTTGAAGTTGACATAAAAAATCAGTATTTGGCCAAACACAATAGCGAATTGCTGCATGCTGAGAGCTCGGCCACGCATATCTTTTGGCGAAACCTCCGACATGTACATGGGGGAAACAGTGGCCGCTATTCCCACCGCCAGACCACCGATAATGCGATAAATGACAAACCAAGTGAATGTAGGGGCCAAAGAGGAGCCAATGGCAGAAATAGTAAATAGCAATGCTGCCAGCATCAGGGCTTTTTTACGGCCAAAATGTCCGGCAAGTGGTCCGGCGATGAAGGCCCCAACTACACAGCCAACTACAACGTTGGAGACTGCCCAGCCGGTTTCCAATGGGCTGAGGTTGAAGTAGGTTTTCAGGGCTTCTATTGCCCCTGAAATCACGGCGGTATCATAACCAAACAAAATGCCACCGAGTGCTGCGATCCCACAGATTCGCAGAATATACCCAGTATTGTGTTTACGCTGATGTGACATACGTTGCTCCGATTTTTATCCTGATTTCTGCCCACGAAGTGATCTGTAGAGGTGCAGGGGACAGAAATATAAAGCGTGTCTGTAATCAAGGTGGAATGATTCAGGTTGTCCTTTGTTTAACAAAAACATTTATTTCATATTTAGTGAATAATGAAATATTGATTTTTGGATCTAGTTCAAAAAATTGGCACTAATATGATTGTTAGTCACTTCTCCGGTTGCTAATACAGGTAAAAAACTTCTCTCTGAATAGAGGTGATTTCTATGTGAAGGTCATAAAATATCTGAAAAATATGACTAAAACTAAGCTATGTGCCTGATCGATTACCATTGCTGATGCATATATTCAGTTTGGTAAATTTGCTATCCACTTTGATAAAAATAATTTTCTAAAATATTTCATTTGAAACTTTTTTTTCAATGGAATAGAGTTTGTTTCATATGGTCAGGATTTAGCCTGCTTGTGAATCCTATCCCGTAGGTGGATCAATGAATGCCACAGTGTGTAGCAGCGCAATGGACTGTGGACGATAGCGGACATAAAAGAGGGTGAGACATGAAAACCGTGGGTAACTTTATTGGTGGGCAGGTTTGCCTGAGCAGCAGTAATCAGACTGTTGACGTGCATAATCCTGCAACCGGCCAGGTTGAACGCCGTGTGACACAGAGTACCGCCGCCGAGGTAAAACAGACCATCGATGTCGCCCATCGGGCGTTTACCGATTGGGCACGAACCACACCGTTACGTCGAGCACGTATTATGTTCAATTTTAAAGCGTTGCTGGAAAAGCATCGTGAAGAATTGGCGCAACTTATCGTCAGTGAGCATGGCAAAGTTTATTCCGATGCGCTCGGGGAGTTGACGCGGGGAATGGAAGTCGTGGAATTTGCCTGTGGGATCCCACATCTCATCAAAGGGGAATACTCACCTGATGTGGGCACCGGCGTCGACAGTTTTTCATTAATGCAGCCATTGGGTGTGGTGGCGGGGATCACGCCATTCAATTTTCCAGCAATGGTGCCGATGTGGATGTTTCCGATTGCACTGGCCTGTGGTAACACCTTCGTTTTGAAACCACCCGCGCTAGTCCCTTCTGCTTCAGTACGTTTGGCCGAGTTGTTGAAAGAAGCTGGCTTGCCTGATGGAGTGTTCAACGTGGTTCATTGCGGCAATGGGGAAGCCTCACAGTTGTGTACCGACCCACGTATCCAAGCAGTGAGTTTTGTTGGTTCTTCTGTCGTTGCTGAACATATTTATACTACTGCTAGTGCGCATGGCAAACGTGTACAAGCTTTCGGTGCTGCAAAAAATCAGGCAATAGTGATGCCGGATGCGGATCTGGATGCTACTGTCAATGCGTTGATGGGGGGAGCGTTTGGGTCTGCTGGTGAACGCTGTATGGCGTTACCTGTCGCCGTAGTGGTTGGTGATGACACCGCAGATAAACTAATCGCTAAACTCAAACCTCTTATTACCCAATTGCGTGTAGGGCCAGGTATTAAGCAAGGTGGGGAGGAAAATGAAATGGGGCCATTGGTCTCATCTGCCCATCAGAAAAAGGTGTTGGATTATATTGATATCGGTGTAGCAGAAGGCGCGAAATTAGTGGTCGATGGCCGTCGTTACCAAGTGCCTGGTTACCCTAATGGCTTCTATGTTGGTGGAACTTTATTCGACAATGTAAAACCTGACATGCGTATCTATCGCGAAGAGATCTTCGGGCCGGTGTTAGGTATCTTGCGAGTCTCTGATTACCAAACCGCCATTGATACGGTTAATAGTCACGAATTTGGCAACGGTAGCGCTATTTTTACCAGTAATGGTCATTGTGCACGCCAGTTTGTACATGAAGTTCAGGCTGGGATGGCGGGAGTTAACGTACCCGTACCGGTGCCTATGGCTTTCCACAGCTTTGGTGGTTGGAAACGTTCAGTATTCGGTGCGCTTAATGTACACGGTACAGACGGTGTGCGTTTTTACACCAGAATGAAGACGGTTACAGCACGGTGGCCGGCTGGTCAGCAAACGGTATCTGAATACAGTATGCCAACGTTGGGTTAATTCCTGCAAAGTACGCTGGGCCGTTATTTAACAAAAATAATGGCTTTTTTGCTGATATCTAAACCTGTGTGACTTCAATAATGCCGTCTATAGGCGGTAAGAGTGATTAAACACAGGATATAAGGAGAAGTGTCATGTCTTCACTACTGGCTAAATGTCAGCAACCAGATGCTAATGGTCGCATTCAGTGTGTTACTCCAGAAAATGCCAATTGGCGTTTTGTTGGTTTTGAAGTCTACCGTATGCAGACGGGGCAGATGCTAAAATTGGAGAGTAGAGATAGAGAGCTATGCTTGGTTTTAGTGGCAGGCATTGCTTCTGTGGCAACGAGGCATGCTGATTACCCGCATATTGGCAAACGTATGAGTCCGTTTGAACGTATACCTCCTTACGGAGTATATGTTCCGCACCATGAACATGTCGAAGTTAGGGCAGAAAGTGACTTGGAGTTGGCTGTGTGTAGTGCTCCAAGTAAAGGAAACTTGTCTTCGCGCTTGATTAGCCCTGCGGACGTAGGTGTAGAACGACGTGGTAAGGGCCGTAACCAACGGTTGGTTCATAATATTCTGCCGGATAGCCAACCTGCTGACAGTTTGCTGGTGGTGGAAGTTTATACTGATGAAGGGAATACCAGCTCTTATCCGAGCCATAAGCATGACCAAGAGCATTCGCCAGACGAAACTTACCTAGAGGAAACCTATTACCATCGCCTTCATCCCGAGCAAGGATTCTGTTTGCAACGTGTATATACCGACGATCGCTCGCTGGATGAATGTATGTCGGTATATAATCGAGATGTAGTGAAAGTACCTAGGGGCTACCATCCGGTAGCAACGCTTGCCGGTTACGATAACTACTATCTGAACGTTATGGCGGGTCCAGTGCGTCTTTGGAAATTCACTTGGGAGAAAGAGCACGCTTGGATCAACAGTGAAAGTTACAGATGAGTTGGTGTGTAACGTTAAGAGGCTAAGGTGCGGAGTACTGCGCCTTTTTCTGTTTCAAGTCGCAGCTTAAGAGATAGTCTACTCTTTGCCCTTCAAACTATAGGGAAGCAGCCCCTACTTACTTGTAGGTAGCACAAGTGCTGTGTAAATCGAGGTCTGAACGATTGTTGCGCCACTTACAACGAATAAAGGGGGGCTTTACATTACAGTTCCTTGGCATTATTCAGTGCTAAAGATACGGCCAGCGTTTGTGCCAGGCACATTGAGGCAACCTGAGAGCGGAATCCATCGACCTGTGCTTCACGCACGACAAAGCAAACATCACTGAATGCAACTAGTGGGCTGACCTGACTATCAGTGATAGCGATTTGCTGTGCTCCCTGCTTAGCACCTAACTCCACCAGCTCTAGCGCTTCTTTGGCATAAGGGGAGTAACTGATAGCGATCACCACATCTTTGGGTTTTACCATACTAAGCTGCTCGGTAAACATGCCACCTAGGCCATCGATAAGAAATGCACGTCTTTCTAAATGACGTAAAGCATAAGTGAGGTAAGAGGCGACGCTAAACGAGCGACGCAGTCCGATCACATAGATATTTTCCGCATTGTTCAAAAGTTCTACTGCCTTATCTAACTGTTCGGCACTGATTTGCATGGGTAACTGTTGCAATGCCTGCGCATTGACCATGGTGAATACGTTTAGGATCTCTGCAGGTTTCTCCGGTGCAACGCTATCGTCTGAAGAGGTTTGGCGGAATAGACGGGCGCGCTCCGTATAGTTTACTGTTTCTTCCATCAAATGCTGGCGGAAGACCTGTTTCATTTCGTTGAACCCGCTGAATCCAAAAGCATTCGCGAAACGGATCAGAGTAGAAGGTGGGACACTGGCATGTGCGGCGATGGAAGCAACGGTATCGAAAGCAATGCTGTTACTGTTATCAAGAATATAGCGTGCTACTTGTTTCAAACGCTTGCTCAGCGTTTCATAGCGGCGACGGATCTCGTCTTGTAAAAGTGAAAGTTGAGTTGGGTTATTCATCCATTTGGCTCGCAGTATTGGCTAGGGTGAATCTGTTTATAATCCCGATAAGTTGAATTGCAAAAAGGCGTCAAGCTCTACGCGAAGTGTCGAAGTAACTCTGCCAAAGTACATGCAATTTAAATTATGTCGAGTATATACACCTGAATCATTATTCGGTCATTCTAACAGACGGAGTAGAAATTTCATTTCCTCAGAAAGCGATTTATTTTATTGCAAGCTGCATTACTTCACAGAAAATGGGCAAAAAAACCCTTAAAGCAGAAAAATCTACTTTAAGGGGGGAGTTAAAATGCAGGGGAGCTTATTCTGCTGTTCGACAGTGGGCGATACAGCCGCCAGAAACCGATCAGCCTGAGGTATTTCTGCTTCACTTGTTCGATTAACTCGGCGTCGCTTATCTCTCCTTGTAACCAAAGGCGTGAAGAGGTACCAAAAATGGTACGGCCAACAGCGAATCCTTTGACCCAAAAAGTATCGGCAGCTGCAGCGAAACCAGCCTGGAGGGTTTCCTCTAAGGAATCCAAGCCAAGAATTAGCACTCCTCGGCAGAATGGATCGTGGGTTTCAATGAGCTTTCCCACTTTCTGCCAAGTAGCTGCGCTCAGAGGTGGTAATTTCCACCAGTCGGGTTGTATGCCTAGCTGGTAGAAATGTTCTAGTGTTTCCAGGTAGTATGATTCATCTTTATCAGGGATACTATCCGGCAAAATAACTTCTAGCAGCAGCTCGTGGCCAGATTTGCAACAGCCACGGTAGATATCAACGATTTGTTCATCCTGTTCACGGCGCAATTCCTTGGCATCAAGTGGGTGGTAGAAAACCAAGCATTTCACCACGTGCTCAAGCGGCCAGTCGATTAACTGTGAACCAATATTACCGTGTTCTAACCTTAATGGACGCGAGCTTGGCAATTCGACGGGACGACCAATCCACCACCCTTTGCCGGTAATGGCATTTAACGCTTCTTGGCCATAAGTGGTATCGGCAAGAATACCACTGTTACCTTTTAATCCTGCCTCGTTAGCTGCGGCTTGAGCTGCCGCTAATAGCAAAGTTTTTAGTTGAGGAATACGCCCGTCATCAACCCCAGCTTCGCGTGCCATGTCCGCCAATTGTTTACGGTGATCAAAGGCAAAAACGCACAGTTCAGGCCACTGTTGTTTACGTGTAGTCACGCGATGTAGGTGATTCAGGCGTATATCGCGATCCGGGCGTTTTACATCCTGCTCGCGTTGCAGATAATCGTCCAGCTCGAATTTGGTTGGCATGGCGGGAGCACAACCATGGCGTGATACAACTAGTGCTCCGCAGGCATTAGCATAACGACAGGCCTGCTCCCAGCCCTCATTATTGAGGTAGCCACGCAATAGACCAGACATAAAAGCATCGCCAGCCCCCAATACGTTTAACACTTCAACCCGAACACCTGAATGCAGTTTGACCTGTTGCCAATTATTGGGGATGTCATCTTCAAATACCGAGCACCCTTGTGCCCCACGTTTACACACCAATGTTGCCTGAGTAACCTTGCGAACATTTTTAAGGGCTGTAAGCGTGTCTGTACTACCACCAGCGATATGAAACTCTTCCTCTGTTCCGACAATCAGATCGAAATGGTGTAACACTTCCTGCAACTCGCGTGTCACTTTCTCTGATTCGACAAAACGGGTTTCACCATCACCCAATGATGTCAACCCCCACAGTACCGGCCGATAATCAATATCCAGCGCGGTACGCAGCCCGTGCCTGTGTGCATACTCCAGTGCTTTAAGGACCGCTGCACGGGTATTAGGGTGGGAAAGATGTGTACCAGTGATGGCCAAAGCCCGCGATGAAGCGATGTAGTTTTCATCAATATCATCGGGTGTTAGTGCCATGTCGGCACAGTTCTCACGGTAGAAAATGAGCGGAAAAGTATCCCGATCCTTGATACCTAGGATCACCAAGCCTGTCAGACGCTGTTTGTCAGTGATCAGGTTTTGTGTATCTACCCCAACGCGCTGGAGTTCTTCACGCAAGAAACGGCCCATGTGCTCATCTCCAACGCGAGCCAACATGCCGGATTTTAGCCCTTGAATTGCTGTGCCATAAGCCACGTTGCCCGAGGAGCCGCCAAGATATTTGGCGAATGTGCTGGCATCTTCCAGGCGTGCGCCGATTTGTTGAGCATAGAAATCAACAGCGATCCGCCCGAGGCAAATAACATCAAGCTGCTTTTGTTGTGTAGCCATACTCGTTTCCTTCTGTCATTAAGCAAAACTCGATTGCGACCCGGTAGAGGAAGTAAGCAGGAAGCATAGGGGAAGTATGGGGAATAAAAATTTCAATTTCAAGATTGAATGAAATTTACACCCCAAAAAAATGGTGAATTTTATTTTTTACTTTTACAAAATAAAAGGGGCTTAGAGACAGGCTAATGTTAGTGCGAAAGTGTTTGACTTAAACCCGAAGAGAAAATGTTGGTATCGTAGTGATATCAGCAGCTTGTATCGATGTGTAAGTTCATTTAACTGAATGATATGTAATTGTTTTTATGTTTAATGATATGAATTGAAAGGATAAAAAATATGTCATTCGTAAGTTATAATGCGATCTTTATCTCAAAATGAAATATTTTTTCTGTATTGATATTTAATGGAAAATATATTTGTTTATAATCGATTTGTATTTCAAAATTTTTGTAAAATGAGCACGACTTAAATCCGAATAAAAGAGAACAATCGCTTTTGTCTATCAAAAGCCACCAGATATGCCTACTAGCTTCTAAGCCACAATGATGGCAAAGGGGATAACGCTAATCGAAAGGATGAGTAAATGGGTAAGATCAAGTTAACCATGGCACAGGCACTCGTCAGATTTCTCGACAACCAGTATTTACTGGTGGATGGTGTGGAAACCAAATTCGTAAAAGGTATTTTTGCTATTTTTGGTCATGGCAACGTACTCGGCCTTGGACAAGCATTGGAACAGGATTGT
Source organism: Serratia sp. UGAL515B_01 (assembly GCF_033095805.1). Taxonomy (NCBI): domain Bacteria; kingdom Pseudomonadati; phylum Pseudomonadota; class Gammaproteobacteria; order Enterobacterales; family Yersiniaceae; genus Serratia; species Serratia sp. UGAL515B_01. The sequence goes on along the minus strand of NZ_CP109901.1, from coordinate 3,682,936 downwards.
GGTGCTCTGGTGGTGCATCAGGGACGTAATGAACAGGGTATGGCACATGCAGCCACTGGGTTTGCCAAGCAGAAGCTGCGTCAACAGATTTACGCCTGTACGTCCTCTGTTGGCCCCGGTGCGGCTAATATGATTACTGCTGCAGCGACCGCCACAGCAAACCGGATCCCGTTGTTGTTGTTGCCAGGTGATGTATATGCCTCTCGTCAGCCCGATCCCGTATTGCAGCAGATTGAGCAATCCTATGATCTGAGTATCAGTACCAATGATGCTTTCCGAGCCGTCAGCAAATACTGGGACCGTATTGTACGTCCAGAACAGCTGATGAGTGCCTGTATCAACGCTATGCGTGTTCTGACCGAACCTGCGGAGACCGGCGCTGTAACGCTATGTCTTCCGCAAGACGTACAGGGGGAAGCTTATGATTACCCAGATTATTTCTTCCAGAAACGGCTGCACCGTCTTGAACGTCGCCCGGCAAGCGAAGGTATGTTGGCGGATGCATTGGCGCTGTTAGCGAGCAAGCGTAAACCACTTTTAGTCTGCGGCGGCGGTGTGAAATATTCACAGGCAGGGCAAGTCTTGCAACAGTTTGCTGAGCAGTTTCATATTCCGTTTGCTGAAACCCAAGCGGGTAAAGGAACAGTGTCTTCTGGCCATCCTTACAACGTTGGTGGGATCGGTGAAACTGGCTGTCTAGCGGCAAATACGTTGGCAAAACAGGCCGATTTAGTAATTGGTGTCGGCACGCGCTATACCGATTTTACTACCTCGTCAAAATGGCTTTTCCAGAACCCTGAAGTCGCTTTCCTCAACATTAATGTCAGTGCATTTGATGCGGGCAAACTAGACGGCGTTCAGGTGTTGGCAGACGCCCGTGTTGCACTGGTTTCTCTCCATTCTCTACTGATAAAAGCTGATTATCGTTCTGGTTGGCAAAATGCCATTCGTGAAGTTCTTGATGACCAGCAAAAAGAAACGGCACGTGTCTATCAGGCTGTCTATACCGGAGCCGGCTTTGTGCCAGAAATTGACGATTCTCTTGATCGTGAACGCGTTTTTGGCGAGTTCATTGAAAAAACGGGTTCTGTATTGACCCAAAGCCGTGTTCTGGGATTGCTAAATCAGAATTTGCCACAGGACAGTATCATCGTTGCTGCCGCAGGCAGCCTGCCTGGGGATTTGCAGCGCGTCTGGCAAAACCATGGGGAACACGGCTATCACGTTGAGTACGGCTACTCTTGTATGGGTTATGAAGTTAATGCGGCCTTAGGCGTCAAACTGGCAGAACCACAGCGTGAAGTTTACGCCATGGTAGGCGATGGTGCATTCATGATGCTGCACTCTGAGCTGGTCACCTCGATCCAGGAAGGTTGTAAAATCAATGTGTTGCTTTTTGACAATATGACTAACGGCTGCATTAACAACTTACAAATGGAACACGGTATGGAGAGTTACACCACTGAGTTCCGTTTCCGCGACCAGCAAGGTGGGAAACTTGATGGCAATTTTGTCCCGGTAAACTTCGCTATGTTAGCCGCTGCATACGGTTGCAAAACCTACAGCATTACTACTGAGGAACAGCTGATAGATGCTCTCATGGATGCTCGTAAGCAACGTGTTTCTACCTTACTGGATATCAAAGTATTGCCAAAAACCATGGTCCACAAGTATCTCAGTTGGTGGCGTGTAGGGGGGGCTCAGGTAGCCAAAAGCGAAAAAATTGTCGCCGTTGCCCGCAAGTTGCAAGAGAACATCGATAAAGCTCGCGACTACTGATAACGATCTACCCTAGGAATTTCAAGTTATAGCCGGAAAAAGCGAACGAAATAGTGCCGATGTTTAAAAAACGGTAAGGCGTAACTATACCTATTTCCAGACCTTGAGTCTGCCAAGCACATGCCCACGAGGATAACGAAAATGACATTGAACATAGGGGTTATTGGTACAGGAGCCATCGGTAGGGATCATATTCGCCGTTGCAGTAAAGTTCTGCAAGGGAGCCGCATAGTGGCAGTGAATGACATCAATCGGGATAGCGCAGCTGGTGTAGTCAGTGAGCTAAATCTGGATGCCAGGGTTTATGATAATGGCCATGATTTGATCAATTCTGCAGACGTGCAGGCGTTGTTGGTGACATCTTGGGGGCCAAGCCATGAGGAGTTTGTATTGGCCGCTATTGCTGCTGGCAAACCGGTATTTTGTGAGAAACCGCTGGCGGTTACTGCGCAAGGTTGCAAAAACATTGTGGAGGCAGAGGCCAAGTACGGTAAACGTTTGGTTCAGGTAGGTTTTATGCGTCCCTATGATCAAGGTTACCGCGCCTTGAAACAGGTATTAACCAGTGGACAGATCGGCGAACCGCTGATGTTGCATTGTGCTCATCGTAACCCTAGGGTGGGGGAAGCCTACACCACGGATATGGCGATTACCGATACGCTTATCCACGAAATCGACGTACTGCGCTGGTTATTGGACGATGATTACGTCTCTGTGCAGGTTGTGTTTCCACGCAAAAGTACCAAAGCCTTCCCACATCTTAAAGATCCGCAAATTGTATTGATGGAAACGGTAAAAGGTACCCGTATTGATGTCGAAATTTTTGTTAACTGCCAATACGGTTACGACATTCAATGTGAGGTCGTGGGTGAAACCGGCATTGCCAAATTGCCTGAGCCTTCTTCAGTGCAGATGCGTAGCGGTGCCAAACTGTCTACTGAAATCCTTACTGACTGGAAAGATCGCTTTATTGATGCCTATGACGTTGAGTTACAAGGTTTTATTAATGATGTGCAAGCTGGCAAGTTAACGGGCCCATCTGCCTGGGATGGTTATGCAGCAGCGGTAACTGCCGATGCTTGTATTGCGGCACAACTCAGCGGTGAGGTTGTACCGGTTACGTTACCTGCCCGCCCGGGTTTTTATGGTAACTAGGCCGACAAGTGCCTAAATTACTGAGGCTGAAGATGAATAAAGATAACGTAAAGCTGGCTATTGCCCCTATTGGCTGGACGAATGACGATATGCCTGAATTAGGGAAAGAGAACACGTTTCAGCAATGTGTCAGTGAAATGGCACTTGCAGGGTTCACGGGCAGTGAGGTGGGTAGTAAGTACCCACGCGATCCTAACGTATTGAAACCGATGTTGGAAATCCGTGGTATCCAAATCTGTAATGCTTGGTTTAGTACTTTTTTTGCCGAGGGTCATAAAGAAAAGACTATCGATGAGTTTGTAAACCATATGAATTTTCTGCATACAATGGGTGCGAAAGTCATTGGTTGTTCTGAGCAGAGTAAGAGTATTCAAGGTACTACGAAGGCGGTATTTGAAGATAAACCCTATTTCAGCGATGGCGAGTGGCAACGCGTTGCTGAGGGATATAACGAGCTGGCAAAGATTGCCGCAGGTAAGGGAATGCAAGTCTGTCTGCACCACCATATGGGAACAGGTATACAGACTACGCAAGAAATAGACCGTTTTATGGGGGCGGTAGGTGATAATGTTTACCTGTTGTTCGATACCGGGCATGCCTATTACTCTGAGGGAAGTCAACAGGCGATGTTGGCGATTTTGGAAAAGTACCTGCATCGAATTAATCATGTGCATTTGAAAGATGTGCGTGATGATGTGGTTACCGAGGTTAAAACGCGCAGATTAAGTTTTCTTGATGGTGTGAAAAAGGGAACTTTTACTGTACCGGGTGATGGAGTAATCGATTTCAGGCCTGTGTTTAAACTGCTGGATGATCGTGGATACAAAGGGTGGATGGTTGTAGAGGCGGAGCAGGATCCGGCGATTGCCAATCCTTTCGAATATGCCGTAAAAGCGCGTCGTTATATTCGCGAAACCGCTGGGATCTGAATCTTTTTTACTGGTGTTGTTGTGTATCTAACAAGGGCATTTGTATGACCGTAATGCCGATCGGTTAAGCTGAAAATGATCGGTTGAACGATCTTACAGCTGTGTGAAAGACCGTAATCTTATGGAGGATTGCGGTTTTTTTATGTTGGCGATAGTAACAGCACTACAAACGGTAGATCACTGATGTAAGACTTTAACATCTTTGCGTTTCACATAGCGTCCCATAATCCCGTTTATTCCTTTGCTTGGTACCGACTTGATGGGGAACTAAGGAAGTTATTTACTCGGCGTAAGTAATCAATATTTATCCAAATGTTTTTTAAAAACGCTTTACAAACGCGAATGATAATTGTTATTATTATCTCGCATTCAGAGAGAGTAATAACCCTTATTACTGGATACTGAAAGCACGACATTGCTCACATTGCTTCCAGTGTTTACTTAGGCCAGCTCGGGTGCTGGCTTTTTTTTTAACCAAAATTCTGCAGTAACTCAAACCAACCAATTCACTGAAAATTGCTTGAAGAATTAGTCTAATTTTTTGGATAAAGAGGTGAGATTTTTGCGCTTTCATATTCTTCGCCCAAGGCTAGACTATAGAAAACGTTGAGGAGAGTTGAACATGATTTATTTACGTAAAGCCGAAGATCGGGGCCATGCCAACCATGGTTGGCTAGATAGTTGGCACACTTTTTCATTTGCTAACTATTATGATCCAGACTTCATGGGATTTTCAGCACTGCGGGTGATCAACGAGGATGTCATTGAACCAAGCCAGGGATTCGGGACTCATCCCCATAAAGACATGGAAATCCTTACCTACGTACTGAGTGGTACGGTGGAACATGAGGATAGCATGGGCAACAAAGAACAGGTTCATGCAGGTGAGTTTCAGATAATGAGTGCTGGCACTGGAGTGCGTCATTCCGAGTACAATGCCAGTAGTGACCATCCATTGCATCTTTACCAGATCTGGATTATCCCAAACCAGGTTGGGTTGGAACCTCGTTATGAGCAGCGTATTTTTGACGCACCGCAAGGCTGCCAACTGGTATTGTCACCTGATGCGCGTGAAGGCTCGTTAAAAGTGTTCCAAGACATGACATTATCGCGCTGGACGCTTAAAAAAGATGAGCAGTCAGTGTACCCCATTCAGGCAGATCGTCGCGTTTGGATCCAGGTGGTTCGTGGCAGCGTGTCGATCAATGGTCAAAAAGCCGGCGCCAGCGACGCGTTTGCAGTGTGGGATGAAACCGCACTATCAATTTATACTGATGAAAACAGCGACATTTTACTATTTGATCTGCCACCGGTGTGATTGCAACACTTCTCTTAGAGGCTCAGTATTCTGAGCCTCTTGCTTAATCATACCTGTTAGCCCGCATTCTTTGCTAAAATGGTAACACTCACGCTTAGCCAGTGCATTGATAATGAAGAAAAAAAGGCCAGTGCTTCAAGATGTGGCAGATCAGGTAGGCATCACCAAGATGACGGTGAGCCGTTATTTGCGGAACCCCAACCAGGTTTCTGCTGCTCTGCAGCAAAAAATAGCGATAGCGCTAGACGACCTTGGCTACATTCCCAATCGTGCACCAGATATTCTTTCTAATGCCACGAGTCGTGCGATTGGTGTATTACTACCTTCGTTAACTAACCAGGTTTTTGCCGAAGTCTTGCGCGGTATTGAGAAAGTAACCGACGCACATAACTATCAAACCATGTTAGCGCACTACGGCTATTTACCAGAGCGTGAAGAAGAGCGCCTGGCCTCCCTGCTTTCTTACAACATAGATGGTTTGATACTTTCAGAGCGCCATCACACGCCGCGAACGTTGAAGATGATAGAAGTGGCGGGTATCCCAGTGGTCGAGTTGATGGACTGCGTCTCGCCTTGCATCGATCTGGCTGTAGGTTTCAATAACTTTGAAGCAGCACGTCAGATGACTCAACAAATTATCGCTCGTGGTCATCGCTATGTAGTCTATTTCGGTGCTCGTCAGGATGAGCGAACCATTATTAAACAGCAAGGCTACGAACAGGCAATGCATGAATCTGGCCTAGAGGCGTACAGTATCATGACCGCACGTTCCTCTTCTTATTCTGCCGGGAGTGAATTATTACGCGAAGTGCAACGGGAATATCCCCAGGTCGACAGTATTTTTTGCACCAACGATGATCTGGCGATTGGCGCAGTGTTTGAGTGCCAGCGTCAAGGATTGTCGATCCCAGGGGACATAGCCATCGCCGGTTTTCACGGTCACGATATTGGTCAGGTGATGGTGCCGAAGTTGGCAAGTGTACTGACACCGCGTGAGTACATGGGGCAGATCGCCGCTGAGCGTTTACTTGCGCGCCTGAAAGGAGAATCTGTTGTTCCACGAATGGTAGATGTCGGTTTCACCGTGATGCCCGGCGGAAGTATCTGATCCTTTGCAGAGTTCCTATGTTACCAGTTTAAGACCCTAAATAACCGCGCTTAATACCGCTTCACTGTAAGCTTCAGGTAGGTAGGAATAATGCGGAACGCCGACACGCCGTGAACCCCTCCCTGCGGGCTTGTATCGCGCATCCCCGCGCTCAACTAACCTGCATCACTCCCACCTATAGCACTATTAGACACAGCCTAGTGCTGCGATGCAACGGCTGACCACACCTTCGATGTCTGCGTCAATATCAATCCAAATTACATCTTTCTCATCGGCCCCAGGTTCTTCCAAGGCTTCAAACTGGCTTTTCAGCAATTCTGTCGGCATAAAATGCCCCGCGCGAGCTTGCAAACGTTGCAGAATGACATCGAAACTGCCCTTAAGATAGATAAAGACCATATTTTCGTTGCCTTGGCGTAACAAATCTCGGTAACGACGTTTCAGTGCTGAACAGACAATGATGCCAGTTTCACTTTTGTGATTCAGGCTGTATGCCGCATCGTTGAGGCGTTGCAGCCAGGGCACACGATCGTTGTCATTCAGCGGTTGCCCACTGGCCATCTTTTGGATGTTGGCTCGTGGATGTAAGTCATCGCCATCGATGAACTTTGCCTGTATTTCTTTTGCTATCGTTGCGCCAATAGTGGATTTTCCGCTGCCGGAAACGCCCATCAGGATGATGCTTTTGCCCGTCATAAGTTTGATCTTTATCTCAGAATACGAATTTTACCTGGGTCTGTGGTTTCGAATTTTATCATGTTACCGGTATCATGATACCGGTAACAAATGGAGGTGTGATTGTCATCACAAAGGATAGATAAAGGGTAATACCCATGTCTCTTACGTCGCCGCGTTGCGGTACTCACCCCATTAGGTTGTGTCCCTTAATTGCACGCTAGTGCGACGGGCAATTAAGTACATCACTGTACCCAACCACTTTCTTAGAGCACCAGGATAGGGCCGTACAACTAAAACAAAATATCCTCATTTCTTTGCTGTTTTGCAAAGAGGGTAAGTCATAAAAAGTTGGAGAAAATTATGCCATTAGTGATTGTTGCCGTTGGCGTAGCCATGCTGCTGCTGATGATGATCCGCTTTAAACTGAACGGCTTTATCGCGCTTATTTTGGTTGCGCTGGCGGTTGGTATTATGCAGGGCATGCCGGTGGATAAAGTCATCGGCTCTATCAAGGCCGGTGTTGGCGGCACATTGGGCGGTTTAGCACTGATTATGGGCTTTGGTGCCATGCTCGGTAAGCTTCTTGCAGATTGTGGTGGCGCGCAGCGTATTGCGACTACCCTGATCGATAAATTTGGTAAACAGCATATTCAATGGGCGGTTGTACTGACCGGTTTTACCGTTGGTTTCGCTCTCTTTTATGAAGTGGGTTTTGTACTATTGCTGCCATTGGTTTTCACGATTGCTGCATCTGCGCGTATCCCGTTGTTGTATGTTGGTGTGCCCATGGCAGCAGCGTTGTCCGTAACCCACGGTTTCTTGCCGCCGCACCCTGGTCCAACGGCTATTGCAACAATTTTTCATGCAGATATGGGGAAAACCCTTCTTTACGGTACGTTGTTAGCGATCCCCACTGTGATTCTGGCAGGCCCGGTGTATGCCCGTTTCCTCAAGGGAATAGATAAACCCATCCCTGTTGGGCTGTACAATCCTAAAATCTTTACTGAAGAAGAAATGCCCGGTTTCGGCGTCAGCGTTGCGACCTCTCTAGTACCGGTGATCCTGATGGCATTGCGTGCGGTTGCGGAAATGGTATTGCCGAAGGGTCATGTATTACTGCCTTATGCCGAGTTCTTTGGCGATCCGATTATGGCTACGTTGATTGCGGTGCTGATTGCCATTTTTACCTTTGGCCTAAACCGGGGGCGTAGCATGGAGGAAGTGATGGGTACCATCAATGAATCTATCAAAATCATTGCAATGATGCTGTTGATCATTGGTGGTGGCGGGGCGTTCAAGCAGGTATTGGTGGACAGCGGCGTTGAGCACTATATTGCCAGTATGATGCATGGCAGCAATGTTTCACCTATCCTGATGGCCTGGTCAATAGCTGCGATATTGCGCATCGCTTTGGGGTCAGCAACTGTTGCTGCAATCACCGCCGGTGGGATTGTTGCTCCATTGATTGCAACGACCGGCGTCAGCCCGGAGCTGATGGTTATTGCTGTTGGGTCGGGGAGCGTGATTTTCTCTCACGTTAACGATCCCGGTTTTTGGTTGTTCAAAGAGTATTTCAACCTGACTATTATGGAAACCATCAAATCCTGGTCGGTATTGGAAACTATCATCTCTGTCTGTGGCCTGATTGGCTGTTTGTTATTGGCCATGGTGATTTAAGCCCGCATGGTAAGAGCACAGTGGTCCGCTGTGCTCAACATGTTACAGTTTCATATAGGCTCTGATGCCATCCAGGAACATCTGGGTGGAAAGCATAACTAGAATTAACCCCATTAACCTTTCCAATGCGCTTAGGCCTTTGCTCCCCAGCAAACGGAAAAACAGGTTCGATAATAACAATATCGCGGCAGACAATGCCCAAGCAATCAGCAATGCTCCCACCAGGTGTAAAAGTTGATTTGGATATTGATGTGAAAGCAACATCAACGCCGCCAGAATTGACGGCCCTGCCACTAATGGGATAGCGAGTGGCACCAGGAACGGTTCTTCGCCAGCTGAAAGTCCGGTACTATTGCCCTCTTTAGATGGGAATATCATTTTGATAGCGATGAGGAACATGATAATTCCGCCGGATATTGAGACTGTTTCAGTGCGGAGATTAAGAAATGCCAGAATGCGTTCGCCAGCAAACAGGAAAATAAGCATCAACAACAGTGCAATTAATAATTCACGGATCAATACAATCCGACGGCGACGTGGCTCCAAGTGCTTAAGCACCGACATGAAAATCGGCAGGTTACCAAGTGGGTCCATGATTAAGAACAGCAATATCGTTGCTGAAATCATTTCTGTCATTTTTACCTCAACGTCAAATAACGCCCAATACGCTAATACTATAGATTTTGTATCGCAGTTTTTAGGTAAGCCACAGCGATAGAGTATAAGCAGGATTGCTGATAATCGTTTCTCTATCGAATAAATTCACTTTGCGCCTGCGCCGACATTTTGTAAGGTGGGAAGATATCGCACACAACTTATAATTTAGCTATGTCTCTTGTCTTGACTGCCGATGGTAACACTGAGGCCTTAAGGTTTTGGGCATAGTCATCCTCCAAGGCAGGACTATAGATATGAAAAATGTTGGTTTCATTGGTTGGCGTGGAATGGTCGGATCCGTACTCATGCAACGCATGTCGCAAGAACGCGATTTTGACGCCATTCGGCCAGTATTCTTTTCCACTTCACAGCATGGCGCTGCTGCACCGGCTTTCGGTGGCCAGCAGGGCACGCTGCAGAATGCCTACGATGTTGAGGCACTACGCGAACTTGATATTATCATTACCTGCCAAGGCGGTGATTACACTAATGAAATCTACCCAAAGCTGCGGGCAGCTGGTTGGCAAGGCTATTGGATCGATGCAGCTTCTTCTTTACGTATGAAAGATGATGCAATCATTATTCTTGATCCTGTAAACAGTATGGTGATCAAGGAAGGATTGAACAAGGGCATCAAGACCTTTGTTGGTGGTAATTGTACCGTTAGCTTGATGTTGATGTCTTTAGGAGGCCTGTTTACCAACGATCTGGTGGAGTGGGCATCTGTGGCAACTTATCAGGCTGCGTCCGGAGGAGGGGCTCGTCACATGCGTGAATTGTTGACCCAAATGGGTATGCTGCATGCGGACGTGGCGAAAGAGCTTCAGGATCCAGCCTCGGCGATCTTGGACATTGAGCGTAAAGTGACTGAAGCAACCCGTTCCGGTAAGTTGCCGACCGATAACTTTGGCGTTCCCTTGGCAGGTAGTCTTATTCCTTGGATTGATAAGCAGTTGGATAATGGTCAGAGCCGCGAAGAGTGGAAAGGACAAGCGGAAACCAACAAAATACTCGACACATCAATGACCATTCCGGTAGATGGCTTGTGTGTACGTGTTGGTGCGCTGCGCTGTCATAGTCAGGCTTTTACTCTGAAGCTGAAGAAAGATGTTTCTTTGCCAGAAATTGAACAAATGTTGGCAACGCACAACGATTGGGTACGCGTGATCCCCAATGACCGCGAACTGACTATGCGTGAGCTAACGCCTGCTGCAGTGACCGGAACCTTGAATACGCCTGTTGGCCGTCTACGTAAGTTGAATATGGGGCCAGAATATCTTTCTGCGTTTACCGTTGGCGATCAGTTACTTTGGGGAGCAGCGGAACCGCTACGCCGCATGCTGCGTATCCTACTGTAGCTTTAAACTGAATTTCCTGAGGGCTGGGTTCTTACAGCCCTTGAACGTCTTGTTTTAAACTCTTCTGTTCTTGGGTGCGTTGCGTGTGAAAGCGTCGAACGAGCGGGGAGGTTTCGCCTTTAAATACTTACTTTTGCAGGTAAATAACAACACAATGTGTCGTTAATTCTGCTGATTTTCCGATAAAGAATTTTCCTTCGTTATGCGGCAATTTTTTCGCTGGCATTGGCTATGCTTAACCGGTTGTTGAATAAAGTCGCCGTAAATGGTGATGGCTTGTCCGAAAAATAACCATAAAGAGCGAAACTATAGCTTGGGGCGGTAATGGATTAGCTAATAACCGACCGAAATCACGCTTTAGGTAGCAAATCAATTGCATGATAGACCCAATGGCTTCTTTGCTGTCAGTGTAGCCTTTTAAAGTCATGCTCTTAACTAAAGGAAGAATATAATGTCTGTACTTCCCGAACGTGACGTGATTAATCAGATAATCTCTGGTCACTATGCAGATCCTTTTTCATTGCTTGGCATGCATGTTACCGAACGTGGGTTACAGATCTGCGCTTTGTTGCCAGATGCCGGAGCAGTATGGCTGATAGAGAGCAAAACGGGTAAGCGCCTGGTGCAGCTAAATTGTGAAGATGCTCGCGGTTTTTTTAGTGCCATCGTCCCCCGTCGTAAAAATCCCTTCCGTTATCAACTTACAGTGAGTTGGAGCGATCATCAGCAAATCCTCGAAGACCCTTATCGTTTTGGTACTTTGTTGCAAGATATTGACAGCTGGTTATTAGCGGAGGGAACCCATCTACGGCCTTATGAGCATCTAGGCGCACATCCTTGTGTGCTGGATGGTGTTGAAGGCGTCAGCTTTGCCGTATGGGCACCGAATGCCCAAAGGGTATCTGTTGTTGGTGAATTCAACTTCTGGGATGGCCGACGGCATCCTATGCGTTTGCGCCGGGAGAACGGCATCTGGGAGCTGTTTTTACCAGGGGTAAAAGCTGGGCAACTGTATAAATACGAGATCATTGATTGCTACGGTAATCTTCAATTAAAAGCCGATCCCTACGCCTTTGAGGCGCAAATGCGACCAGAAACGGCATCATTAATCACGTCGCTGCCTGCGGTGGTGGAAAACACATCAGAGAGAAGACGGGCCAATGATTTTGATCGTCCAATCTCGATTTATGAAGTGCATTTGGGCTCTTGGCGTCGCCATACTGACAATAATTTCTGGCTAAGTTACCAAGAGCTTGCTGAGCAATTAATCCCTTATGTTAAAGAGATGGGATTCACTCATATTGAGCTTTTGCCAATCAATGAACATCCGTTCGATGGCAGTTGGGGTTATCAGCCTCTGGGCTTATATGCGCCTACACGCCGTTTCGGTACACCCGCAGAATTTAAAGCCTTTGTTGCTGCTGCTCATGAAGCAGGGATCAATGTGATCCTCGATTGGGTTCCGGGGCATTTCCCCAGTGATGCTCATGGTTTGGCAAATTTTGACGGGACTGCGTTGTATGAATATGCCGACCCGCGCGAAGGGTTTCACCAGGACTGGAATACACTGATTTACAACTACGGTCGTCATGAGGTCCGCAACTATTTGGCGGGTAATGCGCTCTACTGGCTTGAACGTTTTGGTATCGATGGTCTGCGAGTCGATGCGGTTGCGTCGATGATCTACCGTGACTACAGTCGTGCAGATGGCGAGTGGGTGCCTAATTATTATGGTGGTAAGGAGAATTTGGAGGCGATTTCCTTCCTGCGCTATACCAATCAGATGGTGGGTAAGGAGCGGCCTGGTGTAGTGACGCTGGCGGAGGAGTCTACCGATTATCCCGGCGTTACGTTACCGCCTGATGCTAATGGTTTAGGATTCCATTATAAGTGGGATCTCGGCTGGATGAATGACACGCTCAGCTACATGAAATGCGACCCAGTACACCGTAAATATCATCACAATCTGATGACCTTTGGCATGCTCTATGCCCATACAGAAAACTTCGTGTTGCCTATCTCACATGATGAAGTCGTGCATGGTAAATGTTCGATTCTGGATCGAATGCCGGGTGACGCCTGGCAAAAATTTGCCAACCTCCGGGCATATTACGGTTTCATGTGGGCACATCCGGGGAAAAAATTGCTGTTTATGGGCTGTGAGTTTGCGCAAGGGCGTGAATGGAATTTCGATACCAGCCTGGATTGGCATTTGCTGGAAGGAGATGATAGTTGGCATCACGGTGTGCAACGATTGGTACGCGATCTTAACCACTGCTATCAGCACAATGCTCCATTGTATGAGTGTGATTATCGTCCCGGCGGTTTTGAATGGCTGGTGGTGGACGACCATGAAAACTCGGTGCTTGCCTTTGCACGTTATGACTCGCAGGGGAATGAGTTGATTGCCATCAGCAATTTTACCCCGGTACCTCGCCATGATTATCGTATTGGTATTTCCCGCCCAGGTGAATATCAGGAAATTCTAAATACCGATTCGTTCCATTATCACGGTAGCAATGCTGGCAATCAAGGGCGGGTAGTCTCGGAACCGATCGGTAGTCATGGGCGTGAACACTCGATCAGCGTAATGGTGCCACCTTTAGCAACGGTTTACCTGTTGCGGGGGGTGTAATGACGCTGTTGATGCCTGGTATCGCTGCGCCTTTAGGGGCTTACTACGACGGTAGTGGCGTCAATTTCACGCTGTTTTCTGCGCATGCTACACAGGTAGAACTCTGTCTGTTCGACGAACAATATCGAGAAACACGCATACCTCTACCTGCTCGCAGTGGGAACATCTGGCATGGTTATTTGCCAGGCGGAAAACCGGGGCAACGTTATGGTTTTCGGGTGCATGGGCCGTTCGAACCCCAGCATGGGCACCGTTTTAACGCCAATAAACTGCTTCTTGACCCGGCAGCGCGTGCGGTAGAAGGCCCGGTAGCCGACCATCTGTATTTGCATGGGGGGTACGATCATCCGGAACCTCATGATAGTGCGATGTTAATGCCAAAGTGCGTGGTGATCGATGAACGGTACGATTGGGAAGATGATCGCCCGCCAGCAACGCCTTGGAGCAAGACGGTTATCTACGAGGCTCATGTTCGGGGCCTAACGTTGCTGCACCCGGAGATCCCTGCGGCATTGCGCGGTAGTTTTGCTGCGTTGGGCCACCCAGTGATGATTGCCTATTTCAAACGGTTGGGGATTACGGCGCTGGAACTATTGCCCGTTCAACAGCACACCACTGAACCGCGTTTACAGCGCCTGGGGCTAATCAATTATTGGGGATACAACGTGCTGGCGCCTTTTGCGCCGGATAATCGTTATAGCAGTTTGGCTACCGATATGACGCCGTTGCGTGAATTCCGCGATGCGGTAAAAGCTTTGCACAAAGCGGGGATTGAAGTGATTCTCGATGTTGTGTTCAACCATAGCGCAGAACTGGATGCTGATGGACCAACGTTGTCGTTTCGTGGCATTGATAACGCAAGTTACTACTGGCTAACGCCTGAGGGTCATTACGATAACGCCACCGGCTGCGGTAATACGTTGCGGTTAGATCAGCCAGCAGGCGTTGCGTGGGTAATGGATTGTCTGCGTTTTTGGGTAGAAGAGTGCCATGTCGACGGTTTCCGCTTCGATCTTGGCACAGTATTAGGCCGAACACCGGCATTTGACCGCGATGCTCCGCTGTTTCAAGCGATGCTCGCGGACGATACGCTTGGGCGCTGTAAACTGATTGCCGAACCTTGGGACATTGGTCCTGGGGGATATCAGGTCGGCGCATTTCCTGGTCGTTTTGCCGAGTGGAATGATCATTTCCGTGATGATATTCGTCGTTTCTGGCTGCAGAACGATTTGTCACTTGGTCAATTTGCCCATCGTTTTGCTGCCTCCAGCGAGATATTTAACCAACGTGGGCGTGCGCCCCATACCAGCATTAACATGTTGACTGCCCACGATGGATTTACTTTGCAGGATGTGGTGAGTTTCAACCAGAAGCATAATCAGTCTAACGGCGAAGGAAACCGTGATGGTACTGACCGTAACTTTAGCTGTAACCACGGCGTCGAAGGCCCGATTGCCGACGATGCCGTTTTGCAACGCCGCAAGGCCAGTCAGCGTGCGCTTCTTGCCACGTTATTGCTGTCCCAAGGAACGCCGATGCTGTTGGCCGGTGACGAGCATGGGCATAGCCAGCAAGGCAACAACAATGCTTACTGTCAAGATAACGAAACCACCTGGCTCAACTGGGCCAAGGCGGATGATTCCCTCACAGCATACACCGCCGCATTGATCCGCCTGCGCCAGCAAATACCCGCATTACAAGGAGATCGCTGGTGGCAGGAAGGAGATGGCAGTGTGCAGTGGTTGAACGTGTATGGGCAACCACTCAGTGCACAGGAGTGGGAACAGGGAGAGCGGTATTTACAGGTCCGTCTGTCGCAATGTTGGTTGCTGGTGATCAATGCGACCCCCTGCGCTGTCGAGATGACATTACCTGAGGGGGAGTGGCGGGTTGTTGCCCCCTTTACTCAGGACGATTCGCGGGCGACTTTAACCGCCTGGTGCCAGGCTGCGCATTCTGTTTGCGTGCTGGCAAAGAAAAATTAAGGAGTCAGCTATGGTTAGGTTTGAAAATAAAGACCCCCTGATGTTGGCGCGCCAACTGCCGAATAAATCCGTCGCCCTGATTCTGGCTGGTGGTCGTGGCTCGCGTTTGAAAGATTTAACCTCTACCCGGGCGAAGCCTGCGGTACATTTTGGTGGTAAGTTCCGCATTATTGACTTTGCTATGTCAAATTGCCTGAATTCAGGTATCCGCCGTATGGGCGTGATTACCCAATACCATTCGCATACCTTGGTGCAACATATACAGCGCGGTTGGTCTTTCCTTAACGAGGAAATGAACGAGTTTGTCGATCTGCTGCCAGCTCAACAGCGGCTCAGTACAGAGCATTGGTACAAAGGGACTGCGGATGCCGTTTATCAGAACCTTGATATTATCCGCCGCTATGAGGCGGAGTACGTTGTGATCCTGGCTGGCGATCATATCTACAAAATGGATTATTCGCGCATGTTGTTCGACCACGTGGAAAAAGGGGCGCAATGTACAGTGGCCTGTATTCCCGTGCCACGTAAAGAGGCCAGCGAATTTGGTGTCATGAAGGTGGACGATAACGATCTTATCCTCGAGTTCCTTGAGAAGCCGATGGACCCACCTGCAATGCCGGGTAATCCACAAATGTCGCTTGCCAGCATGGGGATCTATATTTTTAACGCCAGTTATCTTTACAAACTGCTGGAAGAGGATATGTCCAATCCAGACTCCAGTCATGACTTTGGTAAAGATCTGATCCCAAAAATCACGGCGCAAAAGGCTGCGTGGGCACACCCGTTCACATTGTCCTGTGTCACCTCCAATCCTGAATTGCCACCCTATTGGCGGGATGTGGGCACGCTTGAGGCATACTGGCGTGCTAATCTCGATCTGGCTTCGGTTACGCCAGAGCTGGATATGTATGATCGCGCATGGCCTATCCGAACCTATATGGAACCCCTGCCACCCGCCAAATTTGTACAGGATCGATCCGGTAGCCATGGTATGACCATGAACTCATTGGTGGCGGGAGGGTGTATCGTCTCGGGTTCGGTTGTGGTTCATTCGGTCTTATTCTCGCGTGTCAGAGTTAACTCATTCTGTACTATCGATTCTTCAGTCTTACTGCCGGATGTGAACATTGGTCGCTCCTGCCGTTTGCGTCGCTGCATCATTGACCGAGCCTGCCATATTCCTGAAGGGATGGTGATTGGCGAAAATGCGGATGAAGACAGCAGACGTTTTTATCGCTCGGCAGAGGGGATCGTACTCGTCACGCGTGAAATGTTGTCAAAGCTGTAGGTATTTTGCTTGCAAACCCGTGGATGCAGTGTTCTGCATCCACCCTCTCCGCAGAGAAGTTATTAGCGAATTTCAGGAGTGATAATGCAGGTTTTACACGTATGTTCTGAAATGTACCCATTGCTCAAAACAGGTGGGCTTGCAGACGTAGTAGGAGCATTACCGACGGCACAGATTGCTGAGGGAGCGGACGTTCGGGTGCTGTTACCGGCGTTTCCTGACGTACGCAATGGTATTCCAGATACGGTGCTTGTCGCGGAGGTCGACTCCTTTGCCGGGCGCGTAAGCCTGCGTTACGGCACTTATCACGGTGTGAGTGTTTACCTGATTGATGCCCCTTGGTTATATGACCGCCCGGGTAGCCCATACCATGACCAATCGATGAGCGCTTATCCCGACAACCATTGGCGCTTTGCCTTGCTGGGCTGGATGGCTTGTGAGATGGCTAAAGGTCTTGATCGTTACTGGCGTCCGCAGTTGATACACGCTCATGACTGGCATGCGGGGTTAGCCTGTGCTTACCTAGCTGCTAATGGTTACCCGGCGCGCTCGATCTTCACCGTACATAATCTAGCCTATCAGGGGTTGTTTGCAGCTCATCATCTACAGGAGTTGTGGCTACCTTCGTCGTTCTTAAATGTTTATGGTCTTGAATTTTATGGGCAAATATCCTTTCTGAAAGCAGGCCTTTACTATGCCGATCATGTTACTACCGTCAGCCCGACCTATGCGCGTGAAATTACGCTGCCAGAATTTGGTTATGGTATGGAGGGGTTACTGCAGGATCGCCAGCGACAAGGAAGATTGAGCGGCATTCTTAATGGTGTAGATGAAAACATTTGGGAACCATCCCAAGATACATGCCTAGTGGCGCGTTACGATGCTGAACGTCTGAAAGAAAAAGCTAAAAACAAGATCCATTTGCAAAAAAGTATGGGGTTGAAAGAGGATGAATCGCTACCGTTGTTTGCAGTGGTGAGTCGTTTAACCAGCCAGAAAGGGTTGGATTTGGTACTGGAAGCTTTGCCCGGCTTGTTGGCGAAAGGGGGGCAATTGGCGCTGCTAGGCTCCGGTGATGCAGTGTTGCAGCAGGCGTTCCTGGCAGCGGCTGCCGATTACCCAGAGCAGATTGGCGTGCAGATTGGTTATAACGAGTCACTATCCCACCAAATTATCGGTGGGGCAGATGTCATTCTAGTGCCGAGCCGTTTTGAACCTTGTGGGTTAACACAATTGTATGGCCTGAAGTATGGCACATTGCCACTGGTGCGTCGTACCGGTGGGTTGGCGGATACGGTGGTTGATTGTGCGCTGGAGAATCTGGCTGATGGGACCGCCAGCGGATTTGTATTTGATGACTGTGATGCCATCGCACTGGGTAATGCCATTCGGCGTGCGCTGGTGTTGTGGAGCAGACCTAAAGAGTGGCGGCACGTACAACGCTATGCCATGAGTCTTGATTTTGGCTGGCAAGTTGCGGCAAAAGATTATTTGTCGCTTTATCAACGCTTGTTGTAATCACGCACTTGGGAATGAATTACGATGACTTTACCGTTTACTTACACCTCACCCACGGTCAGTGTTGAAGCGCTGAAACATTCGATTGCCTATAAACTGATGTTTACTGTCGGTAAGGACCCTGCGATAGCCACCCAACATGACTGGCTTAATGCTGTGTTATTTGCCGTACGCGACAGGATGGTTGAACGTTGGTTACGATCTAATCGTGCCCAGCTCTCACAAGATGTCCGTCAGGTTTATTACTTGTCGATGGAGTTTTTGCTTGGCCGAACGCTCTCTAATGCCTTGCTATCCATGGGGATCTATCAGGATATTGACGACGCACTAAATGAAATGGGTCTGAGCCTGGGCGACTTGTTAGAGGAAGAAAACGATCCTGGTTTGGGCAACGGAGGTTTAGGACGGCTTGCAGCCTGTTTCCTTGATTCACTTGCCACACTGGCGTTGCCAGGACGGGGATACGGTATTCGCTATGAATACGGCATGTTCAAGCAGAACATAATCGATGGCCAGCAGATGGAATCTCCAGACTACTGGTTGGAATACGGTAATCCGTGGGAGTTTCCACGCCACAACACCCGTTACAAAGTTCGTTTTGGTGGCCGTGTTCAGCAAGAAGGTGCGAAGGTACGCTGGCTAGAAACTGAAGAAATTATCGCTATTGCCTACGATCAGGTGATCCCTGGTTTTGATACAGATGCGACTAACACACTGCGTTTGTGGAGCGCACAGGCCAGTAACGAAATAAATCTGGGTAAATTCAACCAGGGTGACTACTTTGCCGCAGTGGAAGACAAAAACCACTCCGAGAACGTATCGCGGGTACTCTATCCAGATGATTCCACCTATTCTGGGCGTGAATTGCGTTTACGGCAGGAGTACTTCCTGGTCTCGGCGACGGTTCAGGATATTCTCCATCGTCACTGGACTATGCATAAAACGTTCAACAATCTTGCCGATAAGATTGCCATCCATCTCAACGACACCCACCCAGTGTTGTCTATTCCTGAGCTGATGCATGTGCTGATTGATGAGCATAAATTCAGTTGGCTAGATGCTTGGGCAGTGGTAGAAAAAGTCTTCTCCTACACCAACCATACCTTGATGAGTGAAGCGCTTGAAACTTGGCCAGTGGATATGCTGGGTAAAATTCTACCGCGTCACTTGCAGCTTATTTTCGAAATCAACGACCATTTCCTCAAACACGTACAACAGGTCGTACCGGGTGATGATAAGTTACTGGCACGTGTATCCCTGATTGATGAAACCAATGGTCGTCGGGTACGGATGGCGTGGTTAGCGGTAGTGGCCAGTCATAAAGTGAACGGCGTTTCTGCACTGCATTCTGAACTGATGGTACAGTCGTTGTTTGCTGATTTTGCCCGGATATTCCCCGAGCGTTTCTGCAACAAAACCAATGGAGTAACGCCACGTCGCTGGTTAGGGCTGGCCAATCGGCCATTATCTGAAGTACTGGATGAGAGCATTGGTTATAACTGGCGTACCGATCTCAGCCAGCTTAGTGAAATCAAAACTAACGTGGATTACCCGAGTTTTCTTGAAGCAGTGCAGGCAGCTAAACGACAGAATAAAGAGCGCCTGGCAAGTTATATTGCTAAAAAGCTTAACGTCGTTGTGAACCCAGATGCTTTGTTTGATGTGCAAATCAAACGGATCCACGAATATAAGCGGCAGTTGCTGAATGTATTGCATGTGATCACAAGGTATAACCGGCTGCTACAAGATCCTGAAGCAGCGCGGGTGCCACGTGTGGTGATCTTTGCCGGTAAGGCTGCTTCTGCTTATTACGCGGCAAAACAGATCATCCGCTTGATTAACGATGTGGCGAAAGTCATTAACAATGATCCGCGCGTGCATCATGATCTAAAAGTGGTGTTTATCCCTAACTATGGTGTCAGCCTGGCACAGATGATCATTCCGGCCGCGGATCTTTCCGAGCAAATTTC
Source organism: Serratia sp. UGAL515B_01 (assembly GCF_033095805.1). Taxonomy (NCBI): domain Bacteria; kingdom Pseudomonadati; phylum Pseudomonadota; class Gammaproteobacteria; order Enterobacterales; family Yersiniaceae; genus Serratia; species Serratia sp. UGAL515B_01. The sequence continues at coordinate 3,662,881 of NZ_CP109901.1, read as the reverse complement.
ATTGGCCGGTACTGAAGCTTCTGGAACCAGCAACATGAAGTTTGCTCTTAACGGTGCTTTGACTATTGGTACCCTGGATGGCGCTAACGTTGAAATGCTTGAGCATGTAGGTGAAGAGAATATCTTTATCTTCGGTAATACGGCTGAACAAGTGGATGAGTTGCGCCGTAAAGGTTACAACCCTCGCCAGTATTTTGAGCAGGATGAAGAACTGTATCAGGCATTAACGCAGATCGCCACGGGGATGTTCAGCCCTGAGGAACCGCAGCGCTACAGCAGCTTGTTTGACTCACTGGTGAATCTTGGCGATCACTATCAGCTGCTGGCTGATTATCGTAGCTATGTGGATACCCAGGATAAAGTTGATGAGGTATATCTTAATCAGGATGAATGGACGCGGCGTACGGTGCTTAATATCGCCAACATGGGTTATTTCTCCTCTGACCGCACCATTCAGGAATACGCAGATGAGATCTGGAACATCAAGCCGATAAAATTGTGATGGCATAGGGCTAGAAGTTCAGCCTTAATAAAATAGATCAGGGGCATCAACACAGAGGTTGATGCCCCTTTTTTTATTGCAGCGCGCTTATGATGCCAATGACAGCGCTTTCAGTTTTGCGTGTTCTGCCAGCCAGGCTTTAACTCTTGCCTGCTGGTTTTCGTTGAGCCACATACCCAGTTTAGTACGGCGCCAGATGGCATCTTCTAACTCGATAACCCATTCTTTTTCGACCAGATAACGAAGCTCAGCTTCGTACAAGCCATGGCCGAAGTCTTCACCTAAATCACTCAGGCTGAGAGCCTTGGACAAGATCAATTCGCTATGGCTACCATAAGTGCTGGCATAACGCTGTGCCAGAGACTCGGGTAACCAACCGTGTTGATGACGGAGTTTGGCGGCATAGCTGTCACGGTCGCCCCCAATATCGCCTCCTGGCAGAGAACCATTTTTAGTCCACGCAGGGCCGCAACCTGGATAGTAGGGTGCCAGTTTTTCCATTGCGTGTTCAGCCAGCTTGCGGTAAGTGGTGAGTTTGCCACCAAATACAGAAAGCAGCGGTGCTTTGCCTTCATCATCATGCACATCCAGCGTGTAATCGCGGGTGACGGCCTGCGGTGAGTCAGACTCATCATCACACAGAGGCCTTACGCCAGAGTATGTCCAAACAATATCGTCACGGCCTAGCTGTTTTTTAAAGTGGTCGTTGTAAACCTTCAGCAGGTAGTCGATTTCGTTATCGTCGATCTTGACCTCTTTAGGGTCTCCGTGGTACTCGACATCGGTAGTACCGATGATAGAAAACTCTTCAAGCCACGGAATGACAAACACAATACGGTGGTCTTCGTTCTGTAAAATATAAGACTGTGGTTGGTTATGTACTCTTGGTACCACAATATGGCTGCCTTTGATCAGACGAATGCCATAAGGCGATTTGAGTTTCAATCCATCATCAAAGAAGTTTTTTACCCAAGGGCCAGTGGCATTAACCAAGCCTTTAGCGCGCCAGCTAAATGACTTACCACTGTCTACGTCGGTAGCTTCTACTACCCACAGGCCATTTTCACGCCAAGCGCGGGTCACTTTGGTACGTGTACGCACGTCTCCACCGCGCTCGGATACAGCTTGAGCGTTCAGAACCACTAGGCGTGCATCGTCTACCCAGCAATCAGAATATTCGAAACCGCGCTTCAGTTCTGGTTTCAAAACGGATCCGGGGCCAAAGCTTAAGCCTTTACTGCCAGGTAGGCTGGTGCGTTTTCCCAAGTGGTCGTAAAGGAACAATCCGGTACGGATCATCCAAGCTGGCCGCAGATGCGGTTGATGAGGCAGACGGAAACGCATAGGGAAGGCGATATGCGGTGCTAGTTTTAGCAACACTTCACGTTCGGCAAGAGCCTCGCTAACCAAGCGGAATTCATAGTGTTCCAGGTAACGTAGACCACCGTGGATCAATTTAGAACTGGCGGAAGACGTAGCACAGGCCAAGTCCTGCGCTTCCAGTAGCAGAACAGACAATCCGCGCCCGGCAGCATCTGCCGCGATGCCTGCACCGTTGATACCGCCACCGATAACAATCAAGTCTTTGGTTTCCACGTCAACTGCCTCCAAATGTTCGAAATGGTTCTTTCATGTTCGTTTCCGCTCATTATTGTAATCAAAAACCAACAAACAAGCCAAGAGTTAACCAAAATAAATATTTCTGTGACAAAAATTGTAATATTTATGTGTCGTAGGTGCTGTTGTTTGCAGTGGCTCCTTTTGTAGCTCTAATTATTGAGGTAATAAGTCATTCAGTGAGCTGCAATACATCAATCATTGTCATTAAATGTAATCAAAAAGAGGTAGTTAACTATATCAGGGTGTCAGGGTACGTTTCTTGATTGCACAAAATTGTGATCTAAACGACATAATTTAAAATAATAACTATATCAATACGTTATATGTAAGGTGGGTGAGAATATATTGATTGGTATCAAGAAAAACAATTTCGCTATCAGATTTAAGAATACCCCATAGATTAATCAAATTATCATTTCACTCACAAATTGATACCTTAATAATAAATGAATATCACATATGGATGAATTTATGAGCCTATCCAATCAAAGTCGATCTCTGATTATATTAATTATTTCAGCAGGTTTTATTACAGTCATATCTGAGAGCATCGGTGTCACTATGGTGACCGCTTTTGGTATCAAATTCAGCTTATTACCTATGCTGTATGCGGTAATAATAGGTGTATTAGTGACCCCTGATTTATTGGGTAAAATAGTTAAGCCGATGGGGAATGTTCTTAATCATGAGACAATAAAAATTACCGGAAATATTGTCATGATCTCCTTACTTCCGCTGGGTGTTAAGTATGGCACATTGGTTGGCCCTAATGTTGCGGAGGTAATAAAGGCAGGGCCTGCACTGGTTTTGCAGGAGTTAGGAAATCTGGGTTCGGTGCTCATCGCTATGCCATTGGCTATTTTACTCGGAATGCGCAGAGAGGCTATCGGTGCCTGTTCCAGTATCTCAAGAGAACCTTCATTGGGCGTTATTGGCGAAAAATATGGGATAGATAGTCCCGAAGGTACAGGTGTACTCGGTACTTATATTGTCGGTAGCGTCATTGGGACGGTATTTTTTGGCATTATTAGCCCAGTTGGGTTGAGTTTTGGATTACATCCATTATCACTCGCTGTTGCCTGTGGTTTGGGGTCAGGGAGTATGATGGCAGCCGCATCAGCTTCTCTATCAAATGCCGTACCCGAGTTATCGAGCCAGATCCTGGCATTTGCCGCGACCAGTAACATGCTGGCAGCCGTAACGGGTATGTATGCACTGATCTTTCTGGCACTGCCACTCAGTAATTTCATGTACAAACTTCTTCGCAAATAATCGTATTGGGCAAGAATTATGAATATAAGAGAGTTTTCAGATAACACAAAAATAATTATCCCTTGTATTGCACTGGTAGTATTAGCACAATACGTGGGTAAAGGAATGTCGCCTGTTGAATCAATTCCTGGCGCAGTCATTATGTTCGTTATTATTATTATGTCTCTGCAAATTAAAATGTGGCTGCCTAAAGTCCCTCTTCCGGCTTTTGCCTGGACGACATTAATTGCACTTTTGCTCAGCATGCCATATTCTCCTGTTAGTCATATATTTATGAAGTTAACTAACAAAATTGATTTCCTATCAACTACAACACCACTTTTGGCATTTGCCGGGTTATCCGTGGGAAACAGCCTTGATAAATTAAAGTCACTGAGCTGGAAAATAGTGATTATCTCATTAGTGGTCTTTACCTGTGCATTTTTCGGTGCGGCATTCGTTGCACAATTAATTCTTAAATTCCAGAATATCATTTAAATATTCGGCAATAATTGGAGTGCGTAATGAACGATTACCGGATATCAGAGAGCTTAAAATATCTTGATGAATTCAGTCGGGGAGTTCGACATCATCTTCATACTATCCCTGAAGCATCAGGGATAGAATTTAAAACATCATCTTATTGTAAAGAACTGATGAAATCTTTCGGATATCATATTACTGAATATCCAGGGTATACGGGTTTTCATGCAGATCTCGATATTAGCCCAAAATTAAAAAGAATGGCTATTCGAGCTGACATGGACGGCTTAGAAATGCCAGACCTCACGGAGAATGATTATAAATCCTGCCATGAAAACATGGCTCATAACTGTGGGCATGACTCCCACATGGCGATAGCTCTGACTGCAGCGCGTTTCCTCGCCGAGCATCCTGAGCAGCTCCAGTTTAATGTTCGATTCATCTTTCAGATGGCTGAAGAGGATATGCGGGTACCCGGTGCAGAAAAAATGGTAGAGCTTGGGTGTGTTGATAGCGTTGATGAGATTTATGCGTTGCACAATGATGCTTCAATGGAAGTAGGTTCAATCAACATTAATAATCATATCATGTCTTCATGGGGAGCCGCCTGGACGTTAGACGTTCATGGCATTTCTGCCCATGGCTCTACGCCACAGAATGGGCGCGATGCAATCAGAGAAGCCGTTCGCATCATTGACGATCTGGACTATATTGTTGCCAAGAAAACCAATCCATTTAGCCCTGCCGTTTTTGGTTGTGGCATGATACATGGTGGCACAATTCCTAACGCTGTCCCTGATTATGTTCAGGCTCGGGGAACAATTCGTTCAATGGATGAAGAAACGGATTCAATCCTGAAGAACAGCTTTACGTCAATCATGAAAGAGAGTGCCATTCGGGGATTTGAAACGAATATGGTGTGCACGGGTTATCCGGCTGTGATCAACGATGAATATGCATATCAGCGAGTTGTTACCTGCGCGTCAAAATTCTTGCAGCGTGTAGACTGTAATTGTAAACCTATGACGGGCAGTGAAGATTTTAGCTATATGATTAACGCTATCCCTGCTAAAAAAGGTGCTTTTTTCTTCTTGGGGAGCGGCTGCAAGAGGAAAAATATTTCTAATTATTTACATGCTAATCCGTATTATCTTGATGATGACTGTTTGCTGATTGGTGCACAAATTTTTATTGAGCTGGCCACTAGCGTATAATTTCAAGATAAAAAGGGATGTCTTGCTACATAAAGGCATCCCTTTTCAACGACAATAAGCTCAATCTCCCCATAAACTTATTGAACACCTCTCTTTGATTATCTTCATGAAGTCATCCAGTAGACTGGATGGTATATTTCTTTTTCCAAATATCAAGTAATAGTCAGCAGATGGAACTTCTTCACTTATTTGAACTTCATGCAGTGATAATTTTTTATTTCTGCCTTCACCCATGGGGCTGGCCAGAACTGTCAGGTAGTTTGCACTGGTGACCAAACTCAGGATGGAGGAGATCGAATCAGTTCTTATCGACGAGCTAACATCGATACCATGCATTTCAAGGAAGTCATTAAGTTTATTGTAATAACCGAAGTTCGTTTCTGGCAGCACCCACTTGGCTGATTTTAATTCGGTTAGGCTTTTAGCCCTGGCAAGAGGGTGTAGAGGCGAAGAGAAAACAGCGAAACGACTGCGAAAGAGTTTTTCTGAATGATATTCGTAAGATAGCTCATCGTTAGACACGGTACCTATTGCGCAGTCAATGGTGCTATTACTAATCATGGGAAGTAAACTTGATAATTGGCCCTCATATATGTTGATGGCTACATTTTTGTGAGTAATTTTAAACTCATTTATAACATCAGGTAGTACCGTGTAACCTACAAGTGAAGAGTAACCTAGTGAGAAGGTCTCGTTATTTTTCCCAAACTTCTCTCTGATTTCAGAAACTGATTTTTGTAATCCGTTGATATAAGTTAATATTCTGCCATGAAAGATATTCCCAGCTTGATTGAGGTATACACCTGAGTTAGTTCTGTGGAATAAAGGAACGCCGATATGACTTTCGAGCTCTTTTATTATTCTTGTTACAGAGGGTTGAGTCATATGTAATTTTTTTGATGCACTCATTATTCCACCACATCTTGAAACTTCAAGAAAGACAATGAGATGTTTATTCTTCGGTAAGTCATTCATACAATGCTCGCAGATTATTAAGATACTTATAGTCGTCATACTTCAAGTTGCATGTGCGTTGGCTTTCCTCACTCACCCCAGTCACTTACTTGAGTAAGCTCCTGAGGATTCGTTGCGTTGCCGCCTTCCTGCAACTCGAATTATTTTGGGTATATATACGTTATATATCCGTTGCCATTCAAGCCACAGCGGTGTGGACTGCATTACTCGGCTCGTCTTTGGGCCTCGCACTCGGGCCGCAGCAAGTCGCGTTTAAATTTGCTTCCGGCAGATTTGTTACTCGTCCCAGTCAATGATTTGAGTAAGTTCCTAGGGTTTCGTTATGCAACTTGAATGAACTTGAGTATATAGTGATATGACTATTTTGAATAAACTGTGAGGCTTTTATATTTTCAATTCTGTTTAGGCCTTGTTGAATAAATCAAGTATTTAACGTCACTACCAATTTAGTGTTATATTTAAAGATAACTTTATAATAAATATAAAATAACAAGTTATATCCGACTTCATTCAAGTTTCTGCAAGGCTCAGTGACTTGGCCCCTCCTTGGGCCGCCTGTATCTTGAAAGCGCTTTAGGCTGTGTCCCTTAACCCAATAGTCGCCTTAAAAACAACCGAACAGAGCCTAATTTAAGCATGCAAAGGTAATTTCTGGCTGTTTTCTCCGAGCGTATGGCAATACGACGATGTTCTTTTAATATCCCAAAGCACCGCTCAACAACATTGCGTTTTTGGTACCGCTGAGTATCCAGTTTTCTGCGCCCATCTCGACTGGCTTTTTCATTCGATTTAAAAGGTATAACCGCTTTTATACCTTTTATTTTCAGGTGATTACGAAGCTTCTGGCTCGAATAGCCCTTATCAGCTAACACGGCGTTAGGGCGGGACTTTAGGTGTCCGCTTTTTCTGATAATACCAACTCGGTTTAGCAACGTTTCAGCATATTGACTCTCATGAGCTTGCCCACCGCTCAGGCAAAAGCTTAACGGCAACCCTGAGCTGTCTGTCGCCAAATGGACTTTGGTGCCAAAACCACCTCGAGAGCGACCAAGTCCATGATCCTTGAGTTCATCGGGGTACTTTTTTTAGCTCCTGCTGCCGCTTTTAATGCCCTGATATTGCTGCCGTCCAGTGCTATAGCATCCCAATCGATGAGTTTATTCTCATCCAAAATTTGGAGTAATTTATTGAAAATACTATTTATTACTCCAGATTTTGACCAACGATTAAAGCGGTTGTAAATCGTTTTCCAATTGCCATACCTTTCAGGAAGATCTCGCCAGGGAGCACCAGAGCAAAGCACCCAAAAGATCCCGTTCATTACAGGCCTATGTTCAAGGTAGGGACGACCGCCGCTAACACGATTACGTTCAGGCGGCAACAGGGGGGAAATGAGCGCCCAAGCCTCATCAGGGACATCATAACGAGCCAAATTCAAAAGCCTCTTGTCGGCTAAATATCGCTAAATTGTACAAAAAATAGTTACGGGACACAGCCTAGCATAAAACAAGGCAACCGATGCTTGTCGTAGCTCACCATTAGCACAACTCAAGTTGCACGTCGTATTGCTCGATAATTTTCATTACGCCCGGCGGCGGGGTTTGATCGGTAAACAGATAGTCGATTAAGTTCATATTTCCCAGATTCACCATCGCGTTACGGCCAAATTTGGAGTGATCGGTGACCAGCATAACGCAACGAGAATTTTCGATAATCGCGCGCTTAGTACGAACTTCGTGATAATCGAATTCGAGCAATGAACCATCCATGTCGATACCACTGATACCGAGAATGCCGTAGTCAAGCCGGAATTGGGAAATAAAGTCCAACGTAGCTTCTCCCATGATGCCACCGTCGCGGGTGCGCACTTCACCACCCGCTAAGATAAGACGAAAATCTTCCTTGACCGTGAGGAGAGTAGCAACGTTGAGATTGTTGGTCACTACGCGTAGATTTTTATGGTTCATCAGTGCATGGGCAACGGCTTCAGGCGTGGTGCCAATATCAATGAACAACGTTGCACCATCCGGGATCTGGCTGGCAACGCGTTGGGCGATGCGAGCCTTCTCTTCCGACCACATCACTTTGCGATCGTGATAGGCAGTGTTTACTGAGCTTGAAGGTAAGGCTGCGCCGCCGTGATGACGCTGTATTTTGTTCTGATCGGCTAGGTCATTTAAGTCGCGACGAATGGTTTGCGGGCTGACTTCAAAGTGCTCTACCAACTCTTCTGTGCTGACATATCCTTGTTGGCGAACTAATTCGATAATAGCGCCATGACGCTGTGTTTGCTTCACGATAATCCCCTAATACGCTGGTACGTTCGCTGTATTTCAACCTCGATATATACCCGTTGTCCCTCACGCTTCAAGCCGGTGGGAATGATGAGGAACGCCAAACGCGGTTCACTCCTCCCAGGCGGTTTGTATCGCGCATTCATACGCACAACGGTTGGCTATAGCCTGTGCACGCTCTTACCTGTAGCACTATTCCATGTGGCGATTTGATCGCGTTTAAATCGGTCTACGACCGATTTGTTCCTCAGTTGCTGCGTTATGTGGTACAGGTTTGTGCCTTACTCCTCCGGGGCCAACGTAAGCGCTGTTCAAAAACGCATTGCGTTTTTGAACAGCAACCTGAAGAAATGTCTTGCGGTTATTGTTTGTTGTACGTGTGATGACGCGTGTCCCAGAATGCCATCAATAACCCTAGCACTAAACCGGCGATATGTGCCGCATTTGCGATCGACATCCCTAAGATATCGAAATATCCGGCAACCAACCAGAGCACAGAAAATACCATTAAGCCCCGTGGCAAGCTTAAGCCACTTTCCGGGGCTCGCTCGCCGCTCAACCAGACGTATCCCATCAGGGCATAAACGACCCCAGAAAGTCCGCCGAACAGTGCACCACTGAACAAGGATTGTGCCCAGCCGCTGAAAAAGGCTGATACTACGGTAATGACGAACAGTTTTCCGGCCCCGAGACGTTTCTCTAAAGGGCCTCCCAGATACCACCACCACAGCAGATTAAAAGTGATGTGCAGCAGCGAAAAGTGTAGAAGCGCATGACTTACCCAACGCCACAGCTGACTATATTGCGATCCATTTTGTGGCCAGGAAAGCCAGAACATCACCGTATTGCCCCCCAACACTTGCATTAGTATGTAGACCACAATACTCAATGCCATCACGGTGAGAGTCAGGGGGCCAGCCTTGTTACGGATGGTTTGCAGATAGGAAAACTGTTGGTAATGCAAACCGGTGTTGGTGCTACCTGCCTGCCAACTGGCTGCCTGATAACGCTGATTGAGGGGATCAAGCAAAAACTGTTGTAGTTCGTGTTGTACTTGTTCCAGACGACCATCCTCTGCTAGCCAGATTTCGGTTGCTTCACCGGCATTGTGGACCTCAAGTATGACCCCCTGTGTTGCCATATAATCGACAAAGGCCTGCGCCAAGCGAGGGTTGGATACGGCGATCACTCGAACCATAGGTTTTCCGTCTAAGTAGATGACTTTGGCCGTGGGTTTAGTCCCCTGCGGCGTTAATGCCTGATTATACCTTTGAAATCTTGAGCATAGGGAACAGATATTGAAAAACAAAGGAGAATTCAGTTTAGCGCCTATCCCTCCAGGGCTATTTCATTGGCCATTGTAGCTCTAGACAGAACTCTAAATTCTCACCTACTACGTGTACTTGGGTTTCTGTACGCTGTTCGTTGTCTATTAGGGATAGGCTCTTAGGCCACTTCTACCCGTGACTCGCGAAGTTACGCCAACGTTTCAACATCTTGTGGAAACTGGCGGGACCAGGCTTCGAAACCGCCGTCGATACTGTACACAGCATCGAATCCCTGGTGCAGAAGGTACTGGGCGGCACCACGGCTGCTATTACCGTGGTAACACATCACCATGACCGGGTGATCGAACTCATTCTGCTGCATAAAGGTTGGTAGGGTGGCATTGGTTAGATGAAAAGCACCTGGCGTGTGCCCTGCGGCAAAACTTTGCGGATCGCGAATGTCGACCAATACGGCGCTGCCGTCTTTCCAACGTTGATATGCCTGTTCAACGCTGATCGCTTCAAATTGTTCCATGACTTCAATATACCCCGTAACATAGTGGAATGGTGTGCTACTCATCGACCTTCAAATCGTAGTCTAGGCTGTGTCTCTTAACTGTACGCGAGCGCCGCTGGCGGTCATTTTCGCGCAGAGCAAGGCGTGAGCCGCGAGGTTGGGTGTCCCCAATAAGCGGCGAGCAACGCAGCAATGCACGCCAATGGCGCCAGCCCGTAGGGTCGCGCCCCAAAAGCCCATTCTCTGTGTTGTCGGGCTTGAACAGAGGGCCACTCTGCCCTTCACCCTCCGCCTTGATAATGGGTTTTTGGGTCTGCGACGGGACCACGGACAGTTAAGGGACACAGCCTAGTGTATCCAACTTCGGTGCAAATAAGACCAGAGCAAAGCCAGGGGTTTACCAGAAAGCGTGCTTTCTGCCAGTTGTGTACTTTAACTTGCCTGTGGTGCCACGATAGACCCAAAGGGAAGGGGATAGTCGTCCGCTATTCAAACAAGCATTACGGGGTAGGGAAGGGGCTGCCTAGACGAGTTTCACGTCGACACCTTGTTGACGTAATTGTTCTACTATCGCTGGGCTGGCATCCTGCCCAGTGATCACGATATCGATCTGCTCGGTGCGGCTAAACAACATCCCTGCACGCTGGCCAACTTTACTGCTGTCGACCAGCACCACCAGTTTGCCGACGTAGTTGAGCATCTTCTGTTCGGCCATTGCCGTGAGCATATCGGTTTTATACAGTCCATCAGTAGTAAGGCCTATGCCGCTGGTAAACATCCAGTGCCCGGCATACAGGCTGGCATCGCCATCCTGTGGCGCTAAAGTGATAGCTTGGCTCTTATTGTATTGCCCCCCCATGATCACCACGCTTTCGTGTTCACGCTCGATCAGGTAATTAGCTAGCGGCAAGTAGTTGGTAATCACCTGTACTTCTTTACCGCACATTTCGCGCCCTAGCAGGAATGCAGTAGAACCACAGTTAATCACTACACTTTCCCCTGGCAGGCAAAGCTGAGCGGCTGCCCTGGCGATGCGCATTTTCTCGTCCAGGTGCTGCGTTTGATGGATATTGAGGGGAGACCATGCCGTGCGGGGGGGACAGGTGGCCTCAGCGCCGTTGCGTACCTTGCGCAATTTTCCTATTTCATTGAGTTTATTAATATCGCGGCGCGCGGTGGCGGGTGAGACCTCAAATGCTGCAATCACATCAGCCACAGAAATCTGACCCTTACTCTGCAAGAGATCGATAATGGCATTATGGCGTTGTGATTCTGTCATGCAGGCTCCATCAGGGAATAAGAACTATACTCAGTTAATTATATGCTCACATTCTGACGATTTGAATCATCTATGTGCAGAAGTGCGCATAAAGAGGTAAAAGACTTATACCCGTCCTCCTTCAGGCGTCAACGATGTCGGCTTTACTCGCGCCGCCAGTGACATAATGAGCTATGTTCCTAGAGGCTTGAGCGCTTGCCGCATTATTCGTCTACGTTTGTGCTTTACCCCTTTCTGACCAGTGCAAGTGCTGTTCAAAAACGCATTGCGTTTTTGTCATGCAACGTGAATGGACTTAGGTATATATGATCTTTGCTAACCTCTACAGGAAAGATTTAAACGGCAAATCAGGTTCAATAGTAAAGCAGTCTTCAAAGCCACGCGGATAGTGATATTCAAAATTATCTTTATCCAGCGGCCAGGTGAATTTGCCGCCTACCTGCCAGATAAATGGCTTGAAGCCGTATTTCAAACGTTCTTTCTTCATTTCCCAGAGTACGCGAATTTCTTGTGGGTCAGCTTGGAAATTCGACCAGATATCATGATGGAACGGAATGACGACTTTGGCATTGAGAGATTCTGCCATGCGCAGAATGTCGGCACTGGTCATTTTATCGGTAATACCGCGAGGGTTTTCACCGTAGGAACCGAGCGCTACATCGATCTGATGATCATTACCATGCTTGGCGTAATAGTTGGAATAGTGGGAATCACCACTGTGGTAGAGGTTACCGCCGGGTGTTTTGAACAGGTAGTTAACCGCACGTTGGTCCATCCCATCGGGTAATACACCCGCCGCTCTTTGTTCTGCAGGAAGCGTGATCAGAGCAGTGCGATCAAAGGCATCAAGTGCGTGAATTTCTATATCCTTGATTTTTATTACATCCCCAGGTTTTACGGCGATACAGCGCTCGCGGGGAACCCCCCAGCCAATCCACATATCCACGCAGCTCTGTGGTCCGATGAAGGGTACCGAAGCCTCACAGTTTTGCATCACCGCGGCCGCGACGTTGACATCGATATGGTCATTATGATCATGAGTTGCGAGTACGGCATCAATCGTCTTGATTGCAAAGGGGTCAAGTACGAAGGGAGTCGTACGCAGATTTGGCTGCAACTTTTTAACCCCTGCCATGCGTTGCATCTGGTGGCCTGTTTTCATCAGCGGGTTGTTGTGGCTTTGTTTACCTGTGCCGCACCAAAAATCAACACAAAGGTTGGCATTTTCCTCCGACTTCAGCCAGATCCCGGTACATCCCAACCACCACATCGCGAAGGTTCCTGGGGCAACTTGCTCCTGTTCTATTTCTTCATTCAGCCAGGAGCCCCACTCTGGGAAAGTACTCAGTATCCAGGATTCACGCGTGATAGTAGTGACTTTACTCATGATTTTTCCTCGCAAGCAGGTTGTTAAATTCAAATAAAATCAAAATAATCATTTAATGATTTGTTGTGATTTTATTTGGTTAAACTTAACACCATTAACGTCATCTTACAACTCGTGAATGCGCGGGGACATGATGGTTTTACTGCCTGATGATAAGTGTATGACGTCTTGTGATGATCATTAATTTGCTTTAATTCAACAAGTAATGAGTTATTTATAAATCCAATAGATTCAATCAATAGGCTTTGTCCATATAACTTGCGAGGTTGCTCACAAATAATCATTTGTGATCTTTTTATGATTCTCTGTGATTGATATGGTGAGGTTGTCCCCGCGTTAAGTTGGCGCTCTGGTATAAATGCCAGCCGCGTTATCTGCGGCGCATCAGGTAATGCCAAACGCTATTTGGAGAGCTGTATGGAAATCCTCTACACCATCTTCACCGTTTTTTTTAATCAGGTTATGACCAACGCGCCTTTGTTACTGGGGCTGGTTACATTGCTGGGCTATTTGCTGCTGCGAAAAAGTGCGGCGGTGATCGTTAAAGGCACGATAAAAACAATTATCGGTTTTATGCTGTTGCAGGCAGGTTCCGGCATCTTGACGAGTACTTTCAAACCCGTAGTGGCCAAACTTTCCGAGGTCTACAGCATCAATGGTGCCATCTCCGATACCTATGCTTCGATGATGGCGACTATTGAACGCATGGGGGATGCCTATAGCTGGGTTGGCTATGCGGTGTTATTGGCCTTGGCACTCAACATTGTTTATGTATTGCTGCGGCGGGTCACTGGTATCCGTACCATCATGCTGACTGGCCACATTATGTTTCAACAGGTTGGTCTGATTGCGGTGTTCTTCTACATTTTGGGTTACGACATGTGGACCACCGTGCTGTGCAGCGCCCTGATCGCCTCTCTTTACTGGGGGATCACTTCCAACATGATGTTCAAACCAACCCAGTCAGTCACGGAAAACAGCGGTTTTTCGATTGGTCACCAGCAACAGTTTGCTTCATGGGTCGCCTATAAATTGGCACCGTACCTAGGCAAAAAAGAAGAGAGCGTGGAAGAACTCAAACTGCCTGGCTGGCTCAATATTTTCCACGACAACATCGTCTCTACCGCGATCGTTATGACGGTGTTCTTCGGCATCATTCTCTGCTCATTCGGGCTGGACACATTGCAGCAAATGGCTGGCAAAACCCACTGGACAATCTACATCCTGCAAACTGGCCTGATGTTCGCCGTCGCCATTTTCATCATCGTGCAAGGCGTACGTATGTTCGTTGCCGAACTTACCGAGGCATTTAATGGCATTTCCCAACGGCTGATCCCGGGTGCTGTGTTGGCCATAGATTGTGCGGCTATCTACAGCTTTGCCCCTAATGCGGTGGTATGGGGGTTTATGTGGGGAACCATTGGGCAGTTGATTGCGGTTGGCATTCTGTTGGCTGTGGGATCCTCAATCATGATTATTCCCGGTTTTATCCCGATGTTCTTCTCTAACGCCACTATCGGCGTGTTTGCCAACCATTTTGGCGGCTGGCGTGCGGCGATGAAAATCTGTCTGGTGATGGGGATGCTCGAAATATTTGGCTGTGTCTGGGCCATTAAATTGACCGGGCTAAGTGCATGGATGGGTATGGCGGATTGGTCAATTCTCGCGCCGCCGTTGATGCAAGGTTTGAGTTTTGGCCTGTGGTTTATGGGCGTGGTGGTGCTTATTGCGCTGCTGTACATGTTCTTTGCCGGTCGGACGCTACGAGCGGAGGAAAATGCAGAAAAACAACTCACTGAATCGGCTTCAAATTAACTGGAGAGCACATTATGACGGTACGAATTCTAGCGGTATGTGGTTGCGGACAGGGAAGCTCCATGATCATGAAAATGAAAGTCGACCAATTCCTGACCCAACAAGGGGTGGATCACACAGTGAATAGCTGTGCGGTCGGGGAATATAAATCCGAACTCAGCAGTGCAGATATCATTATTGCCTCAACCCACGTGGCGGACGAAATCACGGTGAGTGGTAACAAATATGTGGTCGGCGTACGCAATATGCTTTCTGCCGCAGATTTTGGACTCAAACTCATGGCCGTGATCGAGGCTCATTTCGCAAAAGATATCAGGTGAGGCAAAGGGGATGAAGCTGAGTGATTCACTGGCGGATAACAATTCAATTCGACTTCAGGCTGAAGCACAGGACTGGCAACAGGCGGTAAAAATTGGCGTCGATCTACTGGTTGAGGCGGGCGTAGTCGAGCCACGTTATTTCGACGCTATCCTGGCGGGGGTTGAGCAATTTGGTCCTTACTTTGTCTTGGCCCCAGGGTTGGCAATGCCGCATGGCAGGCCAGAAGAAGGCGTGCTGAAAACCGGATTTGCACTGGTAACGCTGCAAACACCGGTATGTTTCGGTGACGATGACAACGACCCGATCGACATACTGATCACCATGGCTGCAGTCGATGCCAAAACGCATCAAGAAGTTGGCATTCTGCAGGTGGTTAATCTGTTTGATGATGAGGGCAATTTTGAACGCTTGCGTTCGTGCCGTTCGCCGCAACAGGTTCTGGATCTGATTAACCAAACGTCTGCTTCTGCTGCAGACCATTAAGGAGAACAAGGTGGTAAATACTTTACCTATGCTACAAGTGGCGCTGGATAACCAGTCAATGGATGATGCTTACCGCACGACGCGCCTGATTGCCAATGAAGTCGATATCATCGAAGTTGGCACCATATTGTGCGTTGCTGAGGGGATTCGTGCGGTTCGCGATCTAAAAGCCCTTTACCCAGACCGGATCGTATTAGCTGATGCCAAAATCGCCGATGCCGGTAAAATTCTCTCGCGCATGTGTTTTGACGCCAATGCAGACTGGATAACGGTGATTTGCTGCGCTGATATTAACACCACCAAGGGTGCACTAGCGGTAGCGAAAGAATTCAATGGTGATGTACAGATCGAGCTGACGGGTTTCTGGACCTGGGAGCAAGCACAAGAATGGCGTGAGGTGGGTATCCAACAAGTGGTTTACCACCGTAGCCGTGACGCGCAGGCTGCTGGGGTGGCATGGAGTGAGGCAGATATCACCGCTATAAAGCGTCTTTCCGATATGGGTTTCAAAGTAACGGTGACCGGCGGGCTGGCATTGGAAGATTTGCCGCTGTTTAAAGGGATCCCTATTCACGTGTTTATTGCTGGCCGTAGCATTCGAGATGCATCCGACCCCGTGGCCGCGGCTCGTAAGTTTAAACACGCTATTGCCCAATTGTGGGGCTAAGGAGCGATTATGGTTCCTTTAGGTATTTACGAAAAGGCGTTACCTAGCGGCGGTAGCTGGTTTGAACGTTTGCAGTTGGCGCGCGAATTGGAGTTCGACTTTGTCGAGATATCGATCGATGAAAGCGATGAGCGTTTGGCACGATTGGACTGGAGCCGCGAGCAGCGTTTGGCATTAGTCACTGCCGTTGCTAACAGCGGCGTACGGGTACCATCAATGTGCTTGAGTGCACATCGGCGTTTTCCTTTAGGCAGTGAGGATGATGCCGTCAGAGATCAGGGGCTGATTATCATGCAGAAAGCCATTCGATTGGCTCAGGATACCGGCATTCGTGTGATCCAACTGGCGGGTTACGACGTCTATTATCAACAGGCGAATGACAATACCCGGGAGAGGTTTCGCTTGGGGCTGCAACAGGCGGTGGAAATGGCCAGTCGTGCACAAGTGACATTGGCGATGGAAATTATGGATTACCCTTTGATGAGCTCCATCAGTAAAGGGCTTGGATACATCCATTATATGGATAATCCTTGGTTCCAGCTCTATCCAGATATTGGCAATCTTTCAGCCTGGGACAATGACGTTCCGATGGAACTGATAGCTGGCCGTGGTCATATCGTTGCCGTGCATGTTAAAGATACCCAGCCTGGAGTTTTCAAGGGAGTCCCTTTTGGTGAGGGCGTTGTGGATTTTGAACGTTGTTTTACCGCCTTGCAGCAAAGTGGTTATCGTGGCCCTTATCTGATCGAAATGTGGAGTGAAAAGGCAGCGGACCCAATACGTGAGGTGAAAGCTGCACGTGCCTGGGTGGTGGAGAGAATGATTAACGCCGGGCTAGCAATAGGAGCAGAGTCATGCTTGAACAGCTGAAACAGCAGGTATACGCCGCCAATATGGCTTTGCCTGCACATGGCCTAGTGACCTACACCTGGGGCAACGTCAGTGGGATTGATCGTAAGAGTGGTGCCGTGGTGATCAAACCGAGTGGGATTCCCTATGAGCAAATGCAGCCTGCAGACATGGTGGTTGTGGATTTAGCGGGTAATGTACTCGAAGGACGCTTTAGGCCGTCGTCTGACACCCCGACGCATCTAGAGTTGTATCGTTGCTATTCGCAATTAGGTGGCATTGTCCATACCCATTCAACCCATGCAACAGCTTGGGCTCAGGCTGGGCGAGCCATCCCTGCCTTGGGGACCACTCACGCAGATTACTTTGCGGAAGATATTCCTTGTACCCGAGGCCTGACGGCAACGGAGGTTTCTGGAGACTATGAATTGGAAACCGGGCGGGTCATTGTGGAAACATTGGGTGAGAGCGAACCGATGTATACGCCAGGGATTGTCGTTTATCAGCACGGACCATTTAGTTGGGGCAGCTCACCGGACGAGGCGGTACACAATGCCGTTGTTTTAGAGGAAGTAGCGAAAATGGCTTGGATCAGTTGCGGTATCAATCCTGACCTTCGCCACATTGATGCCCATTTAAGGGAAAAGCATTTCAGTCGCAAACATGGGCCAAATGCTTATTATGGGCAACAGTAGCTTCCCTGGTGGGCTTTCACGTGCACGTTAAGCGCAGGGTGGAAGAAAACGTAGCCTCATCCCAGTAGGATGCTCTTAGGCACCGTATCCCATCATCTTGAGTAACTGTTGTGCTTGCTGAACCGCCTCTTGCCGATGTGCTACGCCCAATTTTTGATAAAGATTACGAATATGGGTTTTGATGGTGGTGGCTGCCACGGCCAGTTCATTGGCTATTTTCTCATTGCTATAACCTGAGTAAATCAGGCCCAAAACCTGCCATTCACGCTGTGTTAACGGGCTGGTACGAATAAGTTCCGGCACTTGTGGATGGGTCAGTAATTTGTCGACGAAGTTCTCATCAAAATGAGCAAATTTGTGGCGATGATGCTGGTTGATGTCGCGCAGAATACGTTGGGCACGATGTTGTTCCAACTCCGGTAGTGCATTGAGTTGGATCAACTGACGTAGCTGTTGCGCCATAGTTTCGCCCTCAATAACAAAATGGCTGATAAAACCAGTCCTGTTTGCCAGCGTCAGCGCCTCTATCAGAACTCTTAACGCATCACTTTTACGGTTCATTTGCCAGTAGAGCTGATTACTGAGTAAAAGGTTACGGTTGAGATCGCTTACTAACCGCAGGCGACGAGCGTTTTCGTTTAATTCGTCTAATACCACTTCGGCTTCTTCGTATTGGCCGAGGAGGATCTGTACTCGTGCGATATTGCGCCATTGGCCCTGCATAAAATGGTTATTTGCCATACCGGGTTTTTCGGTATGGCGTAGCCAATTTGCGGCTGCAACGGTATCACCCGTGATCTGCCAATGGACCACTCGCGGTTTATCGGCGTTGGTTAGCCAGTCACGGTGATACTGCGAGCCATGAAGCAGTACTTCACAGCGCTGTAGGTGAGTATTAGCGTTATCCAGATCGCCTCGCGCCAGTGAACACTTCGCTAGCATTGCCAGACATTGCAACTGCTGTTGTGGCTGGTAGTTAGACAACACTTTTAGCCCTTCACGGGCTGCCTCTTCAGCTTCATCCAGCCGCGACCATGACCAAAGAACCTGTGAACGGATACGCAGCAGAAATTCGTGCATAGGTAACTGTTCTAAATGCTGTTCACGTACCAGCCCGAAGGCTTTTTCCTGTGTCTCATAAGCTGCCTGCAAGAAACCCTGTGCTATCAGGATCTCGCTTTGCTGCAGAAGAGCCCACAGCGCGTAATGGTAAGCCTGATGACGGTGCGCCATCTGTTCAGTCTGCTGCATCATGGGTAATGCCCGTGCCAGTTCACCTTTACAGTGATGTACCTCACCCGTGACCGAGGTAGCAACAATACGGCTGTAATAGCTGGAAAGTGGCAGGAACTTCAGCGCTTCAGTCGCCAACCGCTCAGCCTCTTCGGGTTTACCGGCGTTGATTGCCACTTGAGCACGCAGTGCATCGAATTCCGCATGCAGGGTCTGGTCAATAGTGACCTGCTGATTATGCATGGCGTGTTCAGCACGCTCCAACAGGGTGTCCACCTCGCTATAACGGTGCTGACTTTGTGCTAACCAGGCTTGTAGCAACGCCAGTTTAGGGCTCTGGATCAACCGCTCGTAAGGGAGTGCGTTCAAACACTCTTCGAGCAATGCCAATTCGCTGTGGTGGAACAAAGACCAAGCGTGCTGTAGCAGGATATCGCGCAACATATTAACATCGCTGGCAGCGAGTGCATGGTGAATGGCTTCGGCTGGATAACCCAATGCTAACCAGCCTTCAGCTGCAGAACGGTGCAATCCGGGTAATTCTAACGCCAACTCCCATTGGCAACGTTGGCGTAGGAACGAGGCGAAAAGGGGATGGAAACAGAACCATTCGCCAGTATCGTCCATACGGTGGATAAATAGCCCGTGGCGCTCGAGCTCTTCGAGGCGTTGCTGACCGTTATCCTCCTCCGTCAAGCGAACAATCAGTGCGTCATTCAGTGAACGCAATATCGAGCAGCGCAACAGAAAGGAGCGGGTGTCCGCATCGACACGATCTAACACCTCATCCACCAGATAATCGGAAAGGTGGCTGGCATTCAGCCCGGCCAGACGTTTTGCTGATTGCTGGGCTGAAGAGGCCGATTGACGGGCAGAAAGAGCGATCAGCTGTAGAGCTGTCGCCCAGCCTTCTACTTCGTCACATAATCGGCTGCTGTCATGTTGTTCAATTGGCGAACTTAGCCGGCAGTCAAAGAACTGTTTTGCTTCCTGGTGAGTAAATGCCAAGTGCTGGGTATTCAACTCCAATAATTGATCGCGTACGCGGAGATTGGCGATGCCAAGTGGTGGTAATGTTCGTGATAGCAGGAGCAACGTCAGATTTTCAGGCTGGTGGCGCAGGAAGAAACGCATTGCTTCATGAACTTGATGATTAGTGATCAAATGGTAATCATCGATTACCAGGTATAAGGGGCTATGCCAGTCAGACAGTTCGATAAACAACTGAGCAAACAGGGCCGAGAGGTTGGCGTATTGATGTTTTTGGCTTAATGCTTCGCTCTTGACACAGTGACCACCTGTTGCCTGCTGGAGTGCAGCAATCAGATAGCTGGCAAAGCGTTCTGGCTGGTTGTCACTCTCATCCAGTGAGTACCATCCCAGATCGGATTTGTCCGCAGCCCATTGAGCAATCAGCGTCGTTTTACCATATCCTGCAGGACAATTGACCAAGGCCAGACGATAGTTTACTACGCAGGCTAACTTCACCAACAGGCGATCGCGTACCACGGTATTTTGCAGCCGTACCGGACGGCTCAGTTTTGATGGGATCAGCATAATGTTCCAGATGTAAAGTGCGGTTCCCGTCGCCGAAGGACTGCCCGAAGGGATTCATCTCACCGCGACCCTGCTTCGTAATCAGGATGACTTAACTTCTGACATCGTGAAACGTATTGCAACAAGCTTACGCGTTGTATTGGAGTTAAAGTGTTATCGATCACACTTTTTTACGTTTACCCAGAGATTTAGCTCCGTACCTTTTTGTATTGTAACGTCTCAGGGATCCCTTTATACCCCAATGACTTCAAGATGCAGGTAAACGGCAAAGGAGCGGTAAATCGGTCAAGTGCCGATTTGAACGATGCTTCACTATCCGCAGGGGAACCTCCAGGGCGAGGTTCATCAACCTCTCAGAGCTTGGTAAACCAAGTATTTGCATTATTGGAAGAGGGTAAAAAAGTGTCTGGGATCACAGTTTCAGCTACGCCCCAATTCTCCTCCCCAGCTAATACCTGGTCGGGATGATGCTGTTGCTCATTCTCCGCGGCACGATAGTGAAAAAATTGGCCCATTTATCGGATAGAGAGTTTTCCTTATGTCACAGCCTATGCTCAAAAAGGACGTTTTTCTGGCTGCGCTGACCCGCCAGTGGCAGCGCTTCGGCCTCAGTTCCGCACAGCAGATGACTCAGCATCAATGGTGGGAAGCGGTCAGTGCCGCGCTGGCGGAACAGTTGGCAGCACAACCTGTGCCGAGTAAAAGCAGTAAATCGTTGCGCCATGTCAACTATATCTCGATGGAATTCTTGATTGGTCGGCTAACGGCCAACAACCTGATCAACCTTGGCTGGTATGACGTTGTTGAAACCACACTGGCAGAACAGGACATCAAGCTCGTCGATCTGCTGGAACAGGAAACCGATCCTGCATTGGGTAACGGGGGATTGGGGCGTTTGGCTGCCTGCTTCCTGGATTCGATGGCAACCGTCGAACAACCGGCTACGGGTTATGGCTTGAATTATCAATATGGTCTGTTCCGTCAATCTTTCAAAGCGTGCCATCAGCAGGAAGCACCTGATAACTGGCAGCGCGAGAGCTACCCCTGGTTCCGCCATAACTCAGCGCTTGCGGTAGATGTGGGTATGGGGGGTAAGGTAGAAAAACTGGCTGATGGCCGTGAATTATGGCACCCGGCGTTTACCTTACGTGGCGAAGCCTATGATCTGCCGGTACTCGGGTTCCGTAATGGCGTCACTCAACCTTTGCGTTTGTGGCAGGCGACACATACCCATCCGTTCGATCTGGGGGATTTCAATGACGGTAAATTCCTGCATGCGGAAAAACAGGGGATTGAAGCCGCAAAGCTGACCAAAGTGCTTTATCCGAATGATAACCACCAGGATGGCAAACGTCTGCGACTAATGCAGCAGTATTTTCAATGTGCCTGCTCGGTAGCCGATATTCTGCGCAAGCATCATCAGGCTGGCCGCAAGATTGAAGATTTGCCGAAATACGAAGTGATCCAACTGAACGATACCCATCCAACGATTGCCATTCCGGAAATGTTACGCATTCTGCTGGATGAGCATCAGTTGGATTGGGATGCGGCTTGGGCGATCACCAGTAAAACGTTTGCTTATACCAACCACACGCTGATGCCGGAAGCTTTGGAATGTTGGGATGAGAAGCTGGTGCGCAGTCTGTTACCTCGCCATTTTTCGATCATCAAACAGATCAACGCCAAGTTTAAGAAACTGGTAGACAAACGTTGGCCGGGTGATAAAGCAGTTTGGGCTAAATTGGCGGTGCATCATGACAAACAGGTACGTATGGCGAACCTATGCGTAGTAAGCGGCTTTGCGGTAAACGGGGTTGCTCAACTGCACTCGGATCTGGTGGTGAAAGATCTGTTCCCTGAATATCACCAACTGTGGCCGAACAAATTCCACAATGTGACCAATGGTATTACGCCACGGCGCTGGTTAAAACAATGTAACCCTGCCTTGTCAACGCTTATCGACACCACGCTAAATGTGGAGTGGGTCAACGACCTGGATGCATTGAAAGGCTTGGAAAAATACGCCGAAGATGCAGCATTTCGTGACAAGTTCAAGCAGATTAAACGCGATAACAAGGTGATCTTGGCTAATTATGTGCATAACGTAATGGGGTTGATGCTCAACCCTGATGCGATCTTCGATGTACAGATCAAACGTTTGCACGAGTACAAGCGCCAGCACCTGAATTTGCTGCATATTCTTTCTTTGTATCGCCAACTGCGTGATAACCCGGATCTGGATATGGTACCACGCGTGTTCTTGTTTGGTGCCAAAGCGGCTCCCGGCTATTACCTGGCCAAAAACATTATTTATGCGATCAATCAGGCAGCAGAGAAGATCAATAACGATCCTATCGTGAAGGATCGTATTAAAGTGGTCTTCATCCCTGATTACCGTGTCTCTGTCGCCGAACTGATGATCCCGGCTGCTGATATTTCTGAGCAGATCTCTACTGCAGGTAAAGAGGCATCAGGGACGGGTAATATGAAGCTGGCACTAAACGGCGCGATGACGGTTGGAACGCTGGATGGCGCTAACGTTGAAATCGCCGAACAGGTAGGCGAGGAGAATATCTTCATTTTCGGTAATACCGTCGAACAAGTTAAAGCACTGTTGAACAAGGGTTACGATCCGCTTCGTTACCGTAAAAAAGATAAACACCTGAAAACGATCCTGGATGAGTTGGCCAGTGGCATGTTCAGTAACGGCGACAAGCACGCTTTCGACATGATGTTACATAGCCTGTTGGAGGGTGGCGATCCCTACCTGGTGTTGGCGGATTTTGCATCCTACTGTGAAGCTCAACGTCAGGTAGACAAACTGTATCGCGACCGCGATGAATGGACGCGCCGAACTATCCTTAATACTGCTCGTGTAGGCATGTTCAGTTCCGATCGCTCTATTCGCGATTACCAACAGCGTATCTGGCAAGCCAAGCGTTAAGGAGAGCCGATGAGTAAAGGTATCGATCAGACAGCAACCCAGGCCGGGATTGTCGCTGATTACATCAATGCCCATGGAAAACAGCAGGCTACTTCGCTGGAAACCAAGCGTAAATTGCTGGATGCGATGAGCAGCATGCCATTACATCAAGATTCGGCACCTTTACCCGTGGTTAAGGTGTTTTATCTCGGTGAATCTGTGGCGTTGCCGCTAGGGGGCGCAGGTGAGTATCACTGGGTGCTACAGCATGAAGATGGTAACCAGCAGCAGGGCCGTGCTGCTGCACGCAAAACGTTAACCCTGCCATGCAAACTGCCACTGGGTTATCACCAGCTCACGTTGACACAGGGTGAGCAGCAATGGGAATGTCGGTTGATCATCGCCCCCAAACGCTGTTATGAACCTGATGCACTGCTGAACGGAAAAAAACTGTGGGGTGCCTGTGTTCAGCTCTACACGTTGCGGTCGGAACGTAACTGGGGTATTGGTGATTTTGGCGATTTACGGGTGATGATTGCTGAAGTTGGGGAGCGTGGTGGTGCATTCGTCGGGCTTAACCCGATACATGCGCTTTACCCGGCGAGTCCAGAAAGTGCCAGCCCCTATAGCCCTTCTTCACGACGTTGGCTGAACGTGGTGTATATCGATGTCAATGCGGTGGAGGATTTTCAACGCAGTCAGGCCGCGCAGAAATGGTGGCAAAAAGCTGCGACGCAGAAGCTGTTGGCTAAAGCCCGCAGTACTGCATGGGTGGATTACAGTACGGTAACACAACTGAAGTTGGCAGCGTTGAAACTCGCCTTTCCGCAGTTCCAGGCTCGTCAGCCAGGGGATACACACAAACAGGCGTTTGAACGTTTTGTAGGTGAAGGCGGAAGCAGCCTTTATCAGCAGGCGGCATTCGATGCCCTACATGCACACCTGCTGGCTAAAGACAGCAACATGTGGGGCTGGCCAGTCTGGCCTGAAGAGTATCGGCAAGGTAATACTCCGGCAGTAGATGCGTTTTGCAAACAGCATGCCGATGAAGTGGCTTTTTACCTATGGTTGCAATGGCTCGCTGCCAGTCAGTTCGCTGAGTGTTTCGACCAAAGTTGCGAACTGAATATGCCTATTGGTCTGTATCGCGATCTTGCCGTAGGGGTTGCAGAGGGCGGCTCAGAGACCTGGTGCGAACGCGAATTGTATTGTTTGAAAGCATCCGTAGGCGCTCCGCCGGATATTCTCGGGCCGCTGGGACAGAACTGGGGTTTGCCACCGATGGACCCTCATGTGATGGTAGCACGCGGTTATCAGCCTTTTATCGATTTGCTGCGAGCCAATATGACCAGCTGCGGCGCTTTGCGCATCGACCACGTGATGGCTCTATTACGTCTGTGGTGGATACCTTATGGTGAAACGGCCGATCGGGGGGCCTACGTTAAATATCCGGTTGACGATCTTCTCGCGCTGTTGGCGCTAGAGAGCCAGCGCCACCGTTGTATGGTGATTGGTGAAGATCTGGGCACCGTGCCAGTAGAGATTGTTGGCAAGCTGCGTGAAAGCGGTATTTACTCTTATAAAGTGTTGTATTTCGAGCATGACGAAGAGAATCAGTTCCGTGCCCCGCAATCCTACCCGGTACAGGCGATGGCCACGATTACAACCCATGATTTGCCGACAATGCGCGGTTATTGGCAGAGTGGTGATTTAACGCTCGGTGAAAAACTGGGTTTATATCCGGATGCTGAAGTGTTGAAAACGCTGTTTGCCGATCGTGAACGAGCCAAACAAGGATTACTTGACGGATTGCACCGTTACGGTTGTGTGCCGCAGAAGGTCGGTAAGAAGGCCGCGTTGCTAGAAATGAGCCCGTTAATCAACCGTGGGCTACAGCGTTATGTGGCCGACAGTGCCAGTGCGTTACTTGGTTTACAACCTGAGGATTGGTTGGATATGGCAGAACCGGTCAATATTCCAGGCACTAGCGATCAATACCCAAACTGGCGGCGTAAGCTGAGTTGCACGCTGGAAACGATGTTTCTCGATCGAGAAGTGAATCGGTTACTGAAAGATTTAGATAAACGGCGTAGAAAAGTGTCGGTAGGGTAATTGAGTAGCAGGTTCGGCTTGGCCGAACCTGCTAGGTGGTGTCACTTAAATTGCACGCGAGCGCCGCAACGCGCTTAAATGCCCCAGTCTGCGAAAGCCGCAATAGCCCATGGGATATTAAGCTTAGGCTATTCACGAGATATGCAACTGAATATCAGTAGTAGGAGTGCTCACCGCGCTGGTGTTCGGTCAGATCGCGTACGCCTTTCAGTTCGGGGAACTTTTGCAGGAGTTCTTTTTCGATCCCTTCTTTCAGCGTAACGTCCACCATGGAACAACCATTACAGCCGCCGCCAAACTGCAGGATAGCCAGCCCATCGTCGGTGATTTCCATCAGCGTAACGCGACCACCGTGGCCTGCCAGTTGCGGGTTGATCTGCGATTGCAACACGTATTCCACGCGTTCCATCAGTGGGGCGTCATCGTCCACTTTACGCATTTTTGCATTAGGTGCCTTCAGAGTGAGTTGCGAACCGAGCTGATCGGTTACGAAGTCGATTTCGGCGTCTTGCAGATAGGGGGCGCTTAGTTCATCCACGTAAGCAGACAGTTTCTCAAATTTGAGTACGGTATCTGTTGCTTCCACGGCATCTGGTGGGCAATACGAGACGCCACATTCTGCCGTAGGTGTACCCGGATTGATGACAAATACACGGATTTGGGTGCCTTCTTCTTGGTTTGCCAGCAGTTTGGCAAAGTGTTCTTGTGCAGCATCTGTTATACGGATCATAGCATTAGCTCAATAGTTGACTTCTATAGTAGGTTATAATACGCCCATTGCCTTGGTACTACAATGTACGGCAAATACACCATATTTGCAGTGATGAAACGCCTTGTTTCTGAAGTAGTTTAGCTATTTCCGCCACGGTACTGCCCGTGGTAACGACATCATCCAATAACGCCACATGCCGCCCTGCCAAGTTTTCATCACAACGAAAAGCTCCTCGCAGATTACGCCGTCGCAAACGAGCCACCAGTTGCCGTTGCGGTGAGGTTGCTCTGGTCCGACGCAATGCAGAGGCAGAGTATTCGCATCCTAGCCAACGCGCCAATGGCCGAGCCAACAGATCGCTCTGATTGTAACCACGCTGCCAACAGCGCTTGTGCTGCAAGGGTACTGCTAAAATAACATCTGGCCTGTTTAGATGTTGCTCTCTGTGCACTTTTAGCCAATGAAGCAGGATTAACCTTGCTAAAGTTGGGGCAAGTGCCGGTGTCCGTTGGAATTTTAAACGTTTGATCAGTGTGTTGAGGGGTTGGCAGTAGTCGGTAGCGAAAACCATTGCCTGCCAGGGGGCGGTTTTTGTAGGCAACGACCACAAGCTGCGTGCGGATTGCCACTGGGCAACCCGCAGCATGGGCAGCAGCAGGGTTTGGCTGGCAATGCCCGTAGGCAGTAGCTACATATGCCGTGGCCTATCAGCCGTAATGGTTGCTGACATAGCCAACAGCGGCTAAGGATTGATAACATAGACTTCTCCCTTTTCTGAAGGACAATAACTGATGACTGCGCTGTATTGGCAAACAATAGGTGAAGGCGATCGCGATCTTGTGCTATTGCATGGATGGGGGCTGAATGCAGAAGTGTGGGGTTGCATGCTGGAGCGATTGGCTCCGCATTTCCGTCTGCATCTTGTCGACTTGCCCGGTTATGGTCGCAGCCAAGGGTTCGGTGCTATACCATTACCACAGATAGCTGACGTGCTATTGGCGGCTGCACCCAGGAAGGCTTACTGGCTGGGTTGGTCGCTTGGTGGGCTAGTTGCGGGGCAGGTTGCGCTCATGCGGCCTGAACGGGTGGCAGGGGTGATCACCGTCGCTTCATCCCCCTGCTTCACGGCGAAAGAACAATGGCCTGGGATCAACCCAGAGGTGCTCAGCGGTTTCCAACAGTTGCTCAGTTATGATTTCCACCGTACTGTGGAACGGTTTCTGGCGCTGCAAACGCTAGGAACGGAGAGCGCACGTCAAGATGCACGTCTGTTGAAAACGGTGGTGCTCAATCAGCCGATACCGAGTGTCGACGTACTTAATGGCGGCTTGGAAATGTTACGTATGGTAGACCAACGTCAACTATTGGCAACACTGACGATGCCAGTGTTGCGTATTTACGGGTATCTGGACGGGTTGGTTCCGCGCAAAGTGGCTACCTTGTTGGATGAGCTTTGGCCACGGTCATCTTCGGTCGTTATCGCTAAGGCCGCTCATGCACCGTTTATTTCTCATCCTGACGAGTTCGCGAGCATTATTAATCGATTCGCTGAAGCCTAAATATCCTTGCCTTAGCGCTTAAAACGATAAATCACTGTACTGCAACCTTGGCCTTCCGGGCAGCTCTTACAGCTGCCACTCAAGCACTGGCTGGCGTCTTGCTCAACGCGTTCGGCTTTACCCATTGCGGTCAAGCGTTCCAGCATCGCCTCTACCAAAGGCAGAGGCGTGGCCAACTGGCGACTCAGTTGCTGAGCCTGAGCGCTGCCCTGCAAGGCAAGAGCATCACGGATTTGTAAAAGACTGGTCATCAGTGGCAATCACCTTGTGGCATCTGACAACATGCTGCTGGTGTGGTACTACGCAGTCGGATCGTTACACGGTTTCGTGCCTTACGTAAGCCGAGAAGAACCAGCATGTTAAACAGCAATACCAGCAGGATCGCTACTAGGCTGTATTGCGGGTGCTGATTAAACGTTGCTACCTGATAGAACAGAGTGGCCAACGAATAAGCGACATTAAGCCCCCATAGAATCGAAAAGGTCATCCAACCGCGGCTTGACTCACGTGCAATTGCACCCATCACCGAAACGCAAGGTACATACAACAGTACGAAGATCAGATAGCTGTAAGCAGAAATAGGGGTGCCAAACTTGCTGCTCATCACGCCCATTGAACCTGACCCCATTTCACCATCGCCCTTGCTGGCCTCGATAGGATTCGAGAGGACACTCAGGCTGAAGGTATCCTTCAAGCCTTGCCAAGTCTGCTCCGCTGCCGCACCCAACTCGGCAAACAGATTGAAATTGTCGGCATCGAAAGGTTCATTGGTGATCTGCTCGGCGGTGTATAGAGTATTGAGCGTCCCCACCACCACTTCTTTTGCCATCGCTCCGGTTACTAAACCGACGGTAGCCTGCCAGTTATCATTGTGAACCCCCATGGGTTGCAGCAGTGGTGTCAGCACTCTGGAAACCGATGCCAGTGCCGAATCGTTGATGCTGTCTACCGGTTTACCGCTGAAAGAAAAACTGTTCAGACCGCCGATAAAGATACTGGCAATGACGATCACTTTCCCTGCGCGTAGTATAAAGCCTTTCAGACGCTGCCAGGTTTGCAGCAGCAGGCTTTTCAGGTGTGGCACGTGATAAACGGGCAATTCCATAACGAAGGGGGAGGCTTCGCCGCGCATGATGGTGTATTTCAATACTAGGCCGGTGAGGATAGCGACGACAATGCCCAGCAGGTAGAGCGAAAACACCACGCCAGCACCGTCTTGGCCAAAGAAAGCGGCGGCAAAGACGGCAAAGATCGCCAGACGTGCGCCGCAGGACATGAACGGTGCCATCATGATAGTGATCAGGCGCTCGCGCTGAGCGTCTAAGGTCCGAGCGCCCATAATCGATGGCACGTTGCAACCAAAGCCGACAATCAGCGGTACGAACGATTTACCCGGCAGCCCGAGAATTTGCATCAGACGATCCATAACGAATGCAGCACGTGCCATATAGCCGGAATCTTCCAGGAATGACAGGAACAGGTACATCATGCCGATTTGGGGCACCAGAGGTAGGACGGTATTGATACCCCCACCTACGCCTTGTGCCAGAAAAATGGTCAGCCATTCAGGGAAGTGAAGGGTATAACCAACCCACTGTATCCCATTGATAAAAATAGCGGCCGAACCGAGTTCGAAAATGGGTTGCAGCGCACCGCCGATGTTGATCGCCAATAAAAACATCAGGTACATCACCAGCAGGAAGATGGGCACCCCCAGCCAGCGGTTAAGGATTATTTTATCCAGTGCTTCCGTCAGGTGGTTCGGCTTTGCTTGCTGCGAATTACTGACCGCATCGCAAATGGTAGCGATCGACTGGTAGCGAGCGTCAGCAATGACCAGTGCAGGATCTTCCTGCTGCTGATGTTGTAAGGCTTGTCTGGTTTGCGGCAGTAACTCGGCAGCTTTACCAACCAGTTGGTGGCTGTAGATATCCCCTTCCAGCATTTGCAAAGCCAGCCAGCGGCGCTGCTCGGAGGGTAAATTTTGCGGCATGGCCTCGCTGAGTTTGCTCATTTCTTCCAGCAGCAGTGGCGGGTAGTTCACCAACGCTTTCAATTCATTGAGTTGATGGTCATCGATCATTTGCTTAAGGAGGGTAATACCATCAGCTTTTGTTGATACTAATGGGACTACAGGACAACCGAGCCGCTCAGAAAGGGCCGCAATATCAATTTCTATGTTCTGACTCTTGGCGATATCCTGCATGTTCAATGCCACGATGCAAGGAATACCGAGTTCCAGTAATTGCAGCGTCAGGTACAGGTTGCGTTCTAGATTAGAGGCATCCACGACGTTGATCAGTAAATCGGCCTCACTGCTTAGGATGTAGTGGCAGGCAATCTGCTCATCCAGGGAGGTTTGTTCAGAGATGGTGGTGAGCGAATAAGTACCAGGTAAATCAACCAGAGTGGCTTGTGATTGTGGTGTAGTAAACTGGCCTTCCTTACGTTCGACCGTGACGCCAGACCAGTTACCGACCCGCTGGCGTGCTCCGGTGAGCTGGTTGAACAGCGTTGTTTTCCCTGAATTCGGGTTACCTATTAAGCCGATAGTAATTCTTTTCATAATCCAACGTGATATGAGTAAATTAAATACTGGCCGTACATTTATTACATATGTACGGAAAGGTCTGATGTTGAGATAGCGAGTTAGGTATGGCTATCAAGCAGGATCAGGTCCAAATCTTTTTTCCGTAGTACCAGATTAACGCGGCGAGTTCTTATTTCTATCGGATCGCCAAGAGGGGCAACACGTACGACGTCGAACATTGAACCCGGTAACATGCCGAGCGAGAATAGCTTCTGGCGATAAGCGGGGCTGATTTCGCTGGAGAAACCGGTGATTTTATAAGTCTTGTTAGGAAGAAGATGCATATTACCTTCTCAATGATTTGTGCGTTCCTGCTGGAGCGTCACTTTCATAATATTCTGCAGCCCAAATTATCTGAATAGATAAATGGGGAGAACCTGCATGACCCTCGCGAACCCTAAGTTTGCACAATGAATACGCAACACAATAATAATGAGAATGATTATCGTGTTCAATGAAAAGCACAAACATATTCGTTAAGAATTGTTAGTACAGTCACATTTGAGGCGACCATACTTGATGGGGCTAGTTTTAGCATTAAGCCCAAAACAGTGCAAATGAGAATAATAAGTTAATAAAGTTAACGCATTGTGTTTTATTTGAAATTTTATGAAGCATTTTACCGGTAGGTTTGACCCATTATTACTGACTGAAATAGCGATAAAAAGAACTCAATAACATCTTGATCGGCAAATGATAGGAGTAACTATTTGTGTTCATAATAAAATTGGCGAGCTGAAAGAGTGCTGCTGAAAATAATGTTAACGGATAGCATGCGTGAGGTGCTAATAGGAACTGCGGAGTGGGAATACGTTAAGATTCGGTAGCTTAAAAATAAATCATTTCCTTGTCGTACATCAAAAAGTAGCAAAAAAAAGGGCGGTATTTCATCCGCCCCGGAATATGTTTAGCGTTTTTTGCCAAAAGCGGCAGCAAGTGCATCACCCATCGCACTATTACCAGTACCAGTAGGGGGGGCATGACGCGACTTAGTTTTAGCGGGTTGGCGTGAAGTATTATCGCGCACTGGTGAGTTGTTACTGTTACCCCCACGCCGCGGTGAACCTTCTCCTGGCTGTTCATCCAAACGCATGCTGAGTGCGATACGCTTGCGCTGCAGATCGACTTCCATCACCTTCACTTTGACGATATCTCCGGCTTTTACCACGGTGTGCGGATCTTCAACGAATTTATCTGCCAATGAAGAGATATGAACCAGGCCGTCCTGGTGGACACCAATGTCAACGAATGCGCCGAAGTTAGTGACATTGGTCACTGAACCTTCAAGGATCATCCCTATTTGCAGGTCGTTCAGCGTTTCCACGCCCTCAGCAAATGTGGCTGTCTTGAATTCAGGACGAGGGTCACGGCCCGGTTTTTCCAGCTCTTTCAGTATGTCCGTTACCGTCGGTACCCCGAATTTTTCATCGGTAAAATCGCTGGCTTTGAGATTGCGTACTGTACTTGGATTACCCATCAAATCTTGCAAGGCGAGATGGGTGGCTGCCAGAATGCGTTCTACAACCGGATAAGTTTCAGGGTGAACCGTAGAAGCATCCAGCGGGTTGTCGCCGTGGTTAATGCGCAAGAAGCCCGCGCACTGTTCAAAAGCCTTTGGCCCTAAGCGGCTGACTTTCAGCAATTGCTCACGGTTGCTGAAGCGGCCATTATCGTCGCGCCAACTGACAATATTCTGTGCCATCATCTTTGTGAGACCCGCAACACGGGTCAACAGCGGAACGGAAGCGGTGTTCAGGTCAACGCCAACGGCATTCACGCAATCCTCTACCACTGAGTCCAGCTTCTTCGCTAACTGGCTTTGACTAACATCGTGTTGGTATTGACCGACGCCAATGGATTTAGGATCGATTTTCACCAATTCGGCCAGTGGGTCTTGCAGGCGACGGGCAATAGAAACGGCTCCGCGCAAGGAGACATCAAGGCTCGGAAATTCAAGAGCAGCCAACTCTGAGGCAGAATACACCGAAGCGCCCGCCTCACTGACGATCACTTTCTGCGCTTTTACCTCGGGGAACTGCTGTTGCAGCTCGGCAAAGAAACGCTCGGTTTCACGCGATGCTGTACCGTTGCCAATGGCAACCAGTTCAACATTGTGTCTGATACATAACGCCGCAACTGCAGTGGCGGCTTTGGCTGCCTGGCCGGTGTGCGGATAAACGGTATCGGTCGCAACCAGCTTACCGGTTGAATCGACAACGGCTACCTTTACGCCGGTACGCAGGCCGGGGTCCAGACCCATGGTTGCACGCATGCCCGCCGGTGCCGCCATGAGGAGATCGTGCAGATTACGCGCAAAGACGTTGATGGCTTCATCTTCCGCTCGTTCACGCACTGTACCCATCAGTTCGGTTTCCAGATGCAACAGTACCTTAATACGCCATGTCCAGTTGACGACCGATTTGCGCCATGCATCGGCGGGGGCGTTATTCAAGCGCAGATTGAGATGGTTAATGATGATCAGCTCACCTTGGCTTTCGCGAGGTGCTTCCTCAAATTGAGGGTCGGCGTTCAAGGCGAGCTGTAACACACCTTCATTGCGGCCACGGAACATTGCCAATGCACGGTGTGAAGGCACTTGCGAAATGGGTTCATGGTGCTCGAAGTAATCGCGGAATTTAGATCCTTCCTCTTCCTTGCCTTCGACAACCTTGGATACCAGATGGGCGTTTTTCCACAAGTAGTCGCGAACTTTGGCCAGCAAAGTGGCATCTTCGGCAAAGCGTTCCATCAGGATATAGCGTGCGCCGTCCAATGCTGCCTTGACGTCGGCAACGCCTTTTTCTGCATCGACAAACTGTTCAGCCAGGGATTCTGGTTGCTGCTGCGGATCCTGCCAGAGCGAATCTGCCAGCGGCTCCAGACCCGCCTCAATGGCGATTTGCCCGCGCGTGCGACGTTTGGGTTTATAGGGCAGATAGAGGTCTTCAAGTTCTGTCTTACTTAGCGTCGCGTTTATCGCTTCTGCCAGTTGGTCGGTAAGTTTACCCTGTTCATCAATCGACTTGAGGATGGTTTGACGGCGATCTTCAAGTTCACGTAGATAGCTCAGGCGCGTTTCCAACTGACGCAGTTGGGTGTCATCCAGGCCTCCGGTGACCTCCTTACGATAACGTGCGATAAACGGCACGGTATTACCTTCATCCAGCAGACGGATAGCGGAGTCAACTTGCTCAGGTCGTGCCTGCAGTTCTGTTGCAATGATATGGCTAAGTGGGTCAGTCATAAGTCAGGTATCTGTTAGGAACGATAATCAATAGGGGGACAGTTATACGGTTTGCAGGGGTAAAATACCAGCACTCAGGGCAGTGGCTTTGATAATGCCCTGAATTTTGGGTGTTGCTACAAGAGGAACGGCCCTAGCGATGGCCGTTTGAAAAAGACTGAACTATTCATTTTCTTTGACATACTGAATGTCGTTGACAGACCAGTAGGCAACGCCCACTGGCGTTTGTACCGTTGCGGTGTCCCCGACTTCTTTTTTCAGCAATGCGCGAGCCATTGGGGAGTCAATCGAGATGTAATCCTTACGGCCAAAGATTTCATCATAGCCCACGATACGAAAGCGTTTGATATCGCCTTCATCATTTTCGACCTCTACCCAGGCCCCAAAGAAAACTCTGCCCTCCTGCTGTGGTGAATAATCGACGATTTTCAGTTGCTCAAGACATTTGGTGATATAGCGTACGCGGCGGTCAATCTCACGGAGTCGCTTTTTATTGTATTGATAATCAGCGTTTTCACTTCGGTCACCCAGGCTTGCTGCCCAAGTGACTTTTTTGGTCACCTCTGGCCGTTCTTCGCGCCAGAGATAATCCAGCTCCTGTTTGAGTTTGTTGTAACCTTCGCGGGTGATCAGCAATGTTTTCATCAGTAATGGGTCCATCAAATCACAGGGAGTCAGCTTAGCGGATTCTTGCATAAACGAATCGTATCCTATACTCAGCGTCTACTAAACTGCACTATCGTTGATTTAACCTTGAGAGTCATTAAGGTATGTTTTTATGCTGTACACGGTGTTAAATCTGGTAAAGGTTTTTGATATTACACGTCATCGCGCTAGTGAAAATTGTTGATATTTGGACCGAAGAATAAGCTTTGTAACAATTTTATCTAGGATGTATATCAATAAACGCTGTCAGTAATGATGAGGTTTTTTAACAATACGAGACTGTTGTCAAATAACCGCCAGCGATATTGACGCATAAGTGCGGGCCACCGCCTAGAATCAGGCAATACAGCCTTTGGGAGTAAGACAATGCAAGAGAATCACAAAATCCTGGTCGTCGACGATGATATGCGCCTACGTGCACTGTTAGAGCGCTATTTAACCGAACAGGGTTTCCAGGTTCGTAGCGTGGCCAACGCAGAGCAAATGGATCGTTTGCTGACGCGTGAGTCTTTCCATCTGATGGTATTGGATCTGATGTTACCTGGCGAAGACGGGCTTTCTATTTGCCGTCGCCTGCGCAGCCAAAGCAACCCGATGCCGATCATTATGGTGACGGCCAAGGGGGAAGAAGTTGATCGGATTGTCGGGCTGGAAATTGGTGCTGATGACTATATTCCCAAACCTTTTAATCCGCGGGAATTACTGGCGCGCATACGGGCGGTGCTGCGTCGTCAGGCCAATGAACTACCCGGTGCGCCTTCTCAGGAAGAAGCCGTGATTGCTTTTGGCAAATTCAAACTGAATCTTGGTACACGCGAAATGTTTCGTGAAGATGAACCTATGCCTCTGACCAGCGGTGAATTTGCCGTGCTTAAAGCGTTAGTCAGCCACCCACGTGAGCCGTTATCGCGTGATAAACTCATGAACCTTGCACGTGGCCGTGAATACAGTGCGATGGAGCGCTCCATCGATGTGCAGATTTCTCGTCTGCGCCGTATGGTGGAGGAAGATCCAGCACATCCACGTTATATTCAGACCGTTTGGGGTCTTGGCTATGTCTTCGTTCCGGACGGCAGTAAGGCATGAAGCGATGGCGCTTTTCACCGCGTAGCTCGTTTGCTCGAACTTTACTGTTGATCGTCACCTTACTGTTTGTGAGCTTGGTGACGACCTATCTGGTGGTGCTTAATTTCGCTATCTTGCCCAGTTTGCAGCAGTTCAATAAAGTCCTAGCATATGAAGTTAGGATGTTGATGACCGATCGGTTGCAATTGGAGGATGGTACTTTTCTGGAAGTACCGCCAGCGTTCCGACGTGAGATCTACCGAGAATTGGGCATTTCTCTCTACACCAACGCGGCGGCGGAAGAGAGTGGATTGCGTTGGGCTCAACACTATCAATTCCTTAGCCAGCAAATGGCACAGCAGTTGGGGGGGCCGACCGACGTACGCGTCGAGGTCAATAAAAACTCCCCGGTAGTTTGGCTAAAAACTTGGTTGCAGCCAGATATTTGGGTTCGTGTCCCATTAACTGAAATTCACCAGGGTGATTTCTCACCGCTTTTCCGCTATACCCTAGCGA
The DNA here is from genome assembly GCF_033095805.1 of Serratia sp. UGAL515B_01. Taxonomy (NCBI): domain Bacteria; kingdom Pseudomonadati; phylum Pseudomonadota; class Gammaproteobacteria; order Enterobacterales; family Yersiniaceae; genus Serratia; species Serratia sp. UGAL515B_01. The sequence continues at coordinate 3,627,084 of NZ_CP109901.1, read as the reverse complement.
TTATGTTGTTGGCGATAGGGGGAGCCTGGCTGTTTATCCGTATTCAAAATCGGCCTTTAGTTGAGCTAGAACATGCTGCTTTGCAGGTAGGTAAAGGCATTATTCCCCCCCCGCTTCGAGAATATGGCGCCTCAGAGGTGCGTTCTGTGACCCGTGCTTTTAACCATATGGCATCAGGTGTGAAGCAACTGGCTGACGACCGTACCTTGTTAATGGCGGGTGTTAGCCACGACCTACGCACACCGTTGACACGTATACGATTGGCAACGGAAATGATGAGCGCTGAGGACGGCTATCTGGCGGAATCAATCAATAAAGATATCGAGGAATGTAACGACATCATCGAGCAGTTTATTGATTACCTGCGTACCGGCCAGGAAATGCAGACCGAAATCAGCGATCTGAACGCTATCCTTGGCGAAGTAGTTGCCACGGAGAGTGGCTATGAGCGTGTGATTGAAACTGACATTTTGCCGGGCGAACTGCTGATGGATGTACATCCGCTCTCGATCAAACGTGCAGTGGTGAACCTGGTGGTGAATTCGGCTCGCTATGGCAATGGTTGGATCAAGGTTAGCAGTGGTCGCGAACTGCAACGCGGTTGGTTCCAAGTGGAAGATGACGGTCCGGGTATCAAGCCAGGAGAACTTAAACACCTCTTCCAACCTTTTGTGCGTGGCGACAGTGCACGCAGCACCAGTGGTACAGGGCTCGGGCTGGCGATTGTGCAACGTATTATTGATGCTCATGCTGGCGTACTGGATATCGGCAAAAGTGAACGTGGTGGGTTACGCATACGCGCCTATATTCCGTTACCGATCGAGAAGAGTGAATCCATCAATGGGCAATTATCGGCTAAAGAAGACGCCCTATAAGCCCTGCCTATTGAAGCGTTCTTGCTTACATGTGTTTCGTCTATTACCTTAGTTTCTGATAGTACAAGCATAAAAAGACGCGGAACCCGCGTCTTTGAAATGATAGGAGATGTGACTGGCACAGCAATGATTGTGCCGAGGGTGTTACAGTCTCGGTCCTGCACTGACCAATGCGGCACCAGCCGGCGTGTCGGTATACTTATCGAAGTTAGTGATAAAACGGTTTGCCAGGTCCTGTGCTTTTTCTTCCCATGCCTTTGTGCTGGAATAGGTGGCACGTGGATCTAGAATGGCGGGATCAACGCCAGGCAGGCTGGTTGGCATGGCCAGGTCGAAGATGGGTAGCGTAATAGTTTCTGCTTTATCGATCTCTCCGTTCAGAATGGCGTCGATAATACCGCGCGTATCTTTGATCGATATACGTTTACCGCTGCCGTTCCAGCCGGTATTCACTAAATAAGCCTGGGCACCGGCCGCTTGCATGCGTTTGACTAGCACTTCTGCGTACTGGGTTGGGTGCAGTGACAGGAAGGCTGCGCCGAAGCAAGCGGAGAAAGTCGGTGTTGGTTCGGTAACACCACGCTCGGTACCAGCCAGTTTCGCAGTGAAACCAGACAGGAAGTGGTATTGGGTCTGGTTAGCCGTCAGGCGCGATACCGGAGGCAATACGCCGAAGGCATCGGCAGTCAGGAATATCACCTTGGTAGCATGACCTGCTTTGGAAACCGGCTTGACGATGTTATGAATATGGTAAATCGGGTAAGAAACGCGGGTATTTTCCGTTTTTGAACCATCGTTGAAATCGACAGTACCGTTTGCCAAAACCGTCACGTTTTCTAGCAGCGCATCGCGCTTTATCGCGTTGTAGATGTCTGGTTCCGCTTCCTGAGACAGCTTGATCGTCTTGGCATAGCAGCCGCCTTCAAAGTTGAAGACGCCATCATCATCCCAGCCGTGCTCATCATCGCCAATCAACTGGCGCTTTGGGTCGGTAGACAACGTGGTTTTCCCCGTACCGGATAGGCCGAAGAACACCGCCACATCACCTTTCTTGCCCACGTTGGCCGAACAGTGCATGGAAGCAATGCCTTTCAGCGGCAGCAGGTAGTTCATTATTGAGAACATCCCTTTCTTCATTTCGCCGCCGTACCAGGTACCGCCGATCAGCTGCATGCGTTCGGTCAGGTTGAATGCCACGAAATTTTCCGAGTTCATTCCCTGCTGTTGCCAGTTCGGGTTAGTGCACTTGGCACCGTTCATCACCACAAAGTCAGGTTCAAAGCCCTGTAGTTCCTCTTCAGTTGGGCGAATGAACATGTTTTTTACAAAGTGTGCCTGCCATGCCACTTCCGTAATGAAGCGCACTTTTAAACGCGAATCCGCGTTGGCACCGCAGAAGGTATCTACCACAAATAGACGTTTGCCAGAGAGTTGTTCAGTAACCTGTTTTTTCAGATCTGCCCAGACTTCAGGGCTGAGAGGTTTGTTATCGTTCTTGCCTTTGCCCTGATCGGCCCACCAGACGGTGTTGCGCGTAATATCGTCACGAACAATATATTTATCTTTTGGAGAACGACCGGTGAAGATGCCTGTATCGACAGCAACTGCACCCAAATTGGTTACTACACCACGCTCAAAACCTTCAAGCGCAGGATCCGTCTCTTCTTTAAACAGTAATTCATAACTCGGGTTGTGAATGATTTCACCAGCGTTATGAATTCCATAAGCGGCAAGTTCTTGGCGGGTAATACCTTTAACACTCATGTCACTACTCCTTGAATACAGAATTTCTTGCGACAATAGTAGGGGGTCAGTGCATTGTAACCTCTATAGGTATCAAAAAATTAATGTATTAAACTTTTTTAGTTACGTTATGGGACATAGCACACGGAAAAAAGCAAGTGTGCAAACGACGGCTTGTTTCCATCTGTCCGCAGGTTGACGCTAATATTGATACAGTCTAGGAATAGGTTTGCATGTCACAACAATAACTTTTACTGCTGTCGTGACATTTAATACAAAAACTTTATCACTGAACGGAGAGTATTAAAACGGCATCACCAGTAAAGTCCTCGGTGGGAATGTTTTTTGCAGATGGCTTTTTTACTGGGGCAACATCAATGCGATCGCTTCCTTTGCCATTCAACAAAGCATTGTTAAAATTGCCCCCAGGGTTTAACCGTTTTCCCTCATTATTTCATGACGATACTAATTGCTGGATTGCTGGATTGCTGGATTGCTGGATTGCTGGATTGCTGGCAGCGATAAACTGCTGCTGTTGGCAGCCATGTTGGCTTTTACCGGCAAATTGCGCGTACTCTTGCAACTGTAATGGGTTTTAATGTGGCTTTTTGGTGCGCTGATGGCTATAGGGCTTACAACGACGAACATCCACAAGCAAAAATTTTGTTGGCAAGCTGTATACACAGCGTATTGAGGGTGAAAATCTGACATTGCGTAACCGACTGAAACGGCTCAATCGTAAGACGCCGGGGTATTCAAAATCCCCCGAAATGCACGACGGGACATCGGCACTTTCATCGAACGCGAGTATTACGTTTAATACGGTATCAACTCATTGAATGTATGAAAAAAAATTGGGTTTAATGAATTTTGATTTGTATATTCATTTTTATATAATAAGAAATTATCAGAGTGGCTCATGTTTTAGATGCAAAAAATTTAAATAACTAATATTAGAAACCATTCGAGCTGCATTTAGGCGGCAAGACCGAAAGTCGCTAGGAGCAATTAGCCCACGATGTGACTGATGCATACGCATGCAGCCAACACCCAAGCAACGTGAATTATGGCGAGTATAGTTACCGCCTTGCGGCATTCAAAGCAGTTGACGAACCATTTTACGGCTCTGCCTCACTATGCGTTGAAGCCGCTCGGGCGATAACTTAATGCAGTTGCTCATTGCCATCGGTATGACCGGCGTACAGGGTGGCAATATCTACCGAGTTGAACACGTAATGATTGCCGCAATAGTCGCAATGCATATCAATGTTGCCGTCTTGCTCCAACATATCGGCAACCTCTTCCGCAGGGAGTGTCATTAATGCATCGGCACAGCGCTGGTGCGAACAAGTGCAACGGAAAGTCACATCTTGTGGTTCGTACAGCGTGACCTCTTCCTGATGATAGAGACGATACAGCACTTCGTTAGCTGGTAGCGTGAACAGCTCTTGGTTCTTGATGGTGGCGGTCAGTTGTACCAGATGATCGAAATCATCGGCATTACCTTCCTGTGCGGGCAGAACCTGCAGCAGCATACCACTGGCGACCGGTTTCCCTTCTGCTTCTCCGGTACGGATAAACAAACGCGTTGGCAACTGCTCGGACTGGCGGAAATAGCCTTCCAGGCACTCGGCTAGCGTTCCGCCCTCCAGGCTCACCACGCCCTGATAACGCTCACCTTCCGTTGGGCTGATGGTGATCACCATGATGCCATTACCGAGCATTTGGTGTAGAGAGCTGTCAGCCGCGATATAGCCATCTACACGGGCGACACCGCGCATTTCCTGACGGTTGTTGCCGTTGATCACCGCCAGTTTCAGCGGGCCATCGCCCTGTATCTGCACGGTAATGTCACCGTCGAACTTCAGTGTGGCTGTCAAAAGGCTGGTTGCAACCAGTAATTCACCTAGCAGCGTTTGCACTGCAGCCGGGTAGTCATGGTTGGTCAGGATCTGCTGAAAGGTCTCGCTGACGGTCACCAGTTCACCGCGCACCGCATAGTTTTCGAACAGGTAACGGTGTAATTGGTCATGGTTAGACATAGTATTCTCTCTTTAAGGTGAGGGACTATTCCTGTTCACCAAATTTAAATTTGATCAGATCGCGCCGTTCTTTCTTGTCTGGGCGACGGTCTGGATGCGGCATGGTCAGTGCATTCATCCGGCGTGCCAGCGCCATTTTTTCGCGGTTGGCAATACTGGCTTGTGTTTCCTGGTACATCAGAACAGCCTCACTGGCACCGCGCCGTTGGTTGGTAACAGCCAGAACTATCACGGTGCGTTCTTCATTGCCTTGGCGCAGCTTGATTTCAGCATTAACCTCAACAGTTTTACTCGGCTTGCTGCGTTGCCCGTTGTAATGAACTTTGCCACCGTCGATCATTTCACGGGCCAGTGCACGGGTTTTATAAAAGCGTGCTGCCCATAGCCATTTATCCAGACGGACATCATCATTCGGCACTTCTTTGGCTTTCATGTTCTCCTCCGTTCCAACGCCGGTATCAACAGGCGATAATCGCTTATTGATGGAAAACGCTGGAAAGTCTTACTCGCCATACTGGAATCCGGGTTCTGTACGCCAAGACAGTGACGGATACCGAACTGACTGGCTGCATCAAGAATCGGTTCGCTGTCGTCAACAAACAACGTGCGTTGTGGTTCGAATCCCGTTTGCTGTTGCACCAGTTGCCATAGGCGCTGATCCTCTTTTGGATAACCAAATGTGTGGGTGGAAAGTAATAAATCAAGGTGCTGATCCAAACCCGTGTGTTCAACTTTTACCGCCAGGCTATGTGGGTGCGCGTTGGTTAGCAGGATTGTGCGGTGACCAGCGCGGCGCAAGGCTTGCAAAAATGGTGTGGTATCTTCACGTAAACGCGCACGGCTACCCACCTCGCTGGTCATCTGGTAGATATCCAGATCCAAGCGCTCACACCAATAATCAAAACAGTACCAGTTCATCGTGTGCTGCACGGCAAGATATTCGTCGTCGATAAGCTTGCGTGCTTCTTCGAGGGGAATGGCACGTTGTTCACTCAAGGCAAGTGGGACCCGCGTTAACCAGAAATGGCTGTCGAACTCTAAATCCAATAGGGTGCCATCCATGTCCAGTAATACGGTGTCAATATCTTGCCAGTCAAACTTTGGAACCATGTAACAAACCTCTTTGCGGGTTAATCATGACCCGTAGATGACAGCCTAATATGAGTTTACCATAAGCAGGGGGCGCGAGAGGCGCAGCCTAGACCGCAGGACTTATTGATACCGGGGTTAGCTGTGGATTAAAGCAACTTTGGTAATAGCGGTGAATATCAGCAAGACGATGTTGGTTTTTGCGCCAGCGTTGTATTAAACGCCAGGTGTTGTATCCAAAGATAATGACCAGTGCCAGGAGCAGTAAGCTGGTACCCAGATAGCGCCACAGGGTTACCATATCTGGTTCGCTGTGTAGTGCGATATGACGAGTGCCGTTAGCATCCACAAAGGTATTGGTGATAACGCCCTGAGCTTTGAAAGGGGTATTTAACAAAGCTCTACTAAGACGTTGCAATTCTTTCCATTGGTCAAAAGTATTGTATTCGTTAAGCGGCTGTAGGGGGAGTTGATGGTTCACCAACAGCTTGCCTTCGTCGCTGGTGATCAAAAAACCGCCCGATGGCGGATTATTAAGTCGAGCTATCGCCTGAAGGGTTTCCTGAGAGAAAAATGCTGAGGTTGCCGCATTGGTCAAGTTTTCCAGAGATTTGGCACTGATGGGCCGAAGAAGAACGTTAATGCCTCGCAGGGCGCCAGACTTTGCTCTTTTCACCAGACTGGTCCAGTTTTTAGCGTTTCCCAGATTGGTCAAGGCGTTCTTCAGCCTAATGCAATCAGCTTCCTTTCCGCACAAATCCTGAGTTTTTAAAACGATACCTGAAAAATCGTCCAGCAAGATCATACCTGATTTCTCTATTGCGCTGGCCAACTGTGGATTGAGTTTCTGTTCGTTACCACTGCGGTGCAATTGCCCGTTGACAGAGGCCCGTAGGGCTGTAGCCTTGTTGACTATTTCGGACTCTGGCTGTGGCAGCGGATCGGCATTACTCCAGTAGATTGTAGAGCAGTCGAAAGGCATAAAACTAGGAACCGCAGCTGTTGGATGGTTGTTTGAGGGGACATAACACATACCTGTGCCATGAATTTTCAGTGTATCACCGATATGCAAAGGAAGAGTGTTTAACTCCTGCACGTTAGAAACTTCAGTTCTCTTAGTGCCTTGTAGCCATGAACTGCTCAATTTAACCGGTAAACTGAGTGGGATGTAGGTGAGCAGCAAGAGCAGGACCACAAGAGAATTCGCCGCCAGCACGGCGTTCTTACCCCACTTCTGTAGAGGAAAATTTTTTACTTCGTCGTGTAGGGAAAGATAGTGGCCATGCCGTATCACTTGCTTGTTAAGATAAATATCTACGTTGGTTATTTTCCCCAAATCTTGTGAGAGGTAAGGTTGCCAGTGTGGGGGATATATCAAATCAATGGTCCCCAAAGAGATATTACTGACTTGCTCCTGATTAGACTCGCCGAACAACTCCCAGCGCTTTGGTGTGCCACGTAAACCGTGGACCTCTTTCAACTCACCTTCAACTGGGCGACGAAATAGACTCCAACACCCCCAAACGATCGTCAGCACAGCAGAAAAAATCATCCATGGGATCACGACTACCGGGCTTATTAAGCTGAAAAACAGCAACAGTAGAGCCACGGAGATAGTTATCGCTTCTTTGACGCCGTTGGGACCATTGAGTGTATATTCTTCACGGGTTTCTTTACGAATATTTATCAACTCAACATGTTCACTCTCATCCTTGCGGATGGCTGCATTCTCAGAGTGATTAACAGTAACCACCGGCGGCGGTGAACTATTCTGAATGTGGTCGAGCAGAGAATAGCCGTTGAGTGAAATGACTAACGGGAGAGTCTGGGTCTTGATCACTTCGACGTAGTTATCTGCGCTGATGTACTGCTCCCAGAATGGCGGCAGATGGATCTCTTCAGAATCGAGATAATAGCGCCAATTGTTGGGGGTATCATTCGCTAGCCCGTAGCGAGTAATGGCCTGAGTGATGGGGTAGACATCATCACTCTGCACCGTCAGCGTCAGCTTGGCAGAGTTTGGAGTAGGAATGTTGGGCAATAGTTTGTTTTCTGACCAGCTATCCTGCTGGTTGAGATAATATTCAATCGCAGCGCGCTCTTCTAAGGTAAGTTTGCGGTGTGTCGGTTTTATGAAGGTTAGGGAACCTGTTAAAGAAGGTTTACGACGGCGACTGAGCCAGAGGTAGAGGCTGGCAGCGAGTAGAAAAACAAGCACTAGGGCCAATATCAACGCTATTGTGCCCATGCTACCCTCACCTTGGATCCTTAGACTCGCCGATCCCGCTGTCTTTAAAGTCTATTTGAATCTTATCAGCGGATAAACGTAACATATTATACGGACTTGAAAGCTCAGTGATAGAACGCGCAATCGTTAAATTGTAAGTTGGTGCCATTAGCAAACCGCTTACTAGCTGATCATAGCAACTTCTTCTTATGGCACGATATCGGGTTTATCTTATTTTCTTAAACCGTTTTTAATGAGTATGGGGGAAAATTGCTGCCGAGCTGGTCACGCTTGTTAAAAAAAAGTAAGTTATGCCCTAGGTTGTGTGTCTCCATTATACGCGAGCGTCGCTAGTGGTTATTTGTGCGTAGGGCACGGCGACAGCCTAAGCGCGTTGTGGTCAATGTTCTCATTAAATCATCATGTGAACAAAATTGAGTTTAGTCAGTGTTTGTTTGAGCGTCATCAGAGCACAACTTGCACATTATTATCCTGGTTACAGGCCTTATTACCGCACTATTTTAGTGGCATGGGGTGTAACCTTCTTGAGGCAATCATGGATAAACACCTGCAGAAACCTAAAATTCTGAAAGTAGAAACAGTCGCACGTTCGCGTTTATTTAACGTTGAGTCGGTCGATCTGGAATTTAGTAATGGTGTGCGGCGAGTCTATGAACGTATGCGGCCTTCAGAACGTGAAGCCGTGATGATTGTGCCGATAATTGGTGATGATTTACTGTTGATCCGTGAGTATGCGGTGGGAACTGAATCCTATGAATTGGGTTTTCCGAAAGGGTTGATTGATCCTGGCGAGGGCCTTCTGGAAGCGGCTAACCGCGAGTTGATGGAAGAAGTTGGATTCGGTGCTAAGCGCTTTGATTTTCTTAGTAAACTGACGATGGCGCCTTCCTATTTTTCCAGTCAGATGAATATTGTTGTGGCTCAGGATCTCTATCCACAAAGTCTGGAAGGCGATGAGCCAGAACCATTACCGCAAGTCCGCTGGCCAATCGCCAATATGATGACATTGTTGGCTGAGGAGGACTTTCGTGAAGCACGTAACGTCAGCGCATTATTCCTGACTGCGGCCTTTCTACAGGGTTCCCGCTAGCGCTAGCCTGTATCCGGAAATTTATTCTCGGTGTTGTCGCACATTCACTATTATGCGTTTCCCTCATCTGCCTTAATAATGAGCTTTTGGAGCTTGACGGCACGACGGACACTAAGGTGTAAAGCCTAGATTAAAAATGGCCAGACTGCTGTACTGGCCATTTTCGTTTTTAGAATAGTTCGTGACTTTCGCCAGTTGGATCTGTGAGAGTGGTGCCTGCATCTTGTGCAGAGAACTCTGTCGGTTGAGTGCCTTCGATAAAATATTCAGAACGGCTGCCAGCGCCGCCATTGGACAATTTACCTGTTCTTTTGTCGATGGTTACACTGACAATCCCCGGAGGGGGGGTTATTTTCTGTTCTGGGAGCCCTTCAAGAGCAACTTTCATAAAGTTATCCCACGCGGGTTGAGCACTTTTTGCACCGCCTTCCCCTCCAGAGATTTGATCTGTTATTGCACCAGAGGCTGTTGTTCGGCCAAGATCGCGGCGATGATCGTCAAAGCCGATCCAGACTGAAGTGATCGTATCCGGACCATAACCAGAGAACCAAGCATCTTTCGAACTGTTGGTTGTACCGGTTTTGCCACCGATATCATGGCGTTTGAGGTCGCGGCCTGCACGCCAACCGGTCCCCATCCAGCCGGGTTCGCCAAAGATATTGCTATTCAATGCATCACGCATAAGGAATGATAACTGGGTGCTAATCACATGTGGCGCGTACTGCTGCTCATTATCCTGTCGTACTTGGGCTGGCGTGATCTGCTCAAGCTGCGGCATTGGCACGCTGTTATTGATACCTTCCTGTGATACCGCTACGTTCTCAACGTTATCGTCAGAGAGCATGGCCGAACGCTGAGTGTCACCATAAATAACCGGCAGATTACAGCTTTTGCAGACGATTTTGGGCTTGGCGTTGAATATAGTGTTACCTGTGTAGTCATCAATCTTGGTAATGAAATAGGGGTCAACCAGATAGCCTCCATTGGCTAACACGGCATAACCTCGTACCACCTGTAATGGGGTAAAAGAAGCCGATCCCAATGCCAAAGATTCCGAATGCACAATATTCTGTGCGGGGAAACCGAAGCGTTGCAGATATTCTGCAGCGTAATCGACGCCCATGGCACGCATTGCGCGAACCATCACCACGTTTTTTGATTGTCCAAGTCCCTGACGTAGGCGGATCGGACCGTCGTAAGTGGGGGGGGAGTTTTTAGGGCGCCAGTCGGTACCGGCACCTGCATCCCAGCGGGTGATCGGTAAATCGTTGAGGATCGTGGCCAGCGTCAGCCCCTTGTCCATCGCCGCAGTGTAAAGGAAAGGTTTAATGTTGGACCCCACCTGACGCAACGCTTGAGTGACCCGGTTGAATTTACTCTGGTTGAAATCGAACCCCCCCACCAGTGCCTTGACAGCGCCATTATTTGGATCGATGGAAACCAGTGCCGAATTGACGTCCGGCACTTGTGCCAACCACCATTTATCATTCTCCTTGCGGATCCATACCTGTTGACCCGTCTGCACTACATCGGTAACGCGCTTGGGTGTTGGGCCTTGCAGGGTATCCGTTTTGAAGGGGCGTGCCCAACGCATACCTGACATCGTTAGCACAATACTGCTGCCGTCGGACAGCATCGCTGAGGCTTGTTCTGCATCCGCATGGGTAATCACTGCCGGTGCCAGCGGGCCGTAATTAGGCAGGTTTTTCAGAGAGTCTATAATTTGTTTCTGATCCCATGCTATCTCCCCCACTTTCCACAGCACGTTTGACGGTCCTCTGTAGCCATGACGCATGTCATAATCGAGCACATTTTTATGCACGGCTTCCTGGGCAGCCAATTGCAGCTTCTTGGTGATGGTGGTGTATACCTTATAACCATCTGTGTAAGCATTCTCACCATATCGACCGATCATTTCCTGACGCACCATTTCTGCAAGGTATGGCGCGGAGAAGCTGATTTCTGGCGCATGGTAATGCGCAACCAGTTCTTCACTGCGAGCTTGATAGTATTGCTCTTTGGTGATGTAGCGTTCGTCCAACATGCGCAACAGCACAACGTTGCGGCGTGCCACCGCGCGATCGTGGGAATAGAGTGGGTTGAATGTTGAGGGAGCCTTGGGCAATCCGGCAATCGTCGCTATCTGACTCAAGCTTAGTTCGCTAACGTCTTTACCAAAATAGACATGTGCCGCGGCACCTACACCGTAAGCACGGTAACCTAAATAAATCTTGTTGAGATACAGTTCAAGGATTTCATCCTTGGTCATCATCTGTTCAATGCGGATCGCCAAGAAGACCTCCTTGATTTTCCGTATCAAAGTACGTTCTGGGCTCAAGAAGAAATTTCTGGCCAATTGCTGAGTGATGGTACTTGCACCTTGGGTTGCATGGCCTGAGAGCAGCGCAATAGAGGCTGCACGGAAGATACCGACAGGGTCGACCCCATGATGCTCATAGAAACGGCTGTCTTCTGTGGCGATGAAAGCATGCATCATCACCGGCGGGATTTGATCCAGCTTCAGAGGTATACGACGTTTCTCACCGAATTGGGCGATAAGCTCGCCATCGGCACTGTAAACCTGCATTGGAATTTGCAGCCGCACGTCTTTTAGCGTTGCGACGTCGGGCAGCTGTGACTCGACATATTTGTACAAGCCAAAAATCGAGGCTGCTCCCAGCAAGATGCAACACAATGCAAGGATTAAAAAATACTTTACGAACTTCACCTGAGATTTCCCATTTCATGCCAGTTGGGCAGTTTATAAACAACCGCGCAGTAGTATAAAGGTAAGCCTGCAACATGGATATGTTCTTTTGTTATTTGAGGGTATGGAGGCTATAAAGAATATGTTTTCTCAAGTTTGGCAGGTGGGGTTGGATATACAAAGCCACTGCGTTAGAGCGCTGGCAGCACAATATCGCCGAAGCGGTTGGCAACTGCGCCACTGGTGGCAACAGGCGTTACCGCATCCTGTGTTGCGTGAAGGATGTTTAGAAGAAACTGATACTTTGGTTACCATTTTGAAGCAGTGGCGTAACCAGTTACCAAGACATATCTCCTTACGCATTGCTTTGCCCGCGCAGCGTGTTTTACAACACACTTTGCCTTTACCGGACTTCCGTTTACGGGAGCCGATACGTCATGACTATATTACCTCTCAAGGGCTGAGGCAGTTCCCGCTAGACAGCCAGACTCTGGTGATGGATTACCGTCCGGCACCCCCAAATTCACATCATTTGCTGCTCACTGCTGCCCGTCAGCAGGAACTGCAGCAGTGGCTAGATTGCCTGCTGCAGGCCGAATTACAACCGGAAGTTGTTGATATCACACCTAATGCTTTATCCGTGATGGCAGGGGCTGTTGGCCTGTCCCAGGATGTTGGGTTGCTGCACCGATTAGAGTATGAGTGGTTGTGGGTTGCACCACGTACTGAGGCATTTACTTATGGTGTATTGCCCGTTCGTGAGGCTGAGAGCGTAGAGCAGGCATTGAGCGTAATAGGAGCCGCGTGCCCAACGCTTGCAACCAAGGGAGTTTACTACAGCAGCGTGATTGACGAAGTGGTGGCTGAAGGGATCGGCGCTATATCTTGGTCGCCGTTCACTGCTTTCAGCCGCTTATATCCGCCGCTACCACTTTTGCCTACGGCTTTTGTTCTGGCTGGCGGGTTAGCACTTCGCGGTGAGGACAATTAATGTACCAGGTCAATCTTTTACCTTGGCGTGTCAGGCAACAACGGCGACGCTATGTGTTCTGGTTAAGGCTGTTCTGCACCCAGTTGTTTGTCGCCACGTCTATCCTTACTTCTATCTTTTTTTTACTGGGCCATCAGCAGGTACAACAACGTAAGGTGGTGCAAACGTTAACTCAGCAATATTCCGACTTGACCGTTCGGCTCCGTGAAGTGCAGCAATCGATGTCAGAACTGGCGCGAGTAACAGCAGCAGAAACCCAGCGTCGGCAGAATCTTGCACATAATCGGCGTTATCTGTCACTGCTACAGCAACTCTCCCTCGCGTTGCCTGATACTTTGTGGCTCACAAGGTTTGAAGAAAATGCGAAGGGGATCTTGTTGCAAGGAGTGGGGGCACCTTATGCGGCGATTATCACATTTGAGCAGCAGATGGCCTTATCGCCTTTGCTGCATCACAGCCAACTAGCGGAAGTTATGGCACGGGAAGAAGGGGGACTGACGTTTATCCTGAAGGCACGCTGGGTGACGAATGAATAAGCCCTTACCAATTTGGTTAATCCAATGGCTTGGGCGGCCATGTTGGCAGCTACTGGCCGTTCAATGGCTGGTATTGGCTGCGGGTATTTTGCTGGCTTATGTGTTGTTTATCTCCGGTCAGTGGCAGCGACGGGAAAGATTGTATCAACAGCAACAACAGCTTCAATTACAGGTTACAGAGCGGCAGCAGCAAATAAGCCAGTTGCCGTCGCTAGAGGCATTAGAGTTGAGTTTGCAACACAAAGCGATAAAACAGCCGGAAGACCACGCGGAACTGGGGAGTAATCTCTCCCAGGTTGGCGGGAAGTTACTGCGTTGGCAACAGCAGGATAAGCCAGCACAACAAACGTTTAAATTTCAGGTGAATTACTCGGGATTGCTGCGTTTACTAGAAACGATTTCACCACACAAACGGATTGACCAGATACGTATCGAGAGTCGGTCTGAAGGGGTATTCACCGAACTGACATTGCTCAGCTCTGGGGACGGCGCTGATGAGTAAAATTTGTTGGTTGTGGTTGCTTCTTTCCACTTTGC